>JBHIEV010000007.1:0-41504 GCA_046760805.1 Bathyarchaeia archaeon
CTTTCCATCTTGGGAAACCCGTTGACGGGAGTTCGAATCTCCCCCGGGCTACCATGAAACCCCTAGTCAGGGCGCTGTACAAATTCTCGATTTTTGATAGATGCAGTTACTTGGCGAATGGGTAAATTCATATAGACTCATTGTACTAGTGAAAACATCATGAAAAAATTCAAAGGCATCCTGTTTGATTATGGTCATACGCTGGTGTGGTTCCCTCATTACGAGAGAGATCACTTGGTTGCTGCCAGAAATGCACAGAAAGTTCTCCAAAAACTCGGGATTTCCATGGAAGCTTCAAGAATTCAAAGCTTGATGGATAACCTCTCACACCAAGCAGATCATGTATTGGGCATGGATGAGGAGTTTAAGGAAGTCTTCTCGTGTCTGGGAATCAGGAACTGGAATCAAGAAGACTTGAAAGAGATAATTAATGGGTGGTGGGAGCCATATGTCCGGGACGCTTATCCTCGGAAAGGAGCAAGTGAACTATTGAGGTATTTGAAAATTATGGGATTCAAAATGGGTATAGTCGCCAATATCTGGGGTGGAGGTATGAATCCCGTTCTTAGAAGACTAAACATGGACAGATTCTTCGACACGAAGGTTGCTTCGATTGACATTGGTTTCCAGAAGCCAGACCCTAGGATTTTTAATCTAGCTCTCAAACGTCTCAGACTCGCGCCTGAACAAGTGATCATGGTTGGAGATAATCCAAGAACAGATATTCAAGCAGCCAAAGATTTGGGAATATTCAGTATTCGGCTGATGAGAGGGCCAAATAGAACAAAACCAGATCTCGTGGACCCTGATTTTAAGATTCGAAATCTTTCAACTCTTAGATCAATCATTAATAAAGTTTAAAACTATTCTGTGTATTGCTTTTAAAATTTGATTTTAAGCTCATTCCATGGATACTTTTCAAAAAGGAGAAAGAACCGTCTCTTAACCTGATATTTTAAACCGTATTTAAACCTAATTCGGCTACCAATAAACCCTAGTCAGGGCACTGTTCAAATTATCGGTGTTCACCTTAGGAATAATCTGTTATTTTGATGAATACAATTTCACCCAGCAGATAAATTCTTATTAATTATTGCTACTCAACTTCTGTTTAGTAGGTGGTAATTTCATGGTCAAAACTTCATGGCCATTTGTTGAGTGGACGGAATTAATTGGAGAGAAGGGTGTCAAGAGACTTGTAGTACGCGAAGAAGTTTTGATAGGCGATGATGTTGTTGGAAACATGGATACCTTGACCAAGGTCGAAATCTTCAGTTCACTCTTTAAGCCCCACGCACTTTCCATAAAAGGAGAAAAAGTTAGAGGAATCATTGCTGAAGACAGAGAAGAAGAGTACTTCTACCACGCATTATTTGAGGATGCGCATGTAGAAGAGAAATTTGAATTAGAAACCATCATCGATGGAGAATCAACTAGGGAAACCTTGAAAGAAGATGGATATTATAGCAACTTTGCTTGGAACACACAACATGTGCAACGCATAGTTTTTCCAAAAGGGTGGAAAATCTTGTCTGCAATTCCAAAAGGTTACGTCATAGAGACTTTTAGAGGTTTACCCTCGATTAAGTGGAATAGAAACGGAAAATTCTGGGGCGATGTCCAAGTTAAAGTCAAAAAGAGCTTAGCTAACTAGAACAAGGACTACGCTTTTATTATGACTCAAAATGAAAATAGAATGATTTTACTTCTGGAGTCGTTGTCAATAGCATAAAGCAGAAGTAAAACTCGAATATTTTGAACCGATATTTGAACCTATACGCGCGCGTATGATATCGTTTTGGCGACGGTGGGAGGGTTAGGTTATCTCTATTTCCTTTTTGACCCCGTCAAAGCATGCCTTGTATTTGTCTAGGATGTCTCTTCCGATCATAGCTTTGATTTGTGCTTGCTTGGGTAGGTCTCTTCCAAAGATCAGAATGTGGAACTCTTTGCCTAAGAATTCAATCTGGGCCCGATAGAGCTTGATGGTGTCTTTGCCGCTTCCAGTTATTACTGTTGTGTCTCCAGCGTACGGTAAGCCCAATTTTTTGGCGTCTTTTTCTGGGATTAGTGTCCTTCCTGCACCAGTGTCTAAGTAGGCATCGTATTCGGCTTGTCCTTTGGAGCCCTTGACCTTCAGTTTCACTATTGGCATGTCGTTTTTGTATGCCGCTTTCATGAGTTTTCAGCCTAGAAAAGGTATGTTGGAGCTGGTTGGGGTCCAACTTTTCTAAAATAGAACTTTCTGTCTGGGTATTTTTTTATGGCTTTTTCATAGGCTTCGTCTAGGGTTGAGCCGATTCCAGCGATAGTTCCAGACTCGATTTCAATCGCCACTATCTTTCCTAGATGAGCCTTTTCCAGTCTTCCCTTGTTTTGCTCATAAACTTCTTCGCCCTTGATGACAAGCACAGACTTCATGTCAGGAAACCAATTGAAATAAGTGGAAGTCAAACCTTAAATACGTAACGTCTAGCGAGATTGTATAAGCGAACCACGAATCTTCAATCAGTCAAAAACCGATAATTTAAACGGATATTTGAACCTACGCCGGGCTACCATGAAACTGCCCCAAGCACCGTTTAAACTCTCGCGATTTTTCCCAGAAGCCAAGGTTCCCAAGATTCATTTGCATTTGTGCATGCATGCAATCTGCTTGATCGGGTGTGGACCAAGGAGTAGTAGGATGAAGTGCCCATGGAAAATTTTTAATGCTAAAAGTGCATACCAACAGGAGGTGGTCAAATGGGGGAAAGGTACGCTTTTGTCATGATGATTAGGGATAGATGGTGGCGTGCATTCCTCGGTAACCTTCATCGCGGAAAGCAGATGCACTCATACGTCCGCGGAGGAGCAGCGCCTCCTAAGAGTACTTCCCTGATTTTCTTTTATGTGACAAAACCTGTGGCTGAAGTTTCTGGTTATGCGGAGTTTGTGGAACGTAAAGTTGGGGATGCGGAAGAATTGTGGAAGAAGTATGGTGATGAATCCGTTCTAAGCTCTGAGGAGGAGTACCTAGACCTTGTTAAAGGCAAAAGACAAGTTTCCTTTATCAGATTCAGAAGCCTACAGAAGGCCGCCGAGCCTGTAGGGCTCAACAACTTTCTGACGTTTTTGGGCGTTGATAGGTTGGCTAGGGCAGGCTTCTACATAAGCAAAGAAGTTGCTGAGAAGCTCATCCAACTCATGGAGAGCTAGGCTTTCATAGAAACAGAATCAAAGAAGTCGTCCAAGTAAAGTCAGATCAGCAAGTACCAGGACTATGGCAGCATCTAAGGCCTCATCTGGTTTTTCTGGAGAATAATGAGCTATCCAAAAACGAGGATTATCCTTTCCATATCCCTATTGTAAATCCGGCTGCGAAGCTGGAAGTGAATGGTACGAGAGCGATAGTTGTTGAAAAGAAGCTGGGTGCCTCAGTGAGAGCTGTTGAGATCCCATCTATGAGCTTTTCATAATTGATGCTGATAATGTCTTTTTGACTCAGATAGATAAGGGAGAGAAAGCCAATTCCCAAAAAGACCAGTATGATTTTGACGATCTTCTTAATGGCGTATCCAGCCAGAAAACCGCCGACTCCCCCTGCGCTCAGCTGCGCCACTTGGGGAAGGAGGAGAGTCAGAGATTCTATCATTCTTATCCCTGATGCGTAGCTCTTTTGATGTATAACAGTAGTGCTGATATTTCTTATATATTAATAATTAATAAACTTTGCTCAGGTAAATCCTAGATGAAGAGGCGAGAAAGTTTATAGTGAATGAAAATAGTAAGACTTTCGGATAACCATGACAGAAGAAAGTGATGTCATTGGATTCCTGAAAGACCATGATAATCAAGCTTCACTTGAGCAAATTTCAAAAGGCTTAGAGATATCAAAATATGGTCCCAACTCAGCCTACGCGTTGCTTCAGTCTCTAAGGTCGAAGAATGTTGTGGCTAGAAAGGGTGAGATGTGGGTGCTTCTGGCTCCTGAGACAGTCGCGAAGCCTACTGGAGTAAAAGAAACAAAAGAAGCTGAGCCAGAGGTTGAGAAGGCGATGAAGGCTATAGCGAAAACGCTGGCTGAAGCTATGAAAGGCGCAAGAGCGCCCACTGATGAGTGGGAGCTTGCAACTAAGCCCATGAAAACAGAGATAGAGCGAAAGAAGGAGAAATTGGGCTCACTCGTTCTGCACCCTGACGAGGCTCCAGAAGCGAAGAAGCCCCTTGTTGGAATGTCAACTGGAACTTTCATTGACCAACTCTTCCTAACATCAGAAGGTGAGTCACTTAATGGCGTACCGATCTGTGGGCAGTTTGCGATAACAGGACTTCCAGGAGCGGGCAAATCTATTCTGGTTGAGGAAATCGCGGTGAAGGTGGCGGCGGCTGGAAGGAAGACCCTTTTCGCAACCGCTGAAGACACTTGGAAGAGCGCAACCCCAAGGTTCGACCTGCAGTCACGGATGAAACAGAAAGCTGACATTCTAGACTTAGATTGGAGTCGAGTCATGAAGAATCTGTTTGTGCTTGACACGGTTATGTATCCGGAGCTGAGGGATTGGAGCACCTTCGCTGAGACGTATCGGTATGTGGTTGAGAAAGAAGAGATAGAGTTGGCTATCATCGACTCAGTTACAGTCCTCGAGTCCTACAGGGGCGCCCTCAAATATCGAGTCATGGAATTGGCCAGATACAACCAGCTACATGGCGTTACAGGGCTCTACGTTAATCAAAGGAGTGCAGAAAGATGGGATAGCTACGACATGGCTGGGGGCATAGGCTTGGCCCACAACCTTGATGGAACCATCATAGTGGACTATGGACGCATCTACTGGGAAGATCAGAAGATCGACCTCGAGGCCAATAGAGGAGAGTTTGTGAGAATCGCTAGGGTTCTAGACTGCAGGATGTGCAACTTCGAAAGGAGAAGAATGCGCATCGACATCACACCCGAAGGGTTCGTACGAGCCCTCGAACCCATTTCGAAGCCTTCTGAGTAGCTTTGTGAAGAGTTATGACAGTAGTGAAACCACCTACGTTTAGGGAACTTGTTCGAAGATACGGTAGTGTAAAGGTTGCTGTCGAGCATCTTATCGAATCGGGCTTCACCCCAGAGCAGATCGAGTGGAAGTGGGGAGTCCCCTACCATCAGATACGTCTATTCTCATTAGGGACGGAGCCAAAACAACTGCCATTATTCTCAAGCGTAGTCAAGGTCTATGAGCGCTTGGCTGTTCTGCGTAGCAGGAAGGGCAAGGAGACAGAACTCGCGAAGTTCTTCCAGAGAGGAGACCTCAGTCTGGAAAGGAAGACGAGACTTGCGCTCGGAACACTTACTGAGGAGAGTCTAAGGACTGGGCCAGGCATTGTGGAGAGAGCCCTTTGCTCCGCTACGGGAGCGCCCATCCGCAAGGTGAGAGATCTTCTTTTGGACTATGGAGAGTATGGTGAGGTAGCCTTTCTTCTAAAAGAGCGGAAGGAGGAAGAGTTAAGTGTGGAAGAGGTTTATGAGGCAATCCGACTCTTGCCAACCATGGCAAAGATAAGGGAACGAGAGCTTCACATCTCAAGCTTGTTAAGGGTTAGCACACCAGAAGAGGCGAAGTACATCGTTCGACTCCTTCTGGGTGATTTAAAACTGGGTTACTATCAACAAACCGTTATCCGAGCTGCTGCAAAGGCGTACAACGTTTCACCAGAACTTATCCAAGGCGCATGCGCAATAATCGGACTAGCAGAAGGCATAATGCTGGCACCGAAAGGCGAGTTAACGCTCTCTACAATAAAACTACGTCCTGGTCAGTTCTTGAAGCCTCAACTTGCACATTTGTACGAGCCGGACAAGGTTGAATATCCAGTACGCGCCGAGTTCAAATACGACGGAAACCGATTGCAAATACACAAGTGGGGAACCAGAATACAACTCTTCTCAAGAAGGGCGATTGAGAAATCAGAGACCTTACCTGAAATAGTTGAGATAGCTGGAAAATTCAAAGCACAGAGCTGCATCGTCGACAGCGAACTGATTGCAATCGATGAAAAGCGACATTTCCTTCCGTTTCAAGCTCTACTTAGCCGAACAGTCCCCCAAAAGATCTCCGAAGAAGAGCTAGAAGAAAAAATGGAGAAAGTCGGTTTGACAATCCAAGCCTTTGACATGCTTTTCTTGAACGGGAGAGAACTCACGGATCAGCCGCTCTCGGAGAGGCGAAGATATCTGTTTGACGTGGTCCCAAGGGAATTTTTGGCAGAGGGAAGAGACTGTAAAGACGAGAGAGAACTGATGAACTTCTATGAGGAAGCCCTAAAGACAGGCCTAGAAGGCATCGTCATCAAGGATCTTGACTCAACTTATGAGATGGGGAAGAGAACCTACACGTGGCTTAAGTTGAAGCCTGAAAGGGACACCATCGACTGCACAATAATAAAAGCCTTATATGGGAAAGGCCGAAGGGCGGGATTGTATTCGTCCTTCCTATTGGCAGTACGAGACCCCAAGGAGAAGAGACTCTACTCCATTGGAAAAGTGTCAAATCTTCCAGAGGACACGATGGAGACGCTGAGAGACATAGTGGAAAAGACTAGAACCAACCACGATAACGAAGGATTCTTTATCAAGCCATCAGTGATGGTTGAGGTGACGTACCAAGAGATTCAGGAAACGGACGAGTACACAAGTGGCTACGCCCTGAGAGTGCCGAAAATCGTCAGATTCCGACCAGACAAAAGCATCCAAGAAATCGACAGCACCAAGAAACTCTACAAGTTATATGAAATGCAGTACGAGCGCCACGTGTTCAAGAGCCTGTGAGATTGGAACAAAAGTTAAAGGCTAGAGAATGTTGAAGAAGCATTAAGTATACTACAAGGATAATTTTATCTGTTTCTAAGGCTTATCAAAGAGTGCCCTCGAGAAGAGGCGAGGTAGGACTTAATGAGTGAGGTTTTGCCGCCAATTGCTTACCAACTGGGCATCGGTGGTTTTGGCGGCTTTTTTGTAGGATATATAGTCAAAAAAGTGATCAAAATTGCAATAGTAATTGGAGTCTTCATCTTTGCCCTCATATACTTCGCATACAGGAACGTAATCAACGTGGACTATGGTAAGCTAATCGAATCCATCTCAAACTACGCAGGTTCTGCTTGGGGATTCCTCACACCCTTGCTGTCCAACCTACCGTTCATAGGGAGTTTTATCTTGGGACTTGTGCTCGGCTTCAAGGCAGGCTGACTATATCACTTTCCTCGCTCTGAAGCTCCATTCCTTAACATATAGTGGCATTCTGGAGGTTGAGTAGAATTGTTTCTCTCGCAGTCCCAGGGCTATCTCTATAACTTCGGGTATTGTCTCAGAAATAAGTTGATTTGAAGGATTTCTTCCAAATCTCAAACCCAGACATCCTGAGTCCACATAGATGAAGAATTCTCTGCCCATATACTCGTACGAGGCTTGATTCGATCTACCATACTTGGGGTGGCTATAGACCTTGAAAGGCCACAGCTTGCACGCCATCGGTTTCATTTGTTGAAGGGCGCAGAGCCATCTGTCGAAGAACCTGTAGAGGAAGATACATGAGCCATTTGCTTTTTTCCCCAGATAGAACTGATTTCTGCCGGGCCTTGTTGTTCCTATTCCGTATGTTTGAATGATCTTGAGCCATTCGGGATATTTTAGGACCACGTCGTATGCTTTGCAGCATAGACCACATGCTATGCAGTTCCATGAGTTGATGTATTTCCATGGCGTAGGCTTCATCGAGTATCATCCGGTGATTAGGGATGATTGTTTGCTTCGTCTGAATTATTACTGCCAAAAAATACCTTTTGGGCTCTAATATGTTTTAACTCAGATTTTTAACGTGGATAAGGCGTAGAAGGACGTTTGCTTTATCATCTACCTGAATCACGTCTTCACTTCAAAGGTAATACTGAGGACATATGCCGATTTTGACAATATGTCGGTTCTTGGAACCAAGAATATATTAAGACGTCAGATATAATAGCTTGGTGCTTATGTTCATGCATAAGGAATACACGCTCAGGCAATACATAGAGTCAGCAAAGACGCTAAAGGAAAAACATGAGAAAAAACATCCACCAGCTAGACATACTTAATCATTCATCCAGCCAGATCATCATCTTCTATAAAGATAGAGTGTATGCGAAGGGTACCCCAACCTCGGATTTTCACAGAATTTGTCGATTTTCAACGGTTTCCAGTCCAGAACTTCATAGTCGTGGGAAACGACCCTCGCACCATATTTGAGCTCAGACTCCAGCTTTGGCCTGACCTTCTCATTCGCGCTCGTAGTCAAGTAAAGTGTGACGACGTCAGCCGATCTCAAATCAACCTTGAACAGATCGCTACGAAGGATCTTGACCCTGTCATCGAGACCCAGCTCAACAATCTTCTCGTTGGCCCTCTTCACTAGGTCTTCCCTCAACTCAACTCCAACAGCTCTCGCCCTAAACTCCTGAGCTGCCATAATCACTACCCGTCCGTCACCGCAACCCAAGTCATACACAAGTTCATCAGGCTTCAACTCGGAGAGAACGAGCATTTGACGAACCACCGGAAGAGGTGAGCCGACATAGGGCGCTATATACAAGCCATATACCTCTCCCGACTCTTTCGCGGCGCCCACTTATTTTCTTTTCGAAGACCAACAGAAACAGAGGCGCATGATTTTTTTCCGTTTACCCCATAGATGTCTGGTACCTAACTTATTTATGCGTGTAAAGATTTGACAGCCTCCCTTGCAGGGACCATTGGAGTTTCGAAAGTTATATCTCTCACCAAAACACAATGTGAACAACCTTAAAGGCGAGACCAAAAATCCACAAGATGATGATAAATGACCATAAAAAAAGGCGACTTCATCTACATAGATTACACAGCCAAGGTTAAAGAAACAGGAGAAGTCTTCGATACAACGGCAGAGGACGTAGCCAAAAAAGAGGGATTGTACAAAGAAGGAGAAATGTATGAACCAAAGCTCGTAGTTGTCGGGGAAGGCTGGGTGTTAAAGGCATTAGATGAAAAGCTGCCCGATTTCAAGATAGGCAAGTCCTCCTCGGTTGAGATACCGCCTGAAAAGGCTTTCGGGAACCGCGACCCAGAAAAGGTTAAACTGTATCCTGTTCGAAGACTGACCTCTAAGGGGATCACACCAAAGCTGGGAATGCGCCTCGAAATTGACGGAAAGCCCGCCACAGTCAGAACAATGGGCTCAGGAAGGGTTCAGCTCGATTTCAACCCTCCGTTGGCGGGGAAAACACTTCTCTACGACATCACGGTTAAGAAGCAGTTGAAAACGGAGAAGGAGAAAGTCATTGCTCTCATTCACCGTAGGATTCCTGCGGTGGACATAAAGAAGTTCTCGGTAAGACTAACGAAAAGGACTGCTAAGATAGATATGCCTGAGGAGGCTTTTTATGTGGAAGGGCTGCAGTTGGCGAAGAGAGGAATAGCCACCGATCTACAGAAGTTCTTCCCAGACAAGACATCAGTAAAGTTCGTTGAAACATTCAAAATTGAGGCATCTCCTACAAAACACTCTTGACCAACGAAACCTTCGAATGAGACTTGATTTCTGTTCTATTCTATGACACCAGTAACTCTTGCCAGTTTTTCAGCAGATTCAAAGTCTAATTCCTTCTCACTCAAAATCGTGTATCGCTCAGGGCGAACCGACTGTGCCTTTACGAGAGCTTGTATTACAAGTTCAGGTTCTATCCCGAGCCCCTCAGCCGTGGTAGGTGCACGGACTTTGTGCAGTGTCGCCTTTATCTGCTTCCAGTCCAGTTTGTGCAGATACGCCATCATTATCGCTCCTACGCCGCACTGTTCACCATGCATAGCGGGTTGCGGTGCAATAAGGTCGAGGGTGTGGCTAAACTGATGCTCTGAACCACTGCAGGGTCTACTGCTCCCTGCGATGCTCATTGCAACACCGCAACTTATGAGTGCCTCCAAAAGGACTCGAACACCCTCCTCCTCCCCGGAACTAATAACCTCAGCATTCCTCACGACAAGCCTTGCACTCATTAAAGCTAAACTTGCGGCATAATCACCATAGTACTCGTTTTCGACTTCATGAGCCAATTTCCAATCACTAACTGAAGTAAACTTGGACAGGACATCTCCGCATCCGCTTGCCACAAGCCTGTAGGATGACTGAATGATGACGTTCGTATCTGCAATGATAGCCATCGGAGAATGCGCCATTATGGAATAGGGTTTACTCAATCCTTTGACAGAGGCAACAGGACTTGCGATTCCATCGTGAGACGCGGTGGTTGGCACACTTATGAATGGAACATTCTTATGAAAAGAGCTGAGTTTTGCGACATCGATTTTTGTGCCACCGCCTATTCCAAGGACAACTTGAGGCTTCAATTCGTCAATCCTTTCTTCAGCAGCCCTGACACCCCACATAGTTGAGGAAGACGCTATCATATAATCCGTGTTGATGCCGCCATCATTGAGTAGATCGACTGCATCTTTACCTGCGATTCTATATGTGTCGGGTCCGGTTATCACAAAGGCCGACTCTGAAAGACCAAGTTTTTCACATGTATCGAGTAAGAGTCCTAGGGTTTTGTCTCCTACGACGACTTCTCTTGGAAGTTGCATGCGGTGAAGCTTCTTGGTCAATTGGGTCACGCTAGAATCAATTCAACCCTTACTTAGACTCGAAATGTTTTTAAATAACTCGGTTGTGAATACATGTTGCTTACTTCTCCCGAAGTATATGTTAGACGCATTTGGTTTTCGGGGGAAACGGTATATGTATGGAACAAATGATCAGTTAGCTTTGAAAGGAACAACAACCATCGGCGTTGTCTGTAAAGACGGGGTCATCTTAGCCTCTGACACGAGAGTTACGATGGGGACCTACGTAGCCCACAAGAAAGGCAAGAAAATCTACAAGATTGATGACCATATAGCTATGACCATCTCAGGCGTCGTCGCAGATGCGCAAAGGACAGTGGACATACTTCGAGCGAATGCACAACTCTACAGATTAAACACTGGGCGTCCGATGCCAGTGAACTCTGCAGCTCGGCTAGTCGCAAACCTTTTCTTCTCTTCTCGCCTGTTTCCACTGATAGCTCAGGTTCTAGTAGGAGGAGTTGATACCAGCGGATCACATGTCTTTTCTCTAGATCCCTTCGGTAGCCTTACAGAAGAAAAGTGCGTTGCTACTGGTTCCGGTTCTCCCATAGCCTACGGGGTTCTTGAAGAGAGATATAAAGAAGACATGGCGGCTCAGGATGTTCTGCCAATAGTTATGCGTGCTGTGGACTCCGCTATGAAGAGAGACACTGCTAGCGGGGACAGCTTTGACGTGTCTGTTATAGACGACGAAGGGTATCGTGAGTTGAGTGACGAGGAGAAAGGAAGTATTCTGGGACGCTCCTGAGGAGCGATAAAGAAGCGTGACGCCTCTCAACAAAACTAAGGTTGAAATCAGCCAAACCATACTAGAACACGTTCCCGAAGAGGCAGAAATTAGTCGTATAGAGTTTGAAGGACCAGCGTTAGCCGTTTACACAAAAAAGCCGGAGGTTCTTATTGAGCAGAGCTACATAATCTCAGACATTGTTAACCTGATTAGGAAGAGAATTGTTGTGCGTTCCGATCCATCGGTAAGATTGTCCGAGGAGGAAACGGAAGAAGCAATACGCAAGACTGTTCCAGAAGAGGCTGGCATCTCAAGTACAAGTTTCGACCCTAGCCTCGGAGAAGTGGTTATTGAGGCCAAGAAGCCGGGCTTGGTCATTGGGAAGAATGGTGCAATTCTACAGGAGATCATAAGGCAGACCCGTTGGAGACCCCGCATCCTAAGAAGCCCACCAATACCGTCGAAGATCGTGGCTCACATGAGGCACTACCTTCACTCCGAAAGCAAGGAAAGAGAGAGGATACTTCGCACTGTTGGGGAGAGGATTTTTCGCCCTCCAATATATGGAGTTGGAGATATCCGCATCTCAGCGTTGGGTGGATTCCAAGAAGTTGGAAGATCAGCCATTCTCGTGCAGACAAGAGAAAGTCAGGTTCTACTGGACTGCGGCATCAACCCAGGCTCCACAAATCCACTGAACGCCTTTCCAAGGCTCGACGCACCCCAATTCAACATACAGACACTGGACGCCGTCGTCATAACACATTCACACCTTGACCATTGTGGTTTGCTTCCTTTTCTGTTCAAATATGGGTACGATGGTCCTGTCTACTGTTCGGCTCCAACCTCAAGCCTCATGACCCTGCTTCAGCTTGATTATCTGGACGTGATGAGTAAACAAGGAGTAACCCCACCCTACGATCAAAAGGATGTGCGGGAAACCGTATTGCACACCATCCCATTGCGGTATGGCGCTGTGACAGACATAGCACCCGATGCCAGACTGACCCTACACAATGCAGGTCACATTCTCGGCTCATCCATAGTCCATCTGCACATAGGAGAAGGCATGCATAACATCGTCTACACAGGCGATTTCAAATATGCAAAAACGATGCTTCTTGAACCCGCAGTAGCAAAATTTCCAAGGGCAGAGACGATAATAACTGAAAGCACATATGGAGCCCCGAATGATGTGATGCCGTCCAGAATTGAAGCCGAGAAAGAGTTTTCAGCAGTGGTGAATGAAACGTTAGGTCGAGAAGGCAAAGTGCTGATTCCGGTTCCTGCAGTGGGTAGGGCTCAGGAAATAATGTTGATAATTGATGGATACATGCAGCGAGGGCTGATTGAGGAGGCTCCTGTATTTATTGAAGGGATGATCTCTGAGGCAACCGCCATCCACACGGCTTATCCGGAGTATTTGGCGAGGGAAGTTCAGGCCAGTATTCTGCACAAGGGAGTGAATCCGTTCAAGTCGGATTACTTCACTATTGTGGAACATCCCAGTGCGAGGGAGGAGATTGTGGATGGGAAGCCAAGCATTGTAATAGCGACTTCTGGAATGTTAGAGGGGGGCCCTGTCATAGACTACTTTAAACGTTTGGCCCCAGACAAGCGCAACACTGTATTGTTTGTGAGTTATCAGATTGACGGGACTCTGGGGAGTAGGGTGCAGAAGGGATTAGGGGAGGCACCAATGATAAATAGTGAGGGAAAGATCGAGATAGCGAAGGTTAACATGGAGGTTAGTTCCATCGAAGGATTCTCTGGACATTCAGATAGGAGGCAAATCCTCAGTTATCTTCGTCGAGTCACACCGAAACCTGAGAGGGTGATTGTGTGTCATGGAGAGAGAGGGAAGTGCTTGAATGTGGCGAAGACTGTTCGGAGAAAGTATGGGGTTAAGACGAGGGCGCCAGAGGTGCTAGAAACCATCAAGCTGCAGTAGGCAGCTCATTTTTTTGGAGGTTTGTTTTCTGTCGCCAAATGCGGACAGAAGACGGTGTAATTACTACTCGTTCCTCCCCTAGGCGCGCGATGTCTCCGCCAATCAGTTCAGTAAACTTGCAGAGTTCATCGACCGCTCGTTTGACGTCCTCAACGCTCTTTTTCGCTAGAGTAGTGATCCTTAAGATGAGGATGTTTCCCGATTTCACTTCTCGTTTCACGGTTTCTACGTCGTCGAGGTTTCGTAGGGGCAGGGCTCTCAGATAGATCTTGGTTGGTGGTGTTGTGGAGTCTGGCATTCTCGTTTTCCTCAACTAGAGTTGTCCTGATGTGAGTTTAAATTTTTCCTAATGCTTGTTTCCTTGAAGGGTTTATTGTATCTTCTTCAGTAGATTCCACAACTTATCACCAACATAGTGGATGTTCTTCACGGCTTTTCCTTGTGTGAGTTTTCTCATGTGTTGTGACCCGAAAAGGGCGATTGCTATGGCCAGCGGCTTCTCGTGTCGTTCGTCTGTTATCAATAGGATGTCGTTTTCTTTGAAATCTCCCTCAATGCGAACGATCCCTGGTGCCATTACGTCCGCTCCGTTGCAGATGTGAGGCACGGCGCCCATGTCTACTATGACTTTGGGAAGGTGTGGTAGGATTTTGTCAAAGGCTAGTGTTGGAAAAAGCGTATTGTCAAGTCTTGCCAGTATTGGTTTTCCGTTGGAAATGAAAATTTCGGTGAATTGCATTTCGGCTAGTTCAATGGGCGGCTTAGGCCCTAGCAGTTGTTCCATTTCTACGTTGAGCTTGTGAGAAAGTTCCTTGAGAATTCTTTCTATCTCTTTCTCCTTTAGGAAATGTCTTTTGATGGAGTTAGGCATTACAGGACTGTTTTATGCAATAACCTTTAAATCATTCTCGTTTGCACCTATAGGTGCAAAAGATTAGCGGGAGGGCAGTATATGGGTGAGATGACGACTGAGATTTTGGAGGAGAGTCTTGGGAAGATGGTTCTTGTGCGGTTGAGGGGTGGGAGGAGCATACGGGGTAGACTTAAGGGTTTTGATCAACATCTTAACTTGGTGCTCGAGGAGACGGAGGACACGAGTGGGGAGAAGGGAAAGAGGCTGGGCACCATTATTGTGCGAGGCGATAACGTGGTGATCGTTTCTCCACCTCCTGGGTGAGAGTTTTGGGCAAAACCAGTAAGGGTACGCCTTCTTTTGGAAAGCGCATGGGGAAGACACTGCATATTAGGTGTAGGCGTTGTGGTAGGAGGGCTTATCATGTTAGGAAGAAAGTGTGTGCTGCCTGTGGTTATGGAGAGTCCACCAAGATCAGGCGTTATTCATGGCAGACAAAGGATGTAAGAGGAGAACGGCTTCGCTAACCACGTCTTGCCTTTTCCCAAAACCTTGTTTTCAACAATGCGCGCGCATTTTCTACCGCTTGTTCTTTACTCATGCTTCAGAAGCTAAGATTTGCCTTGAGTTCTTGTTGACTATGTGTTACATCATGAGTTTTTGAGGCTTGCGAACACTTCATTACTGAAATTTCTTCCGCAAATTCTAAAAGTAAACCGAGTCAATGAAAGAAGGGATGTTTAGATGAATAGAGCTGTTTTGACTTCCCTCAAAATCTTGTGCCTCTTATCCACAGCACTTCTAATGGGATTGGCTCTGAACACTCGAAACGTCAAAGCAAGCGGAACCGTGTACATTAGAGCTGATGGTTCGGTTGACCCGCCTGCAGCGCCTATTTCAAGTGTCGACAATGTTACGTACACTTTCATTGATGACATTTATGATACTATTGTGGTGGAGAGGGATAACACAGTGGTTGATGGGGCGGGTTACAAGGTTCAAGGCACAGGAAGCGGGATAGGAGTACACCTGAATAACAGAGACAATGTAACAGTCAAGAACATGAAGATTGAAGAATTCCAATTTGGCGTAAGGCTCGATCAGTCTTCTAACAACAAGATACTCGAAAACACTATTGAAAACAACTGGTGTGGTATCTGGATGGAAAATTCTTCAGAAAACTATATGTCTGAAAACCACATAGCAGCCAACACCTACGGTGTATGGATCTTCGCTTCTAACAACACTCTCTCCAGAAACACCGTAACAAACAGTACAGACTCTGGCGTTGTCATAGACCTTGACTCTTCTAACAACACGATCTCTGGAAATAACATAACAAGCAACAACCGGGGAGTCTGGGTTATCCTAGCCTCTGGCAACAAGTTCTGCCACAACAACTTCATAGAAAACACCCTACAGGTGGACGTAACCTCAACTGGATATTCCAACTCGTGGGACGATGGGTATCCCTCTGGCGGAAACTACTGGAGCGACTACACGGGCGTTGACTCAAACCATGATGGTCTTGGAGATACTTCATACGTGATCGTCGACAACCAAGACAAGTATCCTCTGATGGGAGTGTTTTCCGTTTTCAAGGCCAGGAAGGAATATTACGTCAAAACAATTTCCAATTCAACAACATCTAACTTCAGTTTCGGAGTAGACTACAATGGCATCAATAAAACCATCAGTCTCGATGTCACTGGTGCCGAGGGGACTGCTGGGTTTTGCAGAATGACAATTCCTCGAGGCCTTATCGATGGTCCTTATGCTGTTTTGATTAGTGGAGAAGTGGCGAACGCTACTGAACTGCCTGTCTCAAATCGTGCAGACGCGCTTCTATATTTCATGTACGTCCATAGCACTCATACAGTTGTGATATTCTCTTGGGAGGACCTGCTGAACATATACATCGAGTTACTTGGCGACTATCAGAGCTTGAACACCACATACTATGAACTACAGGACCTATACAGCGAGCTTCTGGCAGACTACAACAACCTGATCTCGACTCATCGTGATCTTCTGTTCAACTATACGGGATTACTGGGAACCTATGATTCTCTCCAAACCAACTACACCAACCTACAATCGGATTATGACTCATTGAACTCCGCCCTGAGTGATCTGCAAGAAGACTATGATGCTCTGAATGCATTATTCAACAATTTGAATGCATCTTATAACGAGTTGGAATCGGAGCAAGAGGCAGCCTTCAGTCGATTAAACACCATCCGAGATCTAATGTATGCCTTCATTGCAACCACAATGTTTTTCATAGTAACAACAGTGTACTTTGCGACAAGAAAGCCAAAAACAAGACCAACGGGAAGAACAAGGAAGAAATCATAAAGAACGCATCTTCTTCATCTTTTCTATCTTCCTTATACATAAGACCTAGAACTGCGTATACACGCACAATTTAAACCCTACAACCCCATACTATCATAAGGAAGAGCAGATGAGAAGAGTAGGCACAGCAAGCCTCCCACTACACCATGGAAAGGCACCAAGATGGCTGACCGAAAGAATGACAAAACTGGCAAGACAGATAGTCGCAATAATCATCGACGAATACGGCCAAGGAACCTTCCTCAGAAGAATCTCAGACCCTCATTGGTTTCAAGCCCTAGGATGCACCCTCGGATACGACTGGCACTCCTCAGGTCTAACAACAGTTCTTACAGCCGTCTTGAAAACAGCCACAAACCCAACAGAACAGGGAATAGCGGTGTGCGGAGGAAAGGGTAGACTCTCACGTAAAGCGCCATCTGAAATCACCCAAATCGCCCAAACCTTTGGCTTCTCAACAGACAGAATAAGCCGCCTACAATACGCCAGCAGAATGAGTGCAAAGGTCGACAACACAGCCATTCAAGCAGGCTACCCCCTCTACCACCATGCTATACTTATAACCGAAAGAGGCAAGTGGGCGGTTGTCCAGCAGGGAATGTGCACAAAAGACAGGACAGCCCGCAGATACCATTGGCTCTCCCAGCACGTCAAAGACTTCTTGACCGAGCCCCATGAAGCCATTGTAGGGGACAAGAAAAGGCAGATCGCACTCGACATGACCGCCACACAAAGCATAGAATGCCAAAAGGCCTGCACAGACATAGCCAAGGAGAAACCCACAAAAGTCAGAAGAATGTTGAAATCGATCCGACCAAAATATCAGAAATCCCTCCAAGAATGGATGCCGAAAAGCCAACAAAAAGACTACGTGATCGACACGCTCTACATGCCCCGCAACCTGAACTGGAAAGCCATAGGAAAAGCCTACGAATTCCAACCCCAAAACTATGAGGAACTCCTCAACATAAACGGCGTAGGCCCAGCCACAGTCCGATGCCTAGCCCTCATCTCAGAGCTCATCTACGGTAAACCGCCAAGCTGGAGAGACCCAGTTAAATATTCCTTCGCCTATGGAGGAAAAGATGGTGTGCCCTATCCGGTGGACCGAAAAGCGATGGACAAGTCCATCCGAATTCTGCAGAATGGTGTAGAAAAAGCCAAAATAGGAGATAGAGAAAGGCTGAGGGCACTAGAGAGGCTTAGAAAATACGTGCCACTGGATCATGAAATCTAGGCAACTAACTTCATGATCTCAAGAATACGCGCGCGAGAAAAAGCAATATCACCCGATCTAGTGGTAGCCAACACATTTGGAGCCAAATGGGCATGGCGCGTGGGCCGCACGCTTCAAGGTGGAAACATTAATATCAATTTGCAAAGATTAGAGTGCGGGTGGTTAAAACATGAGTGGAAAGGGGAAGTCACTGATTATTGTTACTACACCAACTATAGCTGGCTACGAAATCGTTAAGATTCTGGGACCTGTTCATGGGCTGACTGTGAGAACGAGGGGCGTCGGCGGAAAGATTGTTGCTGGGATTGAGGGCATCTTTGGTGGTGAAGTGACCTCTTACACGTCTGAGTGTGAGAAGGCTCGAAATGAATCCCTGAAGAGACTGATTGAAAACGCTAGGAAGATGGGAGCCAACGCTATAGTGGGTGCAGACTTCGAGACAAGTGACATACTTAATGGAACAGCGACCATATTCTCTGCTTGGGGAACCGCTGTGACAGTCAAACCTGTGAAGAAGTAGGATCCTTTAGCCTCGCTATTCTCGTGCACTTAGCATAAGCCCAGGGGATCAAAAATGAGAAATAGTCCTTGTTGGGGTAGTGGTAACATAAAAGGAGGTGAGTCTAGAGAATGGGTGAGACTGTGGAGGCTGATGTGGTGAGAAGGGGTGAGGAGTATTCGGGCTCCCCTGCTCCATTCGCGTTCTTCTTGGTGTTGTTTCTGGTCTTTCTAGTGCTGGCTATTCTTGCTTTTCCATATCCCATATCTGCTCTGTTCGGCGGCATTGCACTCGTTTCTGCGGTGTTTCTGCCGGGTTCTGTTGCGATTAACAAGGAATGGGAGGAGGCGATTATACTGCGGTTCGGGAAGTTTCAGAGGCTTGTGGGTCTAGGGTTCTTCTTTAAGTGGCCCCTTGCGGAGAGTTTTCTGAAGCAAGACAAGCGGATCATTACTTTGGATGTTTCGCGGCAGGAGGTTATGACTAAGGACAATATCAGTGTTAGTGTTGACGCTGTGGTGTTCATGAAGGTGGTGAATACTAAGGATAGCCTTGTTAATATTCAGAATGTGTGGAACAGTGCGATGAAGTACGCTCAGACGACGATGCGGGATGTGGTGGGGGATGTGGAGTTGGATGAGTTGTTGGCTCAGGCGACAGTTATAAACATGGTGAGAAGAAAAATGACGATTTTCAGCAAGATGATGTCAGAAACACAGCCCATTCACATCGACCACCAAACTTATAACAAAGAACCTGCCCGCCCCTTGCGCACAAGCGGATGCGAATGCAAAATGACTCACAAATGAAACGTCGTCTTGTATCTAGACTCTTAACTTGTCGAGAAATCAAAGGAACTAGGTTTCAATCTTTCAAAAACCTTTGAGAACCATCTGAAAATACTTGTCAGCCATGTTGATGGCTTATATCCAGAACAATAGTCATGGCTGGCGGGCCGGATCTGAACCGGCGACCTTCTGCACGTCAAGCAGATGTCCTAACCGGTTCCTCCGGCGTCATGGTTAGGAAGGCTTATAAGATAACGTTTTCATATAATTTTGTTAGCAAAAGGGTGAAGAAAATGGTTAAAGAAAAACTGCTGGTGAGGATGAGCGGCGCCACCGCCAATGTTCTGAACGAACTCGTTAGAAGAGGATACTTCGCAACAAAATCAGAAGCTATACGGGCAGGAATCCTGAGGCTGGGTGAGAACTTCGGCTTGTTCAGGCCAGCCATGTATTATTGGAGAGAGCTGGCCGAAGAAATTAAGAGAACTGGTAAGAAAATGGGGCACAAAGAGATCGTGGAGGCCCTAACACGACTTGAGCGAGAGACCTAAAAGGGCTTATTTGGACTCTATGATCTTCATCTTCGGCGGACTCGAAGAATGCAACTCAAGGCTTATACTGTTTTTGGCTCAACTGGGCGAGTTTGAGGTGGTGACATCAGAGTTAGTGCTTGAAGAAGTGGAAAGGTTCTTTAGACAAAATTTTAGCAGACAAGCGGGGTACATATCACGAAGGTTTGTCGAGGAGCTTTCTTCTCGCATCGTTAATAGAGACGAGATCAGGTCAGAGATTGAAACGTTAAGGGGTAAAATCAAGGCGAAGGACCTAGAAAATGTTGCTGCGGTTACGCATGAAAACTTAAAATACCTTGTAGCTTACGATGAAGATTACGAAGAAGCTAAAGTAAAAGAATACATAACGCCAAAGAAATTCGTTAAGTTATTTAGACTCAAACCCTACAACATGGAATATTAAAAAAATATCAGCACGAACTAGGTTTGTCTCTCACTCTGACATTTCTAAAATCTTGGTGGGCCGGGCCGGATTTGAACCGGCGACCTTCTGCACGTCAAGCAGATGTCCTAACCGTGCTAGACTACCGGCCCTTGCAGTATTTCTTGATTTGAGGCTCAATTTAGGCTTTTCTCAGAATTTATGGGAGTTATTCACTTTAATAATTCATATGTGTTCGTATCGGTTTTATTATATACTATGTGAGTTGCATAGTAGCCATGAGGTTCAAGAAATAAACGGCTTATTATTCCAGATATCGAAAATCCAGACGTATTTACTATCGAGTAGGACACAGTGAAATTCTCTGGGTTATTTAGTGGTCTAATGTAAACATCATACTTCCTATAGCTTTCCATTTTCTTTTCAAGACCAACGTGAATTTTGAGTTCTGTTTCGTTGTAATCCATCCAAGGTTTTATTGTCTGCAAGGAGATATTTGCATTTTCTACCTTGAGGATAAGTGCTAGTGAGACATCAACCTCTCCTCTGTTTCTTACATTTAATGTTAGTGGCAACATACCTATTTCGAAATTAACTGTTTCTGCTGGTTCGCTAATGTAGTAATCAACGATGGGTCGATATACCCATGCAGCACCTAAAGCCCCCAAAATGAAGAGGACAATTGTAATAATAGTAGTCTTTTGCCATACTTTCATATTCTTCTCCCCTTTACTTCTTGCTTGACTAGGTAGTCTTTGGTTCTGCTATAACTTTTCTGCATTTCTCCCATCTTATAGGTTCATAAACAGGGAACACTTCATAGACTGGAACTAAGTTAGTATGTCTACATTGACATTTTATTTTGCACAACTGTAACTTCTTCATTAATAAAAAGAAGGAAATTGTTGAGTATTTAGTGTTTTCTTCGTCTTGCTTGATATTCATATTCAATGAATCAAGTGAACCCTGCTTTTGAGGTGAAAAGAAGGGCGATGTCAACAATGGATAACAGAATCATCAGGTTGCCAAACATAAGTCCTTGTATGAAGCTGTTATCACGTAGAGGCGTTGAAATTACAAACCAGTCAAAAAGAAAACCCCAAACCATAAGCAGAAAAGCGCCAGTAAGAGCTACTAAGAAGCGAATCCGTCTTATCGCTAAAATGCCACCTACCAAACCGACTAGGAAAGTAACGAGCCCAAAAAGCCCCAAGGCAATTTGGGATGATAATAAACGCATTGCCCATACAACGTCCATCCTGAGTAAAGGTGTTAGTGCCATACTACCTAAGAACATAGAGATGCAAGCAAGTATAATTTCCAGTATCCCTGCAACTACGGGGAACTTAGTCTTGGACATCAGCTCAATACCCCCTCTCTTGACTGTTCAATACATTGTCTCAACTTCTACTAAAGATTTAAGAAATAAACTTCTATACCTAATAGACGATTAAAATGCCTAAGAGAGGAAAGAAGCGTAGTTATAGGTGTAAGCTTCCAGTAAATAGAAGACTCTTGCAATGTAATTATGCGAGAGCGAGTTCAAAATGTCTCAAGGTTGGGATCTTGAGAAACAGATGCCCCTATCTTGTTATTTCGTACAAATAGACCTATAAAGTGACAACAGTTGTACAAAGAGGGACATGCTGGCTTATCCTTTCTACTGTTCTCTCCTCTCATCTTTCTCTTTAGGTCTCTTGGTGTCGATATGATCTACGTTCTGATCACATGTTTACTTATGGTTGGTCTTTCTTCTCTTCCAGATTTGGATATTACATGGGAGATCAAGCATAGAGGGATAACTCATACTTTTCTTTTTGGAATCATCTTTGGAATACTCTTCGCTGTTTTGATCGGATACGCTTATGGGGTAATAGGTTGGATTATGGGTTTCATTAGCGGTTTTGGAGGAACAGCAAGTCATTTACTTGGTGATGCCTTTACCATTACATCATTCAAACCATTTCTTCCTTTCTCACAGAAGGAGATAGGTGGTTATGGCTTCTTCAGGTCATCAAATAGGTCAGTGAATAGAACAATCTTTGTGTTAGGTGTAATTGCTTTTATTGTGTCTTATGAACCGTCGGTTGTTTCACAGATCATAAGTTCTATTAGCCTTCTACTATAGCCTTTTATCTGTAGTAAAGGTTTAAGAAAGAAATTTCTATTTTTAAATGAAGTAACTTATTTATCGTTTGTATGAGGAGTAGTCAATGGTAGTTGATGTTCACAAAGTCATAACCACTCTCTTCAACGTAGAAATGAACCCATTTATGGCTAGGTTTAGCAAGGCGAAATCATTTGAGATAGTAAAGACGGGTGGTTTGTGGGAAATTAGAGTAACAGAAGAAGATGTTTTCAACAGGTATGCTAACTGGCTTAAAACTTTCAGAGGCGAATTATTTTCAAAATCTGTTCATTGGTCACTCCCACTTAATTCTTTTCGTGAAGAACTTGAACCTCTCCTACAATTTTATGTTAATGTAGAAAATCTCATAGAACTGGATTTCTTCAAGAAAAAAGACCAAGCCGTCCTAGCTAATCATCTGGTAAGACCTCTATATCGTTTCTTTAATTCATTGGATAGACACTTCAGAACAACCTACTTCCGTAGAAGCTTGAAGCTTTCAAAGAGCCAACATGAACTGGTCATAAAAGTTGTTAATTCGTCTAGTTCACCAATCTCTGAAGTAGACGCACTAGTATCTTATGTGCTCGCTCCTAATCTTGGAGAATACTCAAAGGCGATTTTCCTGTGTAGGCTCAGAACTGATGAAACAGGGTACTACAAGAATTAGGCTACCTAGGGGACACTACAAAATTGATGTAAGAGAATACGGAAAAACAAGATTCGAAGATCTCTCAGAGGACAAAGAGATAACATTTACGGTTCTTAAGTGGAAAATCGCTTATCTTATTGCCACAATGATAATTGCTGTTTGCATCATAATTGTATTAGTTCTCATTCTCACTAAATCCTTTCCATTCGATTTGATGTTCTAAACGTTTAAGAAAGAAACTTACATAGATACTAAATGAGACAAGTCGTTTTAAGTAGGGGTTTCTTTTGAAGTGTGAAGTTTGTGGAAAGGAGGTCTACCTGCCTTTTCGATGTTCTTTTTGTGGACATAACTTCTGTATTGAACACAGACTTCCAGAAAACCATTCATGCCCTCGAGCCCCACTAAGAACCCCACTTGGAAGTTGGAAAGCAAAAGTCCGTAAACTCGAGCCTAAAGGATTTCCATCACTTCCTAGAAGAACACTGGCAGAAGAGACCCCAAATTGTCCCAAATGTGCATCAGCACGAGTACAGACCACAGCTTATCGCAGGAACGGTACACATTATGAATGTCTCGATTGTGACTTCAAATGGAAAGTTCCGAAATCGAAAAAGCTAGCCTACATCTCGAAACAGAGGGAAAAGAGAAAAAGGCGATATCGTATAGCTATTCTTTCACTTTGCCTTCTGGGTGTGATTCTTTCAGGCGTCATTATCTATGCGTATGGCCCTCAAGTCGTAGTATGGATAGAAAACAAAATTGCAGGTATACAACCTGAACCTACGGGATCTATCAAGTATCAACTAACTATCAAAGTTATTGGTTCTGGTATCACATATCCTTCTCCGGGCACTTATGCCTATGATAACGGCACAGAGATTACGGTTGATGCTGTTCCAGATTCTGGATGGAAGTTAGACCATTGGGAGATTGATGGCTCTAACACAGGCTCCGCTGGTTCGCAGATGGTTATCATGAATGCTAATCACACTATAGTCGCTGTTTTCGATCGAGCAATAGATGAACTGGTGAACTATGCTTTGTCTTTAATTAACATCGACAGAACAACTCATGGACTTGTAAATGTAAGCCTCAGCCCAATAGAGTCTGCTCAGGAACACGCTGAAGATATGCTTAAACATAATTATCTCAGTCATTGGGGTACAGACGGTTACAAGCCATACATGCGTTATACTTTGGCGGGAGGACAAGGGGCAGTAGCTGAGAACTGTGCATGGCAGTACAGTAGCGGTTTTTTGGACGTGAAAGAGGCAATAAAAGATTTGGAGTGGAACATGATGTATGATGATGCAGATTCGGATTGGGGTCACAGAGACAACATTCTGGACCCATTTCACAATAAGGTTAGTATTGGAATAGCATACGACGATCACAATGTCTACTATGTTCAAGATTTTGAGGATGATTATATAGACTGGGCAACATTCATGGATGTTAATGATGATGGTGAAGTCACATTGAGTGGAAGCTTCAGAATTCGTCAGTTTTCTCTCCAATCTATCAACATATTCTACGATGCACCCCCAACAAATTTAACATCTGATCAACTGAACTCTTTCCAATACAGTGGCAGTTATTCTCAAGGAACCTTTGTTGGTATGGCACTTCCTCCTAACTACGAATCTGTTGAAGGCATAACAATAACAGCACGGACATG
Source organism: Bathyarchaeia archaeon (assembly GCA_046760805.1). Lineage (GTDB taxonomy): Archaea > Thermoproteota > Bathyarchaeia > Bathyarchaeales > Bathyarchaeaceae. Next base: position 24,492 of record JBHIEV010000007.1, read on the forward strand.
GATTCAAACAGGGAACTATTTCCAGATAAGATTCGATCTTTCTCAAGCGTTTAATGTTTATGGTGAGGGAGTATACACATTATACCTTCAATCTGATTCGGATTCCTTTCATTACCTCACGAGCTATTCTTTTTGGTACAATTGAAGTGGCTTTTTGCAAGCATTCTTCACTAGAGATAAGAGTGAGGGGTCATAGTGGTTACCCTCGCAATGTTCTCTCACTCAGTTTAAAGCGTCGATGAAAGTGAGACTTTTCAGTTAGACCCTATACTGTGACTATGGTTTCAATCTGGTTCCAGAGGGATTCATAGTATATGTCTAGTAGGTCCTTCTGATCTGGTATGTGGTAGAGGTTGCGACTGTTCTTGTGATATATCTCTATCAGTCTATGACTGACTAGGGTCTTCAAAGAGCGTGATATCTTGTGTCGCCCCTTGGGCTTTATTCCAAGCATATTTGTTACGTCTTTCACTCTGAAATAATCCTTATTGAGCGAGATTACGTAACCTATCGTCTTCAAGACCTCTCTCGAATCTTCCCTCTTCGGATCGTATTGAGAGGCGTACATCGAATAAGAATATCTTGTATGATTTTAAAAGTCCGATGAAACATTGCTCTATGGAACATTCCTGCATCAATTATTTATTTTAAAACGAAGAAGATTGAATTGGTGCGGACAGAGAAGATACTGCTAAGTTAGTAACCTTCCTCTCACTCTAACACCTCTGAACCGCACCACCGCTAAAACACAAGTCTCCAAGCTGATGTCTTTTTCCAAATTCCCTTTAGACTTCTATGAGTTCGAAATCTTAGAAAACCCATTCCAAGTTTCCCTCTATAGCTGTAGTTTTGCCTGTAGGTTAGATGTGTAACACAGAGCTGTAGTAAAACGTAAAAGCGACTTTCGTTTATGAGATACAGATTGACAGAGGTTCTCAAGCATGGAAGAGATGAAGATCATATATGAACCATTCAAAGAGATAGTGGTCATGGAGTGCACCAGATTCCCTACACCAGACGACCTAGCGCGCTTCGTAAACATAGCCGCCGGGGGCAAACCCAGTGGGATATACTGGGCAAACGGGATGGCATTCATCTACTTTCCTATGCCCACATCAACAGAAACAGCCGCAAAGTGCATAATTGAAGAGAAACGCGTCTACTGGGCATTCTTAAGCTATGCGCCAATGCCAAAATACGAGCCAAAAATTGGGACAAAAGAGGGAATCATCGTTCCAGTCATTGATATGTCAACGAGCCCCTTATTTAAGAAAGTTGCCCAGTGGCTCAAAGAACGAAAAACCTGAAGCAAAGAACCCATAGCCTTCTATATTCTCACATTAACGTGATCCTAGGTGAAAACCGTGAAGAGAAACAGTGCAATATCTCTGATCTCCATTACTTTAGGAATTCTCATTTTAATCCACCATTTGATATTCACAAGTAGACTATTCGATGTAAGAGACGTTTTGCACCACGAGTTCTTCGCTGGGATATTCTTAGCCTTCGGAGCAGGGGCATTCCTCTTCAGATGCAGAAGTGAAAAATAGGGCTCTGTAAACCATCCAACAGCCTTAAAGCCCTAACTCGCAATATTTTTGCGAAACCGCTCCACATATTCCTCAAAGCAACCCCTCTTCCTAAGATACTCTCCATACTTAACCAGAGCAGCCATCGCCCGAGCCGCGTCCTCAGGAGAGAAGTATGCTGGAACCCTCAGCTTGTCAAATCTAAAGCGAATATAAAGCGCCATCTCAGTCTCGCCTATGGCACACGCAACAACCGGCTTGACGTACATCTTTGAGAGTTCAGCTACCATGTCAACGAAGTCCTCCTGCAATGCAGGAACGTGATGAAGCCCAAGCACTATCACACCATAAATCTCAGGGTCGTCGAGAAGAATTCTCGTACCAACCTCAAACATCTCAGAGGTCACTGATCCTGTGAGGTCGAGGGGATTTAGATTAGTTGCAAAAGCTGGAATCTTACCCTTCTTCTTTAACTCCTCAAACTTTTGAACGGTTTCGTCTGAAAATCTCTTCACGTTGACGCCTCTAGACTGGCACTCATCAACAGCCATAATTCCAGGTCCACCAGCGTCTGTGACTACAGCAATGTTGTTTCCTGCAGCAGGAGGCTGAAAGGCTAAAGCCTTAGCAGCATCGAAAAACTCCTCCATATCCCCGACCCTGACTACACCCGATTGCAGGAAAGCCGTATCATAGATTCTGTCAGAACCCGCAATGGCACCCGTGTGAGAGAGAGCTGCCCTCGCCCCTGCCTTCGTCTTTCCCAGCTTCAAAGCAACTATAGGCTTCTGCTTCGTGACCTCTTTTGCAACTTCCATAAACTCCCTACCGGCATCTATACTCTCAACGTACAGAAGGATAACCCGCGTCCTCTCATCGTATAGAAGATAGCGGAGCATCTCCGATTCATCAACGTCGCACTTGTTGCCGAAGCTTACGAACTTGCTGACTCCCAACTGCTTACCTGCCAGATAGTCCAGCGCAGAGACACCGAAGGCACCACTCTGGGTGACTATGGCTATCGGTCCAGACATAGGGCGGGGGGTGGCAACCACCTCATCCCCTGTTGTTAGAACCTTCGTCTCAGGCAGAAAGAGCATGTCCACACCAGTCTCGGAATCGTAGACGCCCAGACAGTTAGGACCCAGAATCCTGATTCCCGCCTCCTTGGCCGTTGCAACAACCTGTTCCTCAAGGTCATGGTTTCCGACCTCGCCGAAGCCGCCGCTGATGATGACTGCTGCTTTTACGCCTTTGACTGCTGCATCTCTCATAATCTTTGGAACAATTTTAGCCGGAACCACGATAACCACCAGCTCCACCTCTCCAGGGATTTCCGTAATTGACGGATAACATCTAAACCCGAGAATCTGCTTCTCATTTGGGTTGACTGGGTAGAGTTCTCCTTTGAACATGCCTCTCCGTTTGCTGTCGGCGAAGTTCTTGAAGATCACACGACCCGCCTTCATGATCTTACGTGATGCACCCACGACAGCGACTGAAGTGGGCTCGAAGAACAAGTTCATCTGTTCAATAACACTTTTCATATCACTCATTCTCGTGCGAGTTAGGTTCTTTTAATCTATTGCTCATGGACTATCCTCTTCTCTTCTCATAGGTTTTACGATGACTATGGGCTTGTGGGTCAGTTTTTCGAGCATCTCCCATGTAACCCCAGTCACAGACACACCAAATCTCTCAGCCATATCCCACACGGTTCTTCCAGCCCCAGACCCCCGAGCCTTATTGGCTATCTCAGCGACTTCAAGAGCCTCTTCCACCTGCATCTGAGAGCCCGCCACCGCCACCGGAGTTGCCCTATGTTTCATCTTGAAGAATCTTCCAATGACGTAAGAGAGAAAGCCTCCAAAGGAGCGTATTCCTCGGATTGGTCTGGGGCGGTGAGTGAAATGAAATGTTCGCAGGGAGTACGTTCTGTCTGTGTCTACAATCATGACCACGACCTCCTTGCCCAACCTGTTCTTTATATGCCTGCGGATTTTCTGTGCGATCCCTGAAGCGTTTCTAAGCGGAAGGCTGACTAAGGAGTAGGGAAGATTGCTCGCATCTATTCCCCCCTCAGAGCCAAACATCAGTGCCTCCAACAGTCCTGTCCGTTCCAATGCTAGTTGTTTATGGGCACCTCCCTCATCTAGAGGATAGTTGCGAAGGTGCTGAATGGTTCTCTTTCGGAGGCGGGAAAGCGATCCAAGAAAATAGCCCCAGACCAGACGCATCCAATATTTCGCGATAAAACTTGCCATCCGACTTGGTTGAATAGCGCTTTCATCTACAAGGTTGCCAAGAGCTGTTGATATCGCTTTTTCCGAAACCGTGACTATGTTTCCATACTCAATCTTGTTTTTTATGGAATCAACTATCCTTTGGAGGTAGTCTTCTCTAGGTCTCCAATACACTGTTTTTATTGGCGCCGCTTCGAATTTTCCAACCACTACACATCACGAGAGTCTTTGTGTCAAACTTACTACGCTTATCTGGAGTAAATAGATAAAATACACCATTAATATACGGCTCTAGTCCTTATGATGAACATAGGAAGCTTGGAGGCTGATCGAAGACGTCTCAGAAACAGAGTGAAGACGTAGATATTTTTCAGCTTCTTGAAAAGGCTTCCGAGGAAAAAAGGAGAGAGAAAAGGGCTCAACTTCTGCAGTCTGTTGGCGTTAAAGAGTTTTTTGAAGAGGGAAGCATACAGATCAACGCTAGCATCTGTGACGGCGTGGAATGTAAGCTATGCATTGAAGCCTGTCCCACTAACGCCCTCTACTGGAAGTCAGGAAAAGTTGGCGTGACTGAGGAGTTATGTGTGTTTTGCACAGCCTGCGTTCTAAGCTGCATTGTAGATGACTGCATCAAGGTGGAGAGAAGACGCCCCAACGGGGGCATGGAAGAGTTCAGCACGCCGGAACAGGCCTTGAGGCTCCTGAACAGCATAAATTCCCGAAAGAGATGCGAGATGACCAAACGCCTTCTTCCAACGGTGGAAGCTTATCTTGAACGATATCTCAGATAGCCCTTCCACAGTGAATTAAGTCAGGATGCTCCGTCAATCCTTTTTTGGAGGCCACTTTTCCTTCAGGAACTTCGGAATTCCAGACGAGTCCGTTGGACCCACCATGACGTGCCATTTGGATAGTTCCTCTATCTCCCCACTCAACCTAGCAGCCATACCAGGTATAATCAGGTGCCTATGCCTAACCTTCCCTTCGACTCCCGTCTCTTTAATAGCGTCCGCAACCATGTCTGAAGTCAGCCTCCTCCCGGCAATAGCACTCTGCACACTAAGCCCTTCAGTGTCAACAACTATCAGATAGGAGTCTGCTCCTCCTGATTCGATGTCAGATTGAACCGTGAAGTATGTTAGCGCGTAGTTTGTTGTGAACATTACCGGCGAGTTTTCATCTGGTTTGCCAAAGACTCGCAGTCCAGGTTCAACGGCCACTGGCTTCCTCGGGTCTGTGTAGATGTTGAACCTCCATACGGCGAGTGGAAGTTGGGCCCACCCGTCTAAGCTGTGCATGATCAAGAGGTCTGCATATCTACTCATGAGCATTGACGCCACGTAGGCTTCTCGCCAAGCATTGAGCTCTGGTTTGGCTTCCCCTTCAAGCCAAGCGGTTATGGGGGTGCCGATGAGGGGGTATCCGAGTGTTTCATCTCCCCCTTTGCACACAGCCCTACGTATCATGGTGAAGTTGTTGATTGTGTCCGCTACTCCGTCGCCTGTGAAAGTTCCTGGGTCGAGCACCAAATCCTCAACGCCATATTCAGTTAAGGTTTTGGTCAGTGACTTCAGAAGGTCTAGGTCGTTGGGTGCGAAAACTGCGAGCGGACACTTATACATCAGGGCAAGCTCTGCCATGTTTCTCCAATTATCTGCGGTTGCAGCGTAGATCAGTGGTCTCCTCTTGTGAGAGGCGATCAGGGCTGGCTCCATGATGTCTGGGTCAAGGGAGCAGAGGACAAAGGGCAAATCGGTTGTCTCCATGACCTTCTCAACGACGGATTTGAAGGTTGCTGGTTCGTTGGAGACCGATCGAATAGCTATGGCGTCGAGAGTTAGCTCTCTGCCTATGTACTTGTATAGGAAACTCTCCACCCGCTTCACTCTCTTGACGAGTTCATCCGCCAGGACCGCGTCTGTGACATCTATGGCTATGGGAGTCGGGTTGTGGTAGGCTAGCTCGTGCCGGTACATGACAAGCTTTCCCCCAATCCTGACAGCCTTATCTCCCACTCCTATCGTGATCTCCTTAACTGGCGGCTTCAGCATACGCCAGAGCTTCTGATAGGCCTCCTTGAACTCGGGCTTCAATAGGGGTGGGCAATCCTTGAGTCTAGCCTCTCTGCTGGCGAGCTTTGTGGCGAATGCCATGCAAGTTTTCTCTCCGCATTCGCCGCAGTTAGTCCTTGGAAGAAATTTGTAGATGTCTATCGGGCTTATCTCTGCCTTCGCCAATATGATCACGGCCTAAATTTTGGCTGAGACCCAGTTCGCTATCTTCTGAGACTCAACCTTGCTAGGGTTCATGAATTCGTTGACTATCTCCTTTAATGTTCTAACTGCAGCGGGGTGCATCATCAGGAATAAATCAACTCCCGCCAGAAGTAGGGCTAATGCGGTAACCGTCTCCCACAAAGGACCCCTAAGCTCTCTCGGCTCCCACTCCGGACCCATCTTGAGCCAAGCCTCCCTAGCAGCCCAAGTGTTGGTTGTCCCAGAGAGAAGTGGGTGTTGGAGCTCTGGGTCACCCATCAACGCCGCCATCCTGGCACGCTCCATTATGCTGAAGGTATATTCAAGTCCGTAGCCTAAAGCAGCAGTCGTCAGGTCCATTATGATACTCTCTTTGGGAAGGAAGTCGTAGAGCTTCCTGTTCAGCTCCCTAGCCAGATTCAGATCCAAAGCAGTGAATGCTAGAACCACGTGTCCAAATTCTTTGGCGGCTTTTGCCACACCTTCAAGGAGGCCAGCTTCAGCCATGTCGAGGGTGACGGAGCTGAGCAGAACTCTCTCGCCCGCAGTCACCCCAGCAACCTTCTCGAATACTGCAGCATCTTTCTTCGGATCTCCGCAGCCCCCAACGATAATCGGAACGTCCACGGCTTGCAGCACATCCTCTATAGTCTTTGTCGCCTTCGTCGGAGATGCATCCCCAATAAGCGGGTCTGTGCTCATCAAGTGAACAGTAATCATGTCAGCTCCAAACTTCCTAACAGCGAGTTTGGCCCACTCCGCTGGATCATCTCTGACATCCTCAACATGCATTCTTATAGCCTTTGGAAGCGGCACCTCTCTAGTGTCGAACACGTCTAGGGATATTGCGGGTAGGTGTGGAGGCGGTCTCTCAAAGGTGTAGAAGGCAGGCGAAGTCGCTCCTCCGACAATCACAGTCTTGCCACGGGTTCCTCCTTCCCCTTTAGTGGCTCCAAGCTTTACCTCTGGAACTCTGCCTGGATAGTCCATAATTGGTGGTTTGAATTTGACTCGAATGAGTTCGGTTGGCTTCACTTTCTCAGGTGGGGCTAAGGTCGGGGGGACTGTTGAAGGCAGGGCTAAAGCGGTTGGCTGAATGTCCAGCTCAAGCTCTTCAGCTTCGATTAGAACATCCTCGAGCTCGACTTCCTGAAACCTGCTCAGCATCTCGAGGAGGTCCAAGGGGAGCCCGAGTCCCTGCTTGCCCTTCTCTTCTTCTCCCATTTCTATTCCTTCTTGGGAGCAGGTTTGATGATAACCTTCTCGGCATGTATCTTCGCGTTCTTCAGGATTATCCTGAATCCTCCAGCTGCTGGGATCACGGCTGTGGGGGCCCTAAGGGTTGGAACTGCTGCTGGAGCTTCTGCCTCAGCAACCTCCACACGTTTCGCTTCCTCTTCCTTCCACGCTTCAACAACAGGATGCCCCTTTTCCTTCAAGAAACTCCTCAGCTCATCGATACTCGTTACATCTTTTTCGGTAGCAATTTTGTCCACAAGCTCTAAGGGTATGAATTCCTTCACTCTCTCCTTGATCTCAGCTGGAACCCAGACCACTCTGTTCCATCCACCGTCAGCCTGCAGGAATTTGGGGGACCTCATGTACTCGATGGAGATTCCGTGGAAGCCGTCAACCTGTCTGCCTCCAGCTGTGGAGTCTGCTATTGCAACATAAGTTAATCCGTTGACGGTTACGTCCTTGAATCCCCGGTGGACTAGGCCGAACCCGTCTACCTCTGGTATGTAGAAGGCTGAGCCCTCGAAGCAGCCGCAAGAGGTGTGTGGATATCCAAAGGCTGTGTACAGCCACACTCTCTCAACGTCTCCAAGCGACTTCTTCCTGACAGCCTCGTTGACTCCAGTATACTCGCCCTTCACATCGTCTAGAAGGTCTCCCTTCGCAATCTCGAAGACAGGCCCCTTTGGATCAACTCGCGCTGCTGCTCTAGCGTCAAACCAGCTTATCGCTCCGCAGTTTGAGTATCGCTGGGGAGTTATCACACATACGTGGCTTGGGGCGAATGACTGGCAGAGTGCGCACCCATAGAAAGTTTCCACTTCATCATCTTTCATCCCTCTGGCTCTGGCGTCCCTGGCGTCGTAGACCGTTAAAGCTTCCTTATACATTTCAGCAACTTTGTCTACGTCGGTCATGAAGGTGATCTGCAGTTTTTCTATAAATGGGAGCTCGCTCTTGAAGAGCCTGTGAAGGACCCTGCCTATCAATTGTAAGGAGTTTAGTCCGCTTTGGAAGGACTTCTTGCTCAGGCGCAGCCAGATGTCGTATCTCTGGTTGAGGTGCATGAATCCCTGGATGAAGTTGCAGAACTCGTGAATTCTCCTCTCGATGACTCCCTCAAGCTCCTCCTCCACCTCCTTTCCAGCCACCTCAATGTATATGCCAAACGGCTGGTATCTTGTGCCTTCTTTCATGTCCTTGATGTCTGGTCCTACTATTGAGATCTTTCCATCTTCAACTTCGTCCATACTCTTGGCTCTGACCAGCTCGAACTTGTAGTCGCACTTAGGTCCGCCTAGTTCAACCTGCAGTTGCTCGCCTCTAATTCTCTCTCCTTCGTAGATCACGCCGACTTCTACTGGTATGTCTTCAAACATTGACATTCTCATTCTCCTCCTAACTTGTTCCTACTAACTTGTTTATGATCGTCTCGAAACTCTCACTCCAATCCTTGACTGAAAGGTTTGGAAATGACCATGTTGCGTGGGGGTTATAAAATCTGTCTAGGCTTATTGTCTTAAGGTTTGTGGAAAAATGTTTCAGCCCAGCCAATATCACGAATTCCATATAGTAGGGAAGTCCCATAAACATCGCCAAGTCATACGGACCCATTCCATCCAGACCTTTCCATTCTGGATCCCTAAGCCTGTCACCAATGTCCATTGCAGGCATCCAACTTGCAGGATGAAAACCCCTCTTGAGGAATTCGGTTGTTATGTGCGCCGTGGCGACTACAGGAATTCCCGCAGTCTTTCCAATGCGGATTGCATAGTCGATCATTTTGACATCATCCGAATAATCCTCAGCGGCTAGGTTTCCAACGACGAGTATGGGACGCTTCGCTCTCTTCACCATCGCCACGACCACCTCGGGCTTCAATATAAGGAGAGCCTTCTTTGGACCCGCGATCTCGGCCGTCTGCCAAGGTTCTGCCTTTGCACCCATATTATTCACCCCTCTTCCTGACGAGTCTAGGTAGAAGCGTTGGGTCTGGGATTCTAGTCTCCTTCCATCCTTTCTCCTCCAGAATCTTGAGAATCTCGTCTTTCATGGTGATGGGTATGTCAGTCTTGTTTCGGACAAAGAGGTGTATGTCGTCAGGCATGACCCCGTAGAGGCGCTTGTGCAAGTCGATGTAATGGGTCAATTTTATGGCGCGACCCCTAGTCGTGTCGTTGGGTCTCATACAAAGCTTGGCTATCAAAACCATGGCTTCCTCTTTGGTTTCCGCCGCAGTAAAGAGATGCTCAGGAGCTGGGCCCACATAGACTTTGTCGCCCGTTCTGGCATCGTGCACATACCAATCCTCCTCCTTATCTTTTCTCCCGAGGAGCATGCGACGATACTTGGATCCGTGGGGTCCAACGATTACAGGTATTCCAAGCCTCCAGACGCCGGCAGCTATCGAGGCTGCCTTCTGAGAATAGGCTCCCCAAGCAACTCCAACAGCCCCCACACGGTTAAAGATGTAGTCAGCTATCTCCTCGTAGTTGGCGCGCAGCTTTCTCTTTGCGAAAATACTAGCGATTTTGATGGCTGCTCCTGCTATATGAGAATTGGCCACGCACGAACCCACATTGAGTATACCACCCGCGTCAAAGGAGCCAGGATACTTCTCATAGAGAGTCTTCCCTTCCTCATCCTTCACCATAGCAATAGACATGGCAGCGCATCCCGAGGTCACGACAATAAACCTGCGCTTCGCGAACTCCTCAGCGATCTCCGCAACTTCTTTCCCACTCTTTGGGTAGTTGGCGCAACCCACCAGGGCCACTACCCCAGGGATCTCGCCGAGAACTATGGGTCCCCCAACCTCCCTTATTTCCACGTCTTGGATTGCACCTCGTCCAACCCGCATCTTAAACTTCTCCTCCCACAACTCACCCTCTCCTGCCTTCACCATGAAGCTGTGCAGAGGGAAGTCGTTGGGGCACGCACTGTCGCAACGGGCGCAACCGATGCAACTCTCAAGGATTTCAGCCAGCGGGTTGAGGTCACCTTTCGCTGCGGCTTTGATGGCTTCAGGGATGGGTTGGTTGTTTGGGCAGGCTCGCATGCAGTCGTTGCATTGGTTGCATTCCTGAGCAGCTTTGATGATCTCTTCTATTTCTGGGATAACTTTACGCTTCTTTCTTTTTGGAGCGACTGCCATCACAGTTTCAACGGCAACTTCTCCAACCTTGTCTGGGTCTAGAATGAGTACTCCTGGGACCTTGCCTTCCACCAGATCTGATATCGCCTCCTTCGATGGGCTCCTAGTTCTGTCCTCGAGGCCCAGACAGTTCTTCGGGCTTGAGGCGATTATTGGCGTCTTGACTTTTTGAGCTTCGGCTAGGGTGTCCGCTCGGATACACTGTTCATCTACTACGATTAAATCTGCTAGTCCGCTTCTGATATATCGCAGTTGCCAAGATATGGGACCTACTATCTTAGCCATGGAACTGTATCTGGTGATGTCGTGGGCTGTGCAGCATATGCCTACAACCTCGACCTGGCCTAGCATTCCTTTGTCTGTTAGGTAGTCGATTATTCCCACGGAAGACGGCACATTGTGACCAATGACCAAGATGGTTGGTTTGGACACATCGGCTATGCCAAAGCCTAAATCCGTTAGAGGAGCCTCAGGGTCAGCCTTTGGAAAACCAAGGACTGAAACTTGTGCGATATCTGCGACTTCCATGCCAAGTTGATCTACCATTCCCACATGGAGAACCTTGGACTCAAAATCTAAGTTGCTTCCTTCCTGTCCAGTATGGGTGGCCGAGAGAAGATGTGTAACCTGCTGTTCACAGTAGTCGAGAGCGTCCTCCAAATCTTTGAGCGTCTTAGGTCGGATGCCACAAACTAGGCGGGTCACCGGAGCCTCTACGTCTATGTTTAGGCCTCCAATGTCGAGAGGGATGTTTCGACCGTATTTCTCTATTAAATGCTCAACAAGGTGTCTGGCATGTGCTATGTGAGTGGCTGCTCCAATGCAGCAGGCGAGGAGAACGATGCGAGATTGCTGAGCCGCCATATTCAGTCCACAGGCTCCTCGTTTGTCTCCCGTCAGGTCGCATTTCCCGAAGGTGCAAAGGCAACAGACGTCACAGAAAGGTAGATAGAAAGGCTTGTATCGCTGCAGAAGCTTGAAGTCCCACTCCCTCAGGTCAGTTATGGAGGGAAAAGGAGTTGGACCAACAGGCTCAGTCCAAGTCTCATCAAAGATTCTGCCAATGGAAACTTCAAGATCTTTTATATCCGCAACATCGGTTTTTAATTCCTTTATTTTCATCTGCAAGGCTCTCTTAGACAACAAAACGCACCAAGCCATGAAATTTTTATTGAATCTACTCCATAACTCACGAGCCTTATTTAATCTTTCTAAAAGCTCTAAACAGACAAGCCCTGACGGAAAAAGAGTTAATTAAAACCGTGTATTGCTATACGCTCAGTGAAATAAATGAAGAGAATTGTTGTCATGGGCCGAGGCGGCGTCGGAAAAACAAGCTTTGTTGCGTTGATGACAAAGTTCTTTATCGAAGTCAACCATACACCTCTCCTCCTCGTCGATGTGGATCCAGATCAAAATCTGGGGGAAATGGTTGGAGTAGATCTTAAAGAGGAGGGGAAGGAGACAATATCTGAGTTGCTGATTGAAACATTCATAGAGGGAGGGGGTACAACTGTTGGGGTGCCTCCGTCAGAAAAGATGGAGGGTCAAATCTGGGCAAGGGGATTGTACGAAGGAAAGTCCTTTGACTTGATCGCTGTTGGAACAAAATTCATAGAGGGCTGCTACTGTCTACCAGACGCTGCGCTGAAGAGAGCCCTTGGAAACCTAGCGAAAACATACAAATATGTTCTGATAGATTCCCCCGCTGGTTTGGAACACCTAAACAGAAGAATCGCATCTGAGGTGGAAGACATATTTGACATGGTGGGACCTTCCAAAAAGGCATTCGACCACGTGAGGAGGGCCTACAGAATAGCGAAGGAGGTCAAAATCCAGTTCAAGAACTTCTACCTCATAGGAGGATACAGATTCCCCAAGAGCCTAGAAGAGAAAGCAAAGGATATGGGACTAAGATATTTGGGCGGAATCAGCTATGACAAGAACGTCGAAGACGCCGTTCTAAGCGGAGAATCCCTACTCGATCTGTCCCCAGATTCTCCTGCTTATGCCTCTGTGAAGGAAATCATGCAGAGAGCAGGATATGCTCTCTAACACAATTGTATTAACTATCTCTCTGCGTTTTCTTCGAGAAAGCTTCTGGTTTTGGAAGGTTTAAGATTAGTCGATCTTCTTGTAGATGCATTGTCACTGGGATGTCAACCTTTTGCGGCAGCCTAGTCTGCTCGAAGAATCTCTTGGGGAGGTGAAGGTTGGCGTATTTGTTGATCTTTCCTTCCGCCAGATAGACCTCTTTTCTGAGAGGTCTAGCAAGCTTATCTTTAGCTTCAGCAACCACTTTTCTTGCTTCGGCAACGGCCTTTTCTGCTTCAACAATTGTCTTTTCAACTCGTGACTTTTCAGACATTCATCTTACTCCCTACGCGCACATGATAAAAGGGATCAAGCTCAAGTCGGTCATAGTTCCCTGAACCTTCTCCGTATCTCTTCGATTCTACATGTTGACGGCTTCAACTTCCCCTCAGGGCAGTAACCACGATCAACACAGAAGGGCCCAGAATTATCGAAGAGTGAGGGAGCTACTTCTTTCGCCTGTCTCAGCATCTCTATCGCCATCTCCCTTATCTCCCACTGAGACCTCTCACAACAGCGCAGGTTGAAGAAGTGTCGCAGTTCTCTAGCGTTCATAGTTATCACTATGTTTGTTTTGGCTGCGTTTGGCAACAGAAATCTGGCATCCTCTTTAGGAATGCCTAGTTTCAACAGTTTTTGATAGGCGTCTGATATGTACTTTAAGGTATCATTGTAGATGCCTTTGGCTTCATCACTCTCTGAGATGCTTGGGGGTGTAACGTAGTGTTCTAGGGTGTCGTATGTGACGTATCTCTGGCTCTGCTGTGTGTAGGAGGCAACTCTGTGCCTGACCAGCTGATGCGTCAAAGCCCGTGAGACGCCTTCTGCGCTGAAAGTGAAGACAGCGTGCTCGATGACAGAGTGATGACCGTAGCCCAGCACTCTGCGGATGGTCTTCCTCGCCTTCTCAATGCTAAGATTCTTGAACAGTTGGGTGGTTCCCTCGCCCTTGTAGGAGGTCTGAGCGGCTGCAGCACACAATCGTTCAGGATCCGGCGTGTGTCTGAGGAGTTTGACCTTCACCGGTTGATCCTCCAGACCTTCTAATAGAAGGATGAAATGTGATAATCTTTTCTGTCTCGGGCACACACCGTGTCTAAAACTTTGTCTGTAAACGGTCAAACAGTCTTTAAGCTCCCTTTTTCGATGATGGCTATGTATTGTGAGCCCTCAGAGTCTAGGAATTTCCTAATCCTCCATCCTGTTCCTCTCAGTATCTCTTTCATCTCTTCTTTGGACACAAGAAGGTAGTCAAACCATCTAGTAGCGTGTTTTCCGAATCTTATCCTAATTCTCAATTGTCCACTCATTCTTCCTCTTCTCTTGTTAAACTTGTGATACTCTAAATGCTCTGGGTTTTCGGTTTTGTACGGGTCGCGAGTTTCAGCGATAAGCATCGCGTTTTTGGAGGTCATTCTATGAAAACGCTTAAGCATCCTTCGTGCCTTTTTGAAACTGCCAAACAAACCGAAGTTGCCTCCCATCATGATAATCGTGTCAAAAGAGTTTGGCTTGAACGCTATATCCTCAAGCGGCATTACTTCGGCTTTCTTCAGTCCTCTTAACTTGCAAAGCTTTATAGCAAGAGGGGAACTATCAATTCCAAGCACATAAAAACCTTTTTTCTGCAGATACAGCGAATGTCTACCAGCTCCACAACCAATATCTAAGACCTTTCCTTTCACAAATCGCATCGCATCCTTTTCGTGAAGAGGCCAATCTTCATAGTCTGAAAAGTAGATTCTTGGGTAGGTGGAAGCAGAGATATAGCCGTCGTCTCTTTCAACTATTTCAAAGACTGCCCTTCCCTTGTAATAGGCCCACAACTCCTGACCATAAGCATCTTCTTCGGGTCTCATGAATTATGGTATAACATCGAACCATTTTAAATCTAGATGAAATCTTGAGGAGTGTTGGGTCTGAATTTTCCAAGTCAGTGAGAGGTTCATGGGGGCAAATATGGCGAGGTTAAAAAAGCCCGTGGATCATGCCTTAGCCTTTTGAAAAAATACTTTTCCAACACAGCGCAGTGTTAGGTCCAAATATGAACATTGATATTATGGGACTGTCTAGTCAGCTCGAGAACTCTCTCAGATTTGAGCGTAGATACGTTCACCGCTGTATCTGCCGCTTGACATCTCCTTCTCGATCTCTCGGAGCAGTAGAATCCGCTGGAAGGTTGCTGGGTGCGTGGCGAACCATGTGTTGATGGTGGTCCATCTCGACTTGGCTTCTCTCTCCATGGCGAGTTCAAGCTCTCTAGCGTCCAGAACCCCATCCTTATCCAGGTCATATTCCTCTTTTCTCTGCATCAAGCCTTGGCACTCCTGTTTCGCCAAGGCTGGGTCGCCTATGTATAGTGTTCTGGCTCCGTGGGGTGGTTTGGGCGATAGGGATAGTCCGTAGGTTATCTTTGTCAGGGCGCTCTGGAGCTGTCGGGGCTCACCTGTTACGTATGCTGAGTAGGCGTCGGCGTAGTGTTCTCTTAGGCGGCTCAGCCTCATGACGCATAGTAAGGTGATTATGTAGACGATGTAGGAGACAACAGCAGCTACTACGAGCAGAACTCTAAAAGCAACTTCTCCACCCTTCTTCTTACTCCCACCATCTGTGGCTAGTGCAACTCTGAACGAGAGCCGAGCAATAAGATAAGCCAATATCGGCAGTGATGAAAGAACTGTCATCACCACGAAGTCTTTGTGCTTGATGTGTCCAAGCTCGTGGCCTATGACCCCCTTGACCTCTTCTTGAGTCAATTGCCTGAGTAGCCCTTCATGAACTGCCAGAGTTGCGCCCTTTGTGGTTCTTCCGAAGACGAAGGCGTTGGGCGTCTTGTCTGGCACAATCGCCAGTTTCGGCTGGGGTATGTTGCTCTTCTCTGCAAGGTCTTTAACGGTGGTCTCTAGCCACGGGTTTTCCCCAGGTTTGAGGTAATGCAGCTTCGTTGACCACCTGACTATTGCGGGTCCTATTAGGTATTGAAGCAGTATGAAGAGGAGGGTTCCGAATATGGCGATGGTGAGAGACGGGATGGGCGGAAGCTGGATCAGAAAGGTTAGGGCAACCATGAAGCCAGCGAAGATTATAGTTACGAGCAGAATGGAAACGGTCATGGAAAGCTTCAATCGAGCAAGCCTAGCCAAAGGTCTTCCTCCTACAGCAGGGATCTGAATTTGTTCAAAATATGCCTTACGCTCCTCTCAACATCTCTTTAGCATTCTCCAACTGAGAAAACTTATGTCAAACCTCTACCCATAATGCCAACTCAAGAGGCTTAGTCATGTCGATAATCCGTGAGATTCGATGCTCCAACTGCGGCGCGCCCATAAGCTTCAAACCGGGCGAGATAATCGCCACCTGTCAATACTGCGGCTTCACCTGCGTCATAGAAACAGGCAAGGCATTCACCCTCGAACATTCCATGATACTCAACGAGTACACGCCAGATCAAATGGAAGAACTCATACGCAACTGGATGAGATCTGGCTTCCTGAAACCAGGAGACTTGGCTAGGTCTTCTAGGATTCTGGAGAAAAGCCTCATTTATCTGCCATTCTGGGTTGTCCCAGTCACAGCCACAAGCAAATATAAAGGCATCTTCGAGCGGGTGGCTCCCTCCGTTGTGAAGGAGGGAAAGATTGAGAGGAAGTATGATTGGCTGGTTTTAGCGAGGAAAGCTTCCGAGTTTCCTACAAGAGAATACGATGTCCCATTAGAAGGAAAGATTCCCTACGACTTCAGAAAGATTGAAGGATTCGCTAAGACGTTGAACAGTGAGATGGCGAGGGATGAGGCTGTAAAGTTGGCTAGGCAACAGATCGAGAATCATCACCAATTTCTAGCCAAGCAGGAGGTTGACAAGATCGTCGAGATCAAAAGCGACTTCTCGATCGGTGACTCCGTGTATCTGCACGCGCCCATATGGTTTTGTTTCTACGAGTATAAAGGCGAAAGATACAACATCATCCTAGACGGCGCCACAGGCACAGTCATCAAAGGAGACATCCCGGCAACACGATTCGGCCTGCTTTAACTGAAAGCTTTTATACCCATTGAAGAAAGATAAACGAGGAGACAATTCTCATGCCGAAAAGACCGCTCGGCGTCCTTTCAATAGGTGTCCTAGTAGTAGTATTAGCTATATCCGTGGCTCTACACGCAACCGCCATCCTCTATAGCCTATCTGAGGCTCTTGCGCTCACCATTCTTCTCTTCGGTGTCTGGGTCATGATTCTCGCCGGAATTCGGGCGTCTAGTCCAGAGACATATGGGCATGGAGCCTTCAACATCCTTTCAGGGGGAGTTCTGATTTCAGCACTCGGAGTTGTATGGTTCTTGTACCTTCGTGATTTGCTTATTGGGTATTTACTTCCCGTGTTGTTAGCGATCATCGGAGTCCTAGTTGTGGTTGCAGGAATCCGAGCATGGCGAAAGTGACCGATACGACACTATATAAGACGAACAGGCTCGTATAATTCTAGCCTAATGATTCGTGTTTCTTT
>JBHIEV010000008.1:0-40807 GCA_046760805.1 Bathyarchaeia archaeon
AAGGAGTCACCTTCATACATTTTTGACATCGGTAATAATCTTGGATTTCACCACTGATGTTTCTGCCTGACCCTATGTATACAAGGGGACAACGCTCTATCGGAGCCTCCGGCCATTCGCAGATGGCTCCACAATACATACATTTCGACGGTTTACCTCTCCAGTAGATAGGACCCTTACGTTTGCCAGATGGTTCCCACCATTTCCGTGTTGGATTATATCGCCAACCATGACGATACAATACAGCTTGAACAATACTTCGGTCATAACTATAGTTACCAGAAGGAAAGTCACGTTCTTCTTCAGGAATCGCAGCTACTTCAGCTCTGCTCACGGGACGAGCCGATGAACCGCAAATCCACTTTTTAAGTTGAGGGTGCCATACATAGTTTCTGTTTGGCTGGTAATCTGCGAAGTCATAGCCATATTCAAGAAGCACAGCGTCAATAGCGTCTAAGCCCCGCCACTCTTCAGGGCGATAAGAAGCAATATGGCTCTGTATCATTTTCTGGTCTCGTTCTCCCACATAGAAGCCTTGAAACTTGTTTTTACGTCGGTCCTCTTCTTCTCGCCATTTGAGATATCGTGGAACTGCGTCTACTCCATAGAATCCATGTTTTTCTGCTTGCCATTTATAGAAGGGATACATCAGTCGCTCTCCAAGCATCTTCGCATAGACTCTGACTTCCTCTTCGGTCTTTTTGTGGGGCACTCCAATAGCTTTAGTGCAGTGGAAGACCCAGGGGTGGACACCCTCAAACGTTACGGGTGTTCCGTCGTCTTCATATAAATAATCGTCAAGTAACACGCTGAAGAGATGTCCTGCTTCGTCCTTGAGGAAAAGGTCGATTCCAGATTCATGACAGTCCTGGAACTTTGCTTTGTTCTCTTCGGTAGGAGGCAAGTCAATTATAACATCTAAGTCATGTTTGGGATCCCACTCTTCTTTTCCACTGCCGAAGATCCAGCCACGCCCAACATCTTTAGGAACAAGATATTTACATGCTCTGCGAATGTTGACGATGGGTAATTGCGGAATCAACGGCATGAATATGCCTCTTATGGTAGCTTCGGCTTTTTTCTTCCCTGAACCTCTACTCCCCGAGGTAAGCTACCGAAGTGTATGCGGACTTCAGGCACTTCAATCGTTGCCAACGAACCAACCAACGGACCAACCTCCAAACCTTTCTTCTCTGCGTGGCGGCTAAGTTGTTTGGCTACGATGATTGCTTGGTGCATTAGGCTTTCAGCAGCCTGGATTGTTTCTTGAAGGCTTTTTAGGGGTATAGCTGGGTATGGGGGCATAGGGGGGATTTTGCGGTTGACTGCGAAGCCGACTTGTATGAGGCTGCTGATGACGTCTGCTGTGTTATGGCTTAGCTTGACGTCTTCGTCGGTTGGTTCCGTGCTCATTATTCCATCTCCTTAATTTTCCGCTTGCACTCCTTGCAGATGAATTTGAAGCCTCTCTGTGTCGGTATGCCTCTTGCAGCGTAGCCTCCACACAACGCACAAATAGCCACTTACTCCACCTTTCCTTTCAATAATGCTTCAACTATTTCATCATCTGGCAAGCCGAAATGCCGTGCATCGTAGATGAAGCGAATGATGTTGTCAGGAA
Source organism: Bathyarchaeia archaeon (assembly GCA_046760805.1). Lineage (GTDB taxonomy): Archaea > Thermoproteota > Bathyarchaeia > Bathyarchaeales > Bathyarchaeaceae. The sequence continues at coordinate 1,622 of JBHIEV010000008.1, forward strand.
CACGGATTTTAGGGGCTCTAAGGCGTAGTTTGAAGTCTTGAATAGCCATATTAGCAGCGACAAGCCAGATTCTCATTAGGCGTTCTCTCTCCTTGCTCGGCAAAGGTTTTCCTTGCTCACGTAGATGTTTTTCAGCGATGTGATCGACAAGCCATGATGCAGCCGCTTTTGGATTAAGCAATTCCCTTCCGGTCGCCATATATTTCATTACTATCGTATTCCAGACCTTGAACCGCTTTCCATCATAATGAAATTCGTAGCCCATTTCTACCACCCTATCTTATCCTTCTCCTTCTCGCCTTTTCTCTTTTTCCCATATCCGTTCATACTCTTCATATTCCTTTTCGGTCTCCTTCCATGCTTTTTCAATTCTCTCTGGAACTGCCCAGCCAATCTGCTTCCAATACTCGAAGACTGCGCCTGGAGGACGCCACGTTAACGGTTTATCATAGTCGGCGGGATTTAATCCCGCGGCTTTCACTACCCCCGGGTCTAACCCTTGGCGACCACCACTCACTTTGAACATCCACATGTAAACCCGTATCCAGTTAGCCAATGTTGTCACATAAACTCCAAATTCGGTGTGTCGGTGATAAGGACAAAACTTCAAGAACCTTCTATTTCGGAAGTAGGCTGGACATGGCAATGCGTGAGCGGCTCGTTCCTCAGTTAGATTCGCCATGAACACGCCGTCTGGATATTGCTCCTCAACTTCTGGATGAGCTTGCTTCCATTCCTCACTGTCATGGTCTTCATGGGGACATCTGCGTCTCACAAAGCCTGTGAGAACGGGCACTTCTGGAGCAGGCACTTCTTCAGCTTCAACAAACTTAGGTGCCTCTTCCTCTGAGATGAATTTGCCGTTAACGAGGTAGCCGCCTTCAACAGGAATCCATCCGGGAGGCAACACGGGAGGCATATAAGTGGGAACTTCTTCTCTGGGGCGCACTTGAGGTTTACGAGCTCGGATGACACGGCGTTTGCGACGTATCTCTTTCTCGCTACGGTAGAGATTGACAATGTGCATGGCAAAGTCTTTCGCTCGAGTCTCCTGCTCCTCAGCAGTAGGCAACTCTAAGATCTTGGGCAGTTCAAGACGCCACATACTACGATATCCTGTTCGGATGGGCACTCCTTCTTTCGTAAGTGTAGCATAGAAGATGTCCCTGAGCACTTTCTCTCGAGGGCGCTCAACCTCAACAACTTTAGGCTTCTTTTTCGGAGGCTTCTTCTTCCGCCTAGCCATCTCCTCTGCTTTGAGCTCTTCATACTCTTCAGGCGTGACAAGCTGATCCGCATTCTTCGTGTCCATTCTTCCATACTCGTCTTTGAGGAGGATGTAAGGCCACTTTGCGCTGCTGACTACTTCATAGGTTTTGCCTGTCCACTTGTAAACTGCTGTGTCGCCTGGCTGCCACCGTTTCTCTTCTGCTTCAACTATGCCCTGCAACTCTTCTTCACGAACATGGGCACGATGTTTAGTCTTGTCGGGGGTGTTAATCTCGTAGGTGATGCGTCCATCTTCTCGAGAGATCTTTTCCACTTCAAAGATTAAGTCGGGTTCTGTCGTGTGGATTACTCGCTGACCCTTCGTGAATTTGGGGCCTTCAGGAGCTTCAGCGGGCTTTTCCTCTGGGAACCTTTCTGCCTCTGGAATCTTCTGCCAGATCAGTTTCGCATAGGGCTCACGTAGAAAGAGAGGCTTGAGCTGTCGAGGGGTCTTCTTTAAGAAAGTGTCGAAGATTTTACGCTTGGTTTCCTCTGAGAGCTCTTCCCATCTTTCGTATAGCGTCTTCCAGTCAGCCATTACAATTCCTCCAGTTCAGCTAGGGCTTCCATACCCACCGCTTCTAAATCCTCCAGGGCTCCACGCGCAACCTCCTCAAGTGAAGGGGCTTCTCTCCAAGGAATGCCTAACTTATCTGCCACCTGCCCTCGAGCTTTCACCATTTGTAGGAAGGCCCGAAAGGCACCTGGCTTAGCCCGTAGATGCTTCTCCATTAAGGCTTTGATGCGCTCTCTATCCTCTTCCGGCACTTGGTCCCAATAAGCGTTTAAAGTAGCCCAATCGGCAGGCTTGTGAACTTTCCATTCTCGTATTCGCTCAAGATCATAAATCATCTCTAACTCTCGAATTACATCTCTGATAAGGTCAGCTGGAAACTCGTAGGCTTGTGACGCTAAAATGTTGTCGATGAGCTCTGATTTCGTCTTTCCCTTCGCCACCCTTTTCACTGCAGCCACAAGATCCAGCTCCTCCCGACTCATGCCTCTAAGCTCTTCAGGTGAATAGTTATACTCGTAAACATCACGAATCTGCTCGGCCTGCGGACTCCAGTAAACGTGTTCACGCGTCCAGTGCAACGTGAACGTGGTAAACTTGTTGAAGGGCGGCGGATTCTCTTCCAGGACGCTACGGATTCCCTCCCATTCCTGTCCGAAACTCATTCGCAGATTGTCAGCGTGATCGTAGTCTTGTTCTCCTTCCGCCAAAAACTTCTTTAACTCTTTAGTGTCGTGGATGCCAAAGCCTGTGAAGGTCCATGTTTCTTCGCTCCATGGTGGTGTGGCCAGCTTGTCTGGTAAACTGAACGTGACAAAATAATGTGGTTCGTGTGGACCCGGTTTCTTCCACTTGCCATTCTCCTTCTTGAAGTAGGTGTCAACGATTACTGCTACATCAACGTCTTGGGGCCCAGGCTCCTCTGGAATCGGCTCCTCTTCAGGAATGAATTCTTCCAGTCCTGCAGGTGGTGGAGGTCTTGGTGGAATAGCAGGCATCTTCTCCGCTTTCTCAAGCGCTATCTCCGTTCCCAGGGCTCCTACAGCCTCTCGCACACTCTCGCTTTCCGCCGCTATCTCCCGTAGCTTCTCATCTGATATGGCCATGCCCTCTTTCTCAGCTATGTTCTTCAGGTAAGTTGTCACCTGCTCCACAGGAGGATACTTGAATGCTAGGACTCCTCCTGCTGCTCTGCTGCGAATCGCCGGGTCAATCTTGTGAAGCTCATTCGTCGTGTAGACCGTGCGAGTGTTCGGATACTTCTCAAGAAGGACTCGTAGGGCTCCCTGGGCATCATACCCTAATCTGTCTGCCTCATCAAAAATCACAAACTTAACCAAGCCTCCTGGAGCCTTAGTGCGCATAAAATTCCTAACCAAATTGCGGATTGTGTCGATGTCTCGAGTCACACTAGCATCCACATACAAGACCGGTGGAAAAATACCTTCATACTGCCGTGTGACCCTGGTTGCATTTCGCACATCCGAAAAAGTAGCCTCGGGTTGAAACAGACCCATCCGCACATAATAGTCCCTAACCATCGCCTTAGCAGCTGTTGTCTTGCCAGTTCCAAACTCTCCATGAAAAACCATAGCAAGCGGAAAGGATCCACTCTTGACGAAAGCCTTCAACTTTTCAACAGAAGTGTCACCCACAAGATCTTCCAGGCTTACAGGGCGCCATTTCTCTACAAAGGGGAGCTCAGCCAAGACTCCTACCACCCTAAAGCTATAATAGAAAAAGAGGGGTATTAACGGTTATGCCGTCAGCCGAGTTTTGAGGGGCACATTCCCCATCTGCTGGAGAAGGGGTGAGCAGAAAAAAGGCTCGTTGCACCCTCTCCAGCGCCATGCCAAACAGCGTTCCAAAATTGGGGTGGTAGGACACGCTGGTTGGGCAGGAAGCGCCATTCCTCACTCGGCTGGACCAGGCTTCTCCTCGCGTTTCACACGTTCCCAGGGAATGTGCACTACTAAGCCACAGCCGCGGTAGACATGTTTATAGTGTGGGTCAGGAAAGCTGTTTCTTCCGTCACCAAAGAGTATAGGTCTTTGAATGTTGATCCACAGCGCACATTCGTCGCCTAGACACTGGTTGGTTAAGCCTTTGCCTCCAGCGAGGATTAGCAGCGGACAGGCCTTGTCTATTACGGCTTTTTCAACTTGTTTTTCGTTCAAACTGCTTCACCCCTTCATGCTGTAATTATCAGTTGAACAGGTATTTATAGGCTTCGCAGCTGTGTCTGGATCTGAATTTCTGGTTCATAAAACGTAAATACAGATATGTTGGATAGTGCTGTCTTGAGGGATCCACGTGTTAGAGCTGTCCGTAAGCGTCGAGGCCCTGGTGATAATCTTCGCCATAGGCTGCCTCTTGGTCCTGGCGTCTCTGTTACGCCGGGACTAACCTCCCTTTTTTTTCCATACCTCTTTAAAGTCTTGTTAAGACTCCACAGGTCAGGCCCCTCGAGTTTCTAAAGGGAGAGCTCCGTGTGTAGAATGTTGTCTCTAAAGAGTGAGAATCATAACCGTATGGCTGCAGTGTCTTTCAAAGACTTTTAAGACTTTTTTAGGCTTTTCGATGTTGTCGAAGCAGGATTTTAAGACTTGGAAAGACCCTTAAAGACTCTTCTAAAGACTTTAGGGAAAGACTTTAAGACAAACACTTATAGACTTGAAAGACCTTTTTAAGACTTAGGTGGTAGGATTCGGAAATGACGAAGAAGAAAGGTAGCAGAATGAAGGACTACTGGAATGAACAATTCCAGGCGGCTGAATCAGGCTTCAAAGATCTTCTCCCAGACGAGCCCACAGAAGAACAAGTCTTAACTGCGGCTGACGCACTCAAAAAGAAAGGCATCAACCCTGCGGCCATCAGCAAGAAAGCCAAAGAACTCTACAAAGTCGGCATCAGAGCAAGTAAACTCAAAAGTTCAGGAGTAGAAAAAGGCGAGAAGACTGCTGAAAAAACTGTTGACAAGATCGTTGAGAAAGAGATAGCTGCCGAAGCAGCAGGACGCGTCAGAACCGTCTTAACCACAGGAAAAGACTTGGAAAAGGAGCTGGGATCTGTCGCCCGGCACTATGGCTTTGAATCAACAGCTGACTTCATCCTGGGCATGTTTGAATTCTGGGATCTTTGGCATGACAAAGTGCCGGAGCTCGTGCGAGAGCGAGAAGAGTATAGGTGGGCGCTTAGGGAAGTGCTTCGGTCCATGGCGCCTGAAGTCAAGGAGAAAGCTACCAAAGAGGCCATTTATCAATTTGCCAAAGACACGATGATTGCCTCGCAGATCAGTGGAAATCCTATCCCCGCTGACGAGATGTTTAAGCACCTACAAAACTTGAAGGAGATGATGAAAGATTGAGTTTGATTCCAGTCGACAAGAAAATGGAGAAGATGATAGCGGACAAAGCACGTGCAACCGGCAAGAGTAAAAGCGAGATCTTAATGGACGTCATACAGCGAGCTACTAAGCAGGAATCATCAACCCTCAGCCCTGAAGAAGCATATCAACACTTTCGCAGGCTCCCCGAGCCTCGAGAAGAATCCATGAGCCGCAGGTTGTATGATTACGTCGAGATGATGTTTCTCAGTAGAATCGCAGAAGCTATGGGCGGTCAAGGAGGCAAGGCAGCAGTCGGCAGCGCTGGTGAAGACATCAAAACCATTTACTTGTTGAAAGAACTGACTAAGCCCAGCATATACGAATTAATGATGATGCAACGGTTAGAGTCAGGGCAGACAGGTGAACCTCCCAAATGGCTTCAAGCTATGGCAGATGAGCAGAAGGAAACCCGTGAACTATTGAAGAAAATGGTTGGCCTCAAGGAAGAGGAGGAACGCTTCTCAAAGTTTGTGGAGCCCATAGTAACGGAGATGACGAAGGACAGGGAAGCCATGAAAGAAAACTACAACAAGATTCTAGGCTACATCTCAAGAGGCGAAGGCGCCGGTGAAGGCAGCTTAGAAGCCTACATCGCAGCAGGCATCAAAGAACGGTTAATGGATGAGGTTATGGACGCCATAGACAAAGGACTTTTCCACAAACGTGAGATCACAACGCCTAGTGGCGAGATGGATTGGAAAGGCGTGTTAGACCGCATGCTCAACATCGGAGAAGAAGTAGTCAAGAAGATGCCTCGTCAAGCACCGCCCGTCCAAGCTGTTAGAACCCTCAGTGGCCAGTATGTTCATCCAGCAACAGGGCAAGTGTTAACGCCTGAACAAGTGCAGCAGATGCGAGCTATGCAACAGCAAGCGCCAGCCGCACCGCCAGCTGAGCAACCTCAAGCCCCAGCACCTTCACAAGGGAGACCGCCGACTAAAGAAGAGGAAGAAGCAATATTAAAGGAGAAGACTAGCGAAGCAGTTGACACATTCATGAAGGCTGGAGAACAAAGTGGCTCAGGAGAGGAAGAAGCCAAAGAATAAGAGCAGCTTTAATGCTGAAGAAGCCACTAAACATCTAGAAGACCTGTTGAAACTTCCAGAGCCCCTGGCGCATGACCGTGTGTTAACGTGGATACGGGCAGGACTCTATCTGATAACGCCCGAGCAAGTGCAATATGCAGTCACGAACAAAATCAGTGGAGAACATGTCATCTTTAACTATCTCCATTTAACCCATCCGCTGGTTCGACCTCTCGCTCGGCAAGTATTCAGAATCTTCTGGGACAGTGTAAGCTACTACTTAACGGATGCTGTTCACCTCTACAGTATACTCGCTGCGAAGCCAAAGATCCGAGCTGTGTTAGATACGCCTGAAGGTCATGAGTGGATTGATAACTGTTGCCTAAGCGGATACATATGGCTTTTCAACTTCACCTGGACTTAACCAATTATGCCACGACACAAAACCCATCGAAAGGTTGACCGCCTCGTCCTGGGACGGGAATACGAGTGGGTGCACAAATTGTTAGACACTGCTGCACCTGCACTGGGACCTTCTCATAGGAAAGTGGGCCACGACCAGGAATCTGCTGGGTTAATCTTTCTTTTGAGTAGAGGCGACTTGAAAGCTCTCATTAGCGCTGAGCTTCATATTGCATTGGACAAGCATGACACAGAGTTGAAGAAGATGCTACGGAAGATGCTCTTCGGGAAAAAACGTTATTAACTGTAGACACAGACTATTTCTTAAAGGGTGGTAGGACTTGGCAGATCTCACAAGTTTCCTAGTTGGCTGTGTTGTAGGCTTTATTGCTGGTGCAGTAGTCTTCACGGCGACGGGTAGGGAAGTGACTGCAGAAGTGACTAGGGCGGGGGCTCGGAGAGTTGCTCGCTATGTTGAGCCTCGGCCTAGACGTTAGACAATGGGTGACGCCTGACCAACCGGAAATCCGCAGCTTAGCGTTTGAACTTGGCAGTCCCAGCGCGATCTACGATTACATGCGCAACATCAAGTATGTTTCAGGCTTCTATTTACTGAAGCCCATCGAAGTGTTGCATAGAGGTCAAGGTGACTGTGATGAGCAAGCTGTGCTACTTTGCAGTCTACTGCGAGCCATAGGTGAGGAAGCATTTGTGAGAGTTGCTAAGATTGAGGACTGGCCTATACTACATGCCTGGGTGGTGTGGCGTGATCCTGCCTATGGCTGTTGGCGTAATCTAGACCCAAGTGGCACCGTCTGGTTTCTCGACGACCCCGGATACGGCGAAACCTTGCCTATCACAATGCTATTAGACTTTAATGACCAGAAAATATATGATTACGGAGGATTAAACCAGATACTTCACATTTTTCGGGCGTGAGACGATGGGGAAGAAGAATCCGAGCTATGTGACTCGTCAGTTCTGTGATGAGCGGTTTGACAGAATCATAGATAAGTTAGATGTTATTGATGAGAAGATTGATGGAATTAAATCGGAGAGGAAAGAAGAGACTAGGGACTGGCGTGCGTTGGGCTTTGCAGTTTTAGGAAGCGTCACATCGGGCATAATAGTGGCTGCTATCACAACTTTTCTAACATAAAAAAAGAAGGGGGTTTTGCGTGGAGCCAAGGAGCGTTATCCTGGCTCTATCCATCTGTTGAAAAGGTCATTCGCCATAACCTGCACGACAATCGTAGTAACTGCCCATTCAAGCACGTTTATGTCAGCGACAGATTCAAGGGCGCCGCCAAACAATAAGCCAACCAGCAGAGACAGTAGCCCTGTCAAGCCATAGCTGTAGTCAAAGGGAACCGGATCGTTTGAACCACGTCTTTTGCGCAACCAAGGAGCAATAGTTCGCAGGAAGAAAGCGATGAGGCACACTACGAGCAGTGCAAAGAGGTTAGGGTCGAAAGTCCATTCCATCTCTTGCCTACCACCCTAAGTAAACCGTCTAGAAAAGCCCTTAAAAAGTTTGGGATAGGAAAAACCATTTTAAACAGTAAATGTTAATATGAAGGTAGGGTGGTAGGGACACGTGAGCTATCAACCATTTATTGACGGTCCAGGCAGAGTCAACGACTATGTGAAGCTCAACGGCACCATCTACAAAATCATTCATGTCGAAGACTTCTTCTCGCCCCGCATAGGTTTTAACACAACAAGCAACGAGTGGCAGATCACCACATTTAATCAGCTTGCAGTGGGCGGAGACACAGGGCACCGAAACGTCAACATCACGAACGTCACCTTAATGCGACTGCTACAACTCACAGGGATTGAAATCTTTACGTCATGGCTTGACATCAGCCTAAGACAACCCTCTAAGATGACTAGGTGGGGAGGAGGAGACGTGCCCGAGGGCATAATAACTGGATTAAGATCGCCGGTTGGAGCCCCGATCAGACTACGAAACCTTTTCACCGTCAACGAGAAACCAATTCAAATGCGTGCGCAGAATGTGGCCACAACTATTCGAGTGCGTCCGATGGTAACCTTGAGAGGCTTCCTCTACGAGCTTGAAGAAGGACCTAAACAGGTGGCGCATTACTATGAGCCGCCGATTGGAGGGATTGAATGATGCGGGATCCAAATGATGTGGTGGGCATAGCCAGGCTGCTCAAGCAGTTAAGAGTAGACTTGAGGACTGGCCTTCCCATAGAAGAACGTGATATGCCCCGTAGCTTCACAACAATCAGTTTCAACCTTGGAGCCACAGCAGCCCAGCTCTACACGCTTATTGGGGCAGGAGGCGCCGCTACAATCAACGCTAGTGCCCAAGGAATCTGTTATGGCTTAGTGCTGAGCAACAACTGTGTGGCCACAGGGGGCACACTGACGATTTGGGAGGGCACCGCAAGCGCGAAGAAGTTTGAGGTTTACATGGTGGCTGCCGATGTGCAGGACTTTCCACGTCGGAAGCAAGCTGCTCCCCTCTTTAAGTGGCAACCTGGAAAGACATTGCAAGCCCGTCATGCCCTTGGCGGCAAAAATGACTGTGTTGCAGTGAACATGTGTTACTGGGCTGAAGAACCCTAGTAGGTCGTAGCTTTCCTAGGAGGGATTCTGCCGTGGCTGTTAAGCTGAAAGTGTATACGAAAGGCATCGCGCTACAGGAGATTAAACCTGGTGAGCAGGGCGTCTGCTATTTTCCTGAACATGGAGAAGTAGACGTCATCGCCACAACACTCATCTCCCAGTATCAAGAAGTGATGGTGGTTTCGGGAAAGCGAGAGGTTGCACCTGCCTATCCAGAGGTTACTTGGCCTACTCATCAGAAGAGTGATTATGCTGCTATTGCTTATGGTGCTACTGAGGTGAAGTATATTATTGGCACTAACGCTTACGCGGCAGATTCCAGAGTGGCCTGGGGCGAAACTTTCACGGCTAGAATCTGCTGGTTGCAACCTACAACGAACTGCCTTGTCAGGTTTAATGGGGACAGTAGAGTTCAGCATCTACTCTTAGCGAATCAACTGTATCCTTTTGAGGAGGTTTCGGTGAGTGAAATTTATGTTGCTCAGCAGGCGGTGCCTGGAATATTGTATGTGCACTGTTGGGGATGAAATATGGCAGTAAGACAGTTTCACAGGGTTAGTCAGCTCTTAACGCTGTATCTGCAGCGAAGCTGGCAAGGAAGCGAAGCTGGATTTCCAGATGTGCATGGAAGACATTTGCTTCCTTCACCTTTACCCGTGGACGATTTTGGTGTTTATTATGCTACAGACCCTCACGATTATGATGAAATAAGCCGGGTTGGTATGAGTGCTGGTGAGACTGTTGATACAGGGGATGGAATTTCCTTTTTGGCTCCTCAATTATTTGCTGATCCGATAAGGATTATGGGCACGGGTTATGCAGTGTTACGGCTTAGCTCATGGGTGGCTGGAGGCGCCACAGTGCGAATTCAGAATATTCGTTTACGCCTTTACAGAATAACTGCGACCGCAGCCAATTTAGAGAATGACACCAGCCCTACTGCTTTGGGTGCCTACTTTGATAATAACAGCACGGCTGAGACTAAACGTAGTATTTGGACTAGGCTAGAAGACTTGAACTTTGAGTTAAACCCCGCAGTTGAACGTCTTGGTTTGACAGTGAATTTTGAACTTCTTGCTGTTGTTGGAGGAGACTGTTATGGTAGACTGCTTCACAAAGCTGGACAGCCAGAGAGTTATATTCAGCTTCCTGTAGTGGAGGCCTAAGCTACGGTTCAAGAGATCCCTTTGTTTTTAAGTCCAAGCAAACCTAAACAGTTCGTTACTACACCGCCTGAGCTGTTATTTCCTTCACGCTACGGCAGATACATCCATGACATTTTTGGTCCCGGAGGAGTTGTTCAAGCACCAGCCTTAGCCGCAGGCAATGTCTACATGGTGCCTCTCCAAATCATCCGACACGTAATTCTTGAGCAGATTGGCATTCCTATTGTAACCGCCGCGGGGAACTGTCGAATGGCTCTCTACACGGATAACGGGGATCAACCTGACGGTGGCGATTTACTTGTTGAAACAGGCTCATTAGCGTTAGCTGTAGGCAAAGTTGAATCAGCCATATCCTTAGAATTGTCGGAAGGCCTTTACTGGCTTGCTGTCAACTTTGATGCCGCCGCAGTTGCAGGTGGTCAGTATATACGTCCTCACACAGCTTGGTTGCAACTAGGCACTCTAACAGGGAGAACCTTCAACAACGGAGCAGGATACGGTGCCTTTGATAATCCATGTCCCGTCACAGCAGCACGAAATGACTGTCCTGACATGTTCGTGGTGGTAACAACATTCTTGTAGGTGATGATGATGCCCCTTAAAGCGCAGCGAACAGCTCGGATTCACTATCAACGTTACATCTTTTGTGTCTTTGGGAAAGGAAACTTGACAAGTAACGTAGGTGCGGCGGGCGTTCTCGGTTTGGTGCCGATCCAGGTTCAGGTGCCTCTTATTGTTGATCGGTTGGGTCACTGTGCCACGGCAGTTGCAGCTAACAGTCAAGTGAAGGGAGGTATTTACCGTGATAACGGGGATTTACCTGATGGGGCTGCTTTAATCTGTCAGACGGCTGCTGAGCTTGAGGTTGCTGGAAAGAACGAGTTAGCGATTCCAGACACCCTGCTCATGCCAGGGCTTTACTGGGCTGGTATCGAATGGGATCGAGCGGGTAGCACGTATTTACGGTCTGCAACGCCATATCAGACGATAGGAACGCTGATCCCCCACTACTTCGTTGTGCCTGGAGGCTTTGCTGCTGACTTGCCAACTCCCTGTCCAGTCACGCTCACTACCAACACGTTTCCAAGCACATTTTTACGAGTGAAGGCTGTCAAGCCAGTGACAGATCGAATGGAGGTCTTAGCGTGAAGCGAGCTGTTCCAACGGCAGTCTTAGGGGTCTTCCTCTTTATTATGGTGGTATATGGAGTATTGACGAATCTCGTGCAACTGGAGAATGTCGGTTGGGTGAGAACAGTTGGTGTTGAAATCTACTGGGACATCAACTGCACCCAAAGAGTAACCGAAATTGATTGGGGCATGGTTGAGCCTGGAACGAATAAGACCGTGCTTATGTATGTTCTTAATCCTGGAACAGTGAACATCACCTTGTCTGCTAACACTTCAGCCTGGCAACCTATTAACGCATCTTCCTTCTTGAGTCTCACGTCGAACTATACGGGACAAACCATTCAATTTTATGAAGTCTTACCTGTCACATTGACTTTGACGGTTTCCCCAGATATTAGGGGCATACGAGAATTCTCGTTCTTAATCACGGTGGAGGCCGTTGAACAGTGACAGGGATAAGCAAAGCAACCCGGCAGAACGTCGAAGATGCAATATTAGAGCTTTTGTCACAAGGGGACTTTCACACTACTCGAGAGATCTTGGAGAGGCTTAAGGACGTAAGGTTAGGGGTCCCCTTATCTTCTATTCGTCTTGGTCGCTTGCTGGGGGATATGAAGCGAAAAGGCTTATTGGTTAATGGTCATAAATGTAGGAGAGTAAACACATACTACAAGACATGGGGTATTCCAAATGGTAGTTAAGTTGACGATTTCCGTGACGGCGAGAAACGCGCGTGTAGGAGACCCGGTTATCATCTTCGGTTACCTGCAATCGGAGGATCCTATTAATGGGAGTTATGTTGCACCTGATATTCCGGTTGACTTGCTGATGAACGGGCAGGTAGTTACTTCAACTAGAACATCGGAGAATGGCGCCTACATCTTTGTTGAAGCTATACCGAAAGGGACTCCACCTAGAAATTACGTTGTAAGTGCCGTGGCGCATGCACCAGCACCTTGGGGTGACATCAGCAGTAGTGAGGTAATAGTAAGTGTTGGCGATGTTTATCTCACCCATAGCAACAGTATGATAGATGCTTTTGCAGACGTTTACGACGACATAGTTCGTCCGCACAGCCTGATACGTGATGTAAACAACATCATCACAAACAAGCCTCCCTTCAATTATAACAGTTGGCTCCTCTACGGTTTCATTCAAAAGCCGACAGCCGTTGTCTTTCAGGGCGGAATTCGTCTATGGCCAAACGGTCACACAAGCCTCGCCTTTCTTGCCTTAACGGGAGAAGCATATAAAGTAGGTGCATCATGTTCATCCATCAAAGTCGCTCAGAACATACCTGGCGTTGTGGATTACCCAGTAGTCTACACTGCAGATCCCTCTTGTCCTCTACAACAGCTGCAAGCAATCAACCCAAATGCATTGCCACCTGAGTATGTGATTCGAGCTCAAACTCTCGACAACAGCTTCACCTTTAACGTGCGTGCAGTAGGCTTCGGAAAGCCTTACTGGATTGCTCGACGAATGGATAACCTCTTCTTTGGGGCTTATCCTGGGTGGGTGTGGGGCTGCTACGTGCAGTTCACGAAGTTCACGGGCACAATCAAGACCCCCGTCACTGGACTCCTAAACATCGAGGGTATCTTAGAAGTAGATCGAGAATGGCACGCGCCTATTCATAACGCTCCAGGAGGCATCCAAACCTATTATACCGCTCTTGGGGGAATGCAGGATGAACTCATCTTCGCGTTCTGGCAGTGCTATAGTCCAAGTCTTGGGCTTCCTCTCAGCCAGAGTGGAAAGCTGATCTTCCCAACGGTAGACAGAGCCTTCGCCTTCGACAACTATCATCTGACTTATGGAGGAAACTGGCTTCTTCCAGACTGGTATAGAATCATTGGCACCTTTGGAACAGATGGATACGCAGAGCTTCATGGTGAAGTGATGGCCAAGCATAATATGCGTTCAACAGACCCAAGTTTCTATCAACCCTTGATTCACTGGACTGGTAAAGTAACTGGTGAAGGACAAGAGTTGGCGGTGGATGCTTACGGTGTTGGAGAATGCACCCGTTTTGGAGTTCCACCTGATAAGCGAGGACGCCAACTGATTAAAGCGGGTCTTGCAGGTCTAGGAGTTGGAGTAGGCTACGCCTTAAAGAAACTTCTAGAAAAACACTAAACAATAAAAAGGGGGGTTAGCGCCTTTTGTGGCGCTTCTGAGTTGCGTAGGGCTGATGCGTGTAGTCTAGGCTCTTGCAGCTGATGAGCACCTTGCTACCATAGAGCCCGAACCATTGATACTTGTCGCATTTAAGGCAGTCTTGATGTAACACTACTTCTTTCCCTGACTCTGGACATGTTAGGTGGATAGAGGCTACGATTTGCGTTCTAGGGGAACCTCCCATAAACGGTTGTTCTGATCCCAGCGTCCACCATACTGCTTAGCAAGTTTCATCACTCGTAGCCATGCCTCTTTCGGCATACGTTTACCAGGCTTTATCTTCACATAGCAGACTCGCTTGCCCTTGGCCTTGTGGAACGTCAAGTATGCATCTCGGATCTTGCCTGTAATCTTCTCACCTACGAGGATCTCGACGTCCAAGACGGTCTGTGGCTTTAACGCTTTGCCTGTCTCCATTTTCGATATCTCCTCCGTGCTTCTGTGATGCCATACTTTTTGACTAGCCAATCCCAAAACGTGGGAACAAGGCTACTCTTCCTCGAACTTGACGTTTGGAGCCAGCTTCCACATCTTTGTCTTGCTACTGTTCTTGCTTGAGCCTAGGAAGCCTTTCTTCACCAGCCCGTCTAAGGCGTTATACGTGGTTATACGGCTGCTGTCTCCCCATCGACGCTCGGTGAGAGCCTGGCGCACGTTCTTAGCTGTCTTCCAGTCGTCGAAGAATCCTTCCTTAGCGAGCCACATGATTCTGCCTTCTTCAGTCTCGTCTGAAACCGTGTAGCTCCGCACTTTCTCCTTAATCTTGACCGTCTTTGTAGTCTGCTCTAATGTTGCTTTTATGTCCGATGTCGCAATTTTTGCCCCATGGGGCAACGTATCTTCAAGCCTAGTCACCCGCTTGTATATCTGTGCGATATCTTTGGAGAAATCGTGGATGCGTTGCTGGAGAATCTCAATCTGCTTGTTCACAGTCTCAAGTTCAGGAATCTCAGTATCATATGAACGTCTAACAGTCTCAATCCATTTCTTCACGGTCTCAGGACTCACACGACCCACTGCAACAGCCAGTGCCATATCGTCTGGAACATCATAGGGACAAACATAGACTTTTTGAACCGTGTTTGTTGTGCCGTCTGCAACTACAAAGTGGCCTAGCTTGAGAGTTTGGATATCCCCAGGCTTGACGTCTAAGGCTAACGTCTGCTTCAGGATGCGTGCTACCTCGTTGGCTTCCATCATCTTACCCATAATCCAAATGCTGACTTGCCTGAGTGGAGTCTTGTCTACGCCTCCAAGATCCTGAGCGTCTATTATGAGAAAGTTGCCGTTTGTAGCGCCTTCCCTGATGAACTTTTCAAAGTAGAGCTTAACCGGTGTATTGCGGAATTGTGGTAGCATCTTCCAGGCTTCAGGCAGCGAAA
The DNA here is from genome assembly GCA_046760805.1 of Bathyarchaeia archaeon. Taxonomy (GTDB): domain Archaea; phylum Thermoproteota; class Bathyarchaeia; order Bathyarchaeales; family Bathyarchaeaceae. The sequence continues at coordinate 16,677 of JBHIEV010000008.1, forward strand.
CTATCACGTTGTTCTTGTGCTGTAAGATCTCTTCCATGCAGCTGCGGATTATCAGCATTTGAACTTCCTCGTTTGTATACCATTCTGTCAAATCCATAACGTTGAGACCAGGTTTCAGATCGAGCTTCTCAGTGAATTTTTCCTGGGCTTTCTCAAGGACAGGCATAATCTTGTCCAAGTAGGCATCAAGAAGCGTGTAGACGTTCCGATCTATGCCTCTTAGTTTTTTAGAACCTTTCAAGAGTTCTTTCAAGCGTTGATGGAAGTCTTCTAGGCTGCTTGACTGCTTTGAGATCCGAATAATCCATGCACGTTCAAACTTCAGCTTCTCCTTGCGGGCGGCCTCGAGAAGGTCTTGCACGTATTCCCAGTCGAACCGTTCCTTATAGAAGGGCTTGATTGTTTCTGCATCGATGAAGGTTTTCTCTCCACGTTTAGTTAGGAAGACCAGGGCTTTAGCTTCACTGCGTCGAAGAATTGCTTCTACAGTGGTGGTTTTGCCGCTTAGGTCTGTCATGCCCGTGACTACTGTGTGATGAAGGTTTATGTGGAATGGTTTACCCTCTGGGACAGTGTAGCCTAGCAGAACTTTATCAGCCATCAGTCCTTGTCCTCCAAGAAGACTTCTCGGGTTAAATCGAACTCTTTGACAGCCCATTCCTTCACTGGTGTGCAACTTCCATACGCATGTAAAGTCAAGACATGTTCTACAGCATGTCTGATGAGTAATCGCTGACATTCTTCTATGGTCATATCTTTAACCTTTCGCCAGATGGCCTCTGCTAGACTTACGTTGGCACCCTGTTTAACATTAAGAAGTTCTCTCAACTCCCATTGATCGATTAGTCCAACAACGGCTAGACGCCAGTGGCGTTCATCAGGTTTCATGCGGTAGAGCTGCTCCTGCTCCTTCTGTAATAGTTGCATTTTCGCCTGACGCTCTCGCCTTCTCTGAGTGCTGTCTTCCTCTTTGAACTTCTTGTAGCAGTCACGATCTGCACAAATAGGATTTTGCTGATAGTTGCCGCCAAGCTCTATCCCAAAGTTGGGACATCCTTCTTTGCATTTGTCAAAGGGGTCACTCCAGAAGCGTTTATACTTGCGTTGTTCTTCCCAGGAAAGGTCGCTGTATGGTGGAGCCAGAACAACGACTTTTCCTTCACTCCGTAACTCGGCGGCTTTCTTTTGGAGTGCTACTTTGCGTCGTTTCTTACGCTCCTGAGCTACAATAGTATCAACTTCCCACTTCAGGCTCCGCACGTTCTCAAAATAGTCTGGATGTGCCTGAATTTTTTCTGCAACCTTCACTTGTTTCTTAGGGTCTTTGATTCGAGCTAGTTCTAAGCCTGAGCGTAATGATAGTTTCTCACTGGTGAGAATCTCTTGCGCTTTTGGTTGAAGTTTTGTCAAGGTTAGATAGTGTTGAATGGTCTTTGTGCTCTCCTTGTTCCCTGTCATATCCTCAATTGCGCGTGCTAGGGTTTGAAGTCTAGCTGTTTCAGCGTCATGTGCCTTAATCAACTCATAGATTTCTTGGTATTGTCGGGCACGTTGCATTGCTGGGAGTTCTCTGCGATGAAGGTTCTCAGCCATCTGCCACATCTTCAGCTCTAAATCATCCTTAAACGTATGAATACGTGCCAGCACGGTCTTACCTTCAGGGTTGTTCTTCCACCGTTCCTTGATTCCTTCATAGCGGAGGCGCCCAACTACTCCCCGATATCCCTTTTCGTCTCGAGTGGCTACTACGATAGGTTCGATTTGGCCGTGCACCATTATGCTCATCGCCATGTTCCGAATTTGCTCTTCTGTGATGTCGGTTGCATCTGGCCAGTATACAGTATCCAGGGGCAGTTCTTTCATCTCGTCAGCCATCACTTGCCCTCCTTAACTTTCTTCGCTGTCACCAAGTTGCCCTCCAATTTAAACTCGTATTGATCGATCTGCAAGGGGCCTGTCTCCAACGTCTTCAACACGTTCGCACTAAACTCGTCTTTGAAGTCCCAGCCCCACGCACAGCTGCCCTTAGCATACTCGCCTTCACCTTTCTTCCGTCCCTTCCAGTCATGCTTCATCAACTCGTCAGGGTTAAACTCTGGAATCTTCGCTGTCTGTGCTTCTGTCACTGCTCTTCCTTGCAACGTCATAGTTGCCTCGAGGAGCCAATCATCAACCTTCTTCTCAAGATTATCCTTAGCCTTCGTCAGCTTCTCCTCAGTTTCAACATCAGTCACATCGGCTTCTAATCCATAGCGATTCTTCACCCACGTCTTGTCATCTATCTGAATAGTGTAGCTCTTCTCTACTACTAACCTGTCAATCTTCGGACTCAATGGTGCTCCCACTCCAACCGTCCACCTTTCTTGACACGCTTCAGCTCCTTCTTAAAACGCAGATAGTCCGGGCGATTAAGATGCTTCTGCACTTCCTCAACGATGAGATCTCTTGCCCATGTGCCAGGCTTCTTTCGATGAAAAAACGCTACGATATCGATTTCACTACGTGTCGAACCATCCAGCCGAACTCCTAACGTCTGTGTATAGCGGACTTTCGGATTTTTTCTGTTTTTGTTCAAAGTTTCACTTCCGTTTCACTCATGTTTACATAGCAATAGATATAGCCTCCTTAACGACTTAAAAAGTTTACTCAGAGGAAACAGTAACTTTTCAGGCAACTCATCTAGGCGAATTGCTTTAAAATTGCTCCGCTCAGAGCGAAGCCCAAAAAACGCTTCTTTCAAGAAAAGAACGGTTTAGAACTGATGTTCGTCACGAGCGTAATCTAGTGAATAGTCCCACTTCTCCCCACAGCAGCTCCCGTATCTCTTTCAATGACCATTCCCAGAAGCAGACACGCCGTGGCTCAGGTGGGTGATATGGGTCGGGAAGGATGGGCAGTGCTGCAACTGTGAAAAGTGTGAGAATCCCTAAAACTTTGAGGTCTGACTGTTTCATGTCTACTCAATCAGTATCCTGGCAGGTCTGTGAATAAGTAGAGGAATGGGTCAGCTTCTCTCCGAGCTTGCTCTATCATGTATTCATGGATTTGGTGCACTGCTACTATGGCTGTCACTACGCTTGTGCCCAGCATAGCCAGACTAAGGAATAGTTCGATGGGATCCATGCTGTAGCGGAAGCCTCCAACCGGGATTTGAACCCGGCTAGTATGTTAGGTCTGTTTGGAAAGGCAGGTATTCAGCTTTGGTTACGTATGGTGCTGCTGCTCGGTGGCTGAAGCCTGGCGGGGCTTGAACTGGACTTTCTGCTTGTAGACTCGTGATGGCAATACGTGAGAGCAGTCTTGGGACGCCCTGCATAACTCCGCCCATACCTATATCCTTCACTCTTTGGCTCCGAGCCATTTTCCAAGTGGCTGCGCTCATAGTTGACCCTCCACCTAATGTTATTAGGTTAAGGTTAACCGGCAGGTGAGGGTCGATGCGATCCTTCAGTTCCTTAGGGAGCAGTTCAGGGTAGCCCAAGTGTATTCCCAACGGTATGCTGAAGCCTAGACTGTTGAGAATGCCTCCGACTAACGCATTTTTGAATGTGGGATCCATCTTTCTAATACTCCATGTCAGTTTGGAAGGGCAAGTTCTCGCCTGTGTGAGGTCCCGGTGTAAAGTGTGGTGAAGGCTTTGCTTGGCGTATGATGTTGGTTACTGGATGTTCCCATTCGAAAGTGAATTGGCCAGGGCTTTGCTGACCAGATTGCCATATTAGCCTGGCGATGAGGATGCCTATCCACGTGGGGATTCCGTAGACTGCGGCACCCTTCGCTATGTCCAGCAAAGTCTGTTTTGTGCGGGGGCTCTTTGATACGCGGGAGGCGATGTAGGCTATTCCTGGCGTGCCGAAGAGCGCGATCCAGTCGTCCCATGGAGGCAATACTGGATGAGCGGTTTCGTAGGGAAAGCCTGAATATTTAGTCCATGCCCAGTAGCCTTCAAGTCCCAGGTCTGCGAGGCCACAAGCAGCTGCACCGATGAACATATTCTTCTCTTTTGTATTCATGACCTTTTTCCTACCACCCTTGTCTATCTATAGAAGTAGGGCAAACCACATAAAAGAGTTTTTCCTATAGACTTTAAACGGGTGGTAGGATGAGGGTGCCGCTGATAGGTGAAGTGAACCGTGAAGATGTTTTGTTGGCTTCATTGTTGGCGGGACCTCCTCTTGCACTTGGCTTATGGCTGTTGCTGCGGAAACCGTTGGTTCCTGAAACGGTGTTGGTGACTCTTACATCTACCACGGGGGGCACGACGGATCCTGTTGAGGGCACTTACGAGTTGAAGGGTGGAGACGAATTCACGGCTACGGCAATTCCCGATGCAGGCTATGTTTTTGACGGCTGGTTTGTGGAAGGTGCTAAAGTTTCAACGGAGACAACATACACGTTCAAAGTTGTGGAGAGCACGTTGTTGCTGGGTAGTTTTGTAGTTGAAGATGGTCCAGTGCTGATTCCAGCGTATATTAAGCCTGTTCAGAATGCTGTTGCGGAGGACTGGTGGAAAGTGTGGAAAGAACCAGTCTATGGTTGGTTAGTTTGGATTTATGACCTGTTACATTTAGAGCGAGACTACACGCGGAAGGAATATGTTAAGTTCAAGATATGTGATGCGGCGGGGAATGGTGTTCCAGGACGGCAGATAGCAGTTTACTCAGACGCTATGCCCGATCCCACTGAGTATGGCGTGCTCTACTTGAAGGATAAAGTGCATGTGGAAGCAAGTCCGTTGATCTTAACTTCTGATGGCGAAGGCATTGTAACTTGCCCAGTGGTTTATATGTGGACGGAGACGGGGAGTTATCGGAACACGCTTGGGAGGGCGGGACGTGTCAAACAGCAGTTTAGTGTGGTTCTTTGGAGCTGGTTCTTTCCGATTTACGACGGGTTAAAGTCTGATGCCTATTTTGCGTTAGTGGAGTATGAACGGTTGCAGCATCCGGTTTATCGTCAAATGAATGCTGTTCATGCGTATTGGGTGGAGAATCCTAATCTAGCTGTTTGGGGAGATTGTTATGTGGATTGCATGGTTAAGTTGGAAGGAAGCAAAACATTATGAGTATGAATCAATATCGAGAATACGTGGTTGAACAGCGGGGGATTCCCTGGTGGGTTTGGGTTCTAGGCGTCGTTACAGGTGTTGGTGTCATCGGCTACCTCTTCTACCGTTACTTCATCCATCCTGGCGACGTGATTCTGGATCAATACCAAGCTATCCTTGAAGACATCTACAAAGAGACGAAACAGTTTCTCACCGAGAACGAGCAGCAGGGCATCTATGGCTTAACGGCTGAGCAAGAAGCAATACTGGCTGGGAAGCAGAAGGCAGCCGATGATCTGCGTCCAACAGTTGAGCGCATCATCTTTGAACGGGGCTGGCAACTGTGGAGTTGGTTTCAAACGATTGCTATTGGTATAGTTGTAGCGCTTGCGTTACGGGCTGTGCAGCCCACCTTAAAGGAACTTATCAAGAAATGGCGTAGTGAAAACCCTGAGGCCTCTCAGAACATTGCTAGTCAGTATGGTCATGGGCATTTAATGTTTGAGCTGGTGGCTAACGAATTCGCATTGGCTGGAAAGACAGGGATCGCCAGTGCTTTCTACACGGGGAATATTCCCCACATCTACACGAGTTATACTCAAGCTAACCTGAACAGTCAGATTGCGTTTTATCAGAATCTAATACCGACGCTTGTGCCTGGCACCATAGAATACATAGTGGCCCAGCAAATGCTAAACTACTTCCTATACGAAGTCAGCACGATCACGGGAATAATGCCTGTTCTTCATACTTGGTGGCTACCGCCGGGACTACCGTAGCAGCTACAAAAATCTTTTATTCTTCCCAAGCTATAATTAGATGTGCCCTTCGCTGGGGAAGAATCTGTAGATAATGGCGCCGCCCCCAAGCGCTGGAGCCCGGAGATCCTTGGGAAGACTCTCCAATGTCTCTCTCATGGAGCTTCCTACTGGGGGTCGAGTGGCAAACGGGGCATCTCCCCATTACGATTTCTCAGTCGGCGAAGGGCAACACTTTTCCACCCTGGCTTCTACATGTTTGATGCTTGTTTGAGACTGCTATGAAGGTATGATAAGCATTTATGATGAGGAGTTATGATGAGCTCACCCTTCTCCTAAGCAGTTGAACAGATACTTTGAGGGGTGGAGAAAGGGTTAAGCTCACCATAAACACTAGAAGAAAGTTCTATAAAAAATGAGGGGGCATCTCAGTCACACCTTAATGATGATTAGAAGGTTATCTCTGAGGTAGCGGATAAGCACTTTCAGATATTTGGGGTTCATCCGTGCCTGTTTGGCTATGGCTTCGATTTTCTTGTTATCCCATTCCTGCATATCTCTACCTCGGGTATACCTCGGGTTTACCTTGGGTATAGTCTAGTCCACAGTCTTGCAGGCGAAGCCACTTCCCCAGGCAAATGAGGAACATCCGTCTTGTAACGCTGATAATAGCTGAGAAAAGTGTCTATGTCTATCACGTAGGCCACACCCTGCGGCATCACAGCCACCAACTTGCCTATACCATTCTTCTGACAGTAAAGTAGCAGGTTTAAGCTGGTGATCTGGCCGTAGCCTTTGTCAGGCACGTATGGAAAGTGTAGGCTGAAGCTGCGATACCAGTCACGCTTGTAAGTCACGCAGTATCGGCGGCCTTCATAATCCCGGTAGACTGTGGCGATGTGCACTCCGCTTTTGTGGATTGGCTTTAACGGTTGCATGTGAGTCCAACGTTGAAACTGCTGTAAAGCCTCGCTGAGAGTTGTGGTGGGGGTAGCGGAAACTTTCCTACGAGGACTCATCGTTCTTCACGTTTTCGTCTAGTGTGATGACTTCACATCTTACGCATACGTAGCCTATCGGCACTTTGCGGTAGCCACGTTTACCAGTGGATGGAGTGTATTGTTGTTGAATGTAGCAGCGTCGCATGTAGAGGCCGCATTGTGGACAAGCAACATCACGTCTAGTCATGGTTACAGGTATGTTACGTATAACATTTAACCTTTACCATTTAATAGACAGCATACTCTAAAAATAGAAGGGTGGTCAAGAGCAGTTTTTATCTAGAAGAAATCTCTCCTTTCTCTATCAGCAAGCGATGATTGACCATCCCCAACGTGACTCTTTAAATATCGTGTATGGGTTAACGTTATATTATGTCTGAGACTATCCTTGTAGCCGCTTAGCAGCTAAGCAGTCGATGAAGACATGTCTAAACAGCAGATCTGTAACTTTAGAGCTCAAACCAGCGAAGACTGGAGAGACTGGAAATGGTTTGTCCATTATTGTAAGAGTCAAGGCTTAACCACGTGTAGACCGTTAATCGCTTTCATCAGGGCTTTCCGCAGGGGAATGGAAGGCCTCTCAACAGCAAAACCAGAAGTCTTCAACGGTTTCCCAGTAATAGTTCAACTTCAGCAGCAGAACACTTTCGTCTATAGTCTAGAAAAACCCAGGCGCACGCCAGATCTGAGTTGTTACCTGCGGAACAACTTTGTCACAGCCACTACCAGTCGGCGCATGGCAGAAGCCTACGTTCTACAGAAGGCTGAATGGCTGTATCGGCGGGGACAACGAACCTTCTGTTTCCGAGATTTCATCGAGCTGAAACATGGAACCTTCCGTAAACTGATTCTCAGCTTGAAGAGGCATGATGAGGTTATTCCTGTGGATCCCAGGACGTGTCCACGCTTCTATATGTTAGCTACGCCTCCCAGAACAACACAGTAAAACATTTGTTTTCACCTGTTGTGGGTGGTGAATTTGGGGGGTTTGTTGTTGGGGTTAGGGTGTGCGTGCGTCTATTACGTAGTAGCCTGGGGCTAGTGTGTCGAAAGTGGTTTCTGTGAATCGGAAGAGTTCGTTGTTGTTGTAGTAGATGGCGTAGCCTCCCATGCTGTTTCTGGTGATTTCGTAGAGGAAGCCGGTTGCTGTTTGGATGATGGTTAATAAGATTTGTATGTCGTTGTTGTAGCAGAAAGCGTAGAGTTCCGCTGTTCTTCCTTTTTCTGTAGTGTGTTTCAACAGGAAGTTTAAGGTTAGCTCGTGAGCTTCAAAGTCGATTACACGTATCTTCAAGGCTTCTTGGAGAAAGGCTGGTTTGTGGGGGAGCCGGGCTAATATAAACCCGATGATGCCGCCTGTAGCTGTGCCTCCAGCTGCAAGTGCGATCTCTTTTAACTTTATGATCTACCACCCCTTATGTTCAATTATTAGCGGTTCTCCTTTAATAGGTTGCTGTCACAGCTGCGTGTAGAGTTCATCTTTAGCCTTTACTCTCAACTTTGGCTTCTGCAGCTTTCGCAGCAACTTCCTGCTCCTGCTGTTCTTGTTGGATTAGGCGTATGAGGCTTAACTGCGCGGCTTTCAGATAGTCCGTTGCAGTGTCTAATGTTTGCAGTCCTTTCTCGATTTGTCGCCTTAACGCCTGATATTTACGAGGTATTACTACCTGATCTAACTTTCTTTCTTTGGAGGGCATTTCTTTAATTCTCCTAAGTCTAGGTTGCCTGAGAGTCTGAAACCGTGAACTTTTATGTATTTCCGCCTACTAGACATTCACAGTCACCTAGTGTGGGTTCCATGCTGCGCCGTCGTAGATTTCAAGGGTGTCTGTTGCAGGGTCGTATCTTACTTCTCCTGCCTGCGGTGCTGCTGATCTTATGTCGGGTAAGAGTAGGATTCCATCGTTTGTTGGAAAGTCTAAGATGCTGCCCGTTAGCATGGTGATGTCTCCAGCACGATTAATCTCGAAATTACCACTGTTATTTATTGTTGCAATAATTGTATAAGCAGAAGGGTATTTAGTTTCAAAAACAATTTTACCTAATGACTGCGAAACAGCATCTAATCTAATTCTGCTGTAGTTTGCAGATGTTATCACACCAGTAGTGAAATAGCAATATCTTGCGTAAATGTCTCTGAGGTTGGCAGAACTGTCTTCTATCCGAAGCATGGTTGGAGACTGTCTTGCTAAACGCACATCTCCAAAAATTAGTTTATAATTAATAGTTAAATCTAAGTCTCCTGTCATGGCTCTTGAGCCGTCTATCAGCAAGTATTGAGGATGATCGTCGTCAACTAGGCCCGCAAGCAATCCATGATCTATCCCTGCAGGATTAGCCGCTATCGCCACATCATTGCCCACCTGCGTAAGCGTAATCCCCGCACCCTCACTAAGCGTGATATCACCGAAAACGTCGGGTTGCCCAGCCTCATGGATTGTGTGCACACCTTGATGCACATGGTCGCTGCGGGGCACAGTAACCGCTACACCATCAGCATTCGCAGGTCCTACAGCTACGGGACTCCCAAAATTTGTGATCTTTCAGCATGCGTCTAGACGCACTCTACTGGAATAGGAGTCCTAAGCTCTACCCAACGCTGATTATCCTCGTCATAGACTAGCAGGGTTGTGCGTGGATCTCTGGTCGGGGGGAGCTTTGTTCCCTGACTGGCTTCTAAACCGTCTCTTTCAACCTGACCTTCTGTCTTTCCCATTTTCCTACCGCCAATATTAAATTTGTAACTGCTAATATTAGAAGGTGGTGTCTCCGCCATATGAGGCTAAGGTGCAACCATGCTTCTTGCAGAACTGAGTGGGCAAACTCTTCCATAAATAGAGAGTGTTAAAACGTGGTCTATCCAAAACATATAACAGCTTGGATGTGTGCCTTGATCTCTACCGATGGGCATATCAGTCCCCCAAATAAGTCCAAGACACGGAGAAGAACAGCCGACATTTGCTTAGTAACAACTTCAGAGAAAGAATGGGCAGATAATATATGCCAAACACTTGCTGAGTATGATGTTGTAACGTCAGTTGTGCGACATACGCAGACAAGTCGGTTCTCAAGGATAATCGATAGTTGGAAGGTGCAACTTTGTAAACGTAATCCAAAAGGAAAACACTCAGGAATCAATCAGCATAAGAAACTGCTGGATTCGATAAAACGCTGGACGCTTGAACCATTCATGATTCAACGGAAGTTAGATATACTTGCCACTCTCTAGTGGAAAGCCGGCTGCCATAGCCGTTGTTCATCAGCTATGACTCAGGTAGCTGCTCCTGCTCTGGAGATTTATACCCGCCCTGTTGCACGCCCTATGGAACCGGAGACCCCATCTATACTAGGTCTAGTTATACTTCAATAGACTGGAAATCAACACAATAGACAAGTTTATGTTAAGGCTTCTCGTAGAACGTTCCTCTGCATAACGCTTCAAAAACATGTTCTCTGTCAGACTGGTTGACACCGTAGAATTCTATAAGATGTTTGGCCACTATGGGAGGGTTGTATCGACGTGGCCTGGGCAGTGCACCCCGGGGAAAAAGCGTCCAGTCTTCACCTATAGGCGTGTGGATCCTGCCAGGAGGCTGCCTACTATTGTCAATATACCATTCCTGCCATGTAGTGCTGTCTTCAGACGGCCAGTTTGTAGCTGCCTCTTCAATGAAGCCTACTGTTCCCTGTGGAACCAGGATGCGAAGGATGACTTGGCGTCCCCCCACCGGCACGCTCACATGACCGTAGCTAGGAGTGAATTCAGTGCCTATTAGAGAAGAAGGCTGCGATTGCGACAATGCCAATTACTCCTATAATGATGAGTCCGGCGACTACTACGAGGCGGGTGCCGTCGGGTTGCTGGATGATGTAGACTTGGGCTGGTTGAACCTGTTGCTGAACCTGCACTGGTTCTTCGATGGCTTGCACTGTTGGTTGCCGGTTGAAGTATTGTTCGGGAGTTGCTCTTAACGCCAGCCTCTACCACCCACTATTACTTAGCGCTAAGAAGATTTATAGTTTCACCAAGCCTTTCTATTGTTAGGGTGGTGTATTTATACGTGGCTGTAAGGTGGAGCCGTGACTGGCCATACCTTCTTTTCGGGGGAGTTGTAGGTGGGATTGGATTAGCTGCTTTGGTGAAGGCTGTCAACACATCTCGGATACGCCGTGAACTAAACAACAGTTTAGATGTTCTTTATCCTTACATTACTCATCCGCATGATATGGCGATGTATACGTTTGGGAAAGGATTGTTGAGATTGCCGATAGATAGAAGCGCTGTCATAGGCTATTTGGATGCCACTCAAGACCAGGATGGAGGATGGCCAGAGTATTGGACTCGGATGATGGCGGTTCACAGGATTCTTGTCGGGTATAAGATGTTGGCTGCACGACCGGCAAGGAGTATGGATCCCTTCTTCCGGGACTACGACAGTTTTGAAGATATCTTACGGTATATTGAAGGACAGACCCATAGTGATGCAAGAGATTTTTATCATCCCTTGTTGGCGTGGATGTTATACTATCATTCCTATCCGCCGTGGATTGACGATGCTTTTACATATATAGAACAGGACTTAAGCTGGACAGACACCGATGACATTCACAAAACTTCTCACATCATTTATACTTACGTGCTTGGCAGGAGACGATTACCTAACCCTTACAGTATAGCTGACCGCTGTTTGAAGCGTCAAGACCCTTCTGGCGGCTGGTTTATTGGAACGTCACCTATAGACCACTTATATTACGCCGAAGTGTGCACGTTAGAGCTGCTTCAAATACACGGGTTACATCCAGAAGTTAGGCCGGTGGAGATTGCTAACGCTGTTAATAAAACTGGACGGTGGATTGCCAGCAGGTATCGGACAACAATTTATCAAGGTCGTTCCTGCGGGTATTTTGACGTGGATGGACCCTCCGCAACACCTCCAGCAGGCTTGTGGCATCTCTTCTTAGGCATTAACACAAGCGTGTTAACCTGTAGCTTGCCGGGAATGGCGGATCCCATGTGGAACCTTGTAGTGCAACAGCTCACCCATTAAATGATCCCATACTTGCAAGGAGTAGTCTTAACGAGGTTTATACCTTAAGGACCTGCGTCTTTGTAGGCAAGAATCTTCGCTCCCCACCGCTCTATCTTCAAGATATTACCTGTGAATCCTCTAAGAATAGTGGCTAACGTTTCGAGTTGACTGTCACGTTCATAGACAACATCCACGCCGCCTCTGACTTTAGTGTAATATCCAACGAATTCGGGGGTTATACTGTTTATGGGCATACATTGAACTTTGACTCTTCCATCGCCCAGGACGTGGAGTAAGAAATATTCGCCTGGTGCAGTTTTCATGTGGCCTTTAAGCGGTGGTTTCGGCATGGGTTGTAATCTGACTTTAACAAGATTTATAGTTTGAGTTAGTCCTCCATCTTCTCTTTCGAATGTATGCTTCTTTGATACCATTTATGTTGATGTTTACTGGGCTTCATGTGGCTACCTAGATCAACCTTACGCAGAGCTTTGGATCCCGGCTTAGGCAGCCTGCGAGGGATGATTGGGCGATTCGTGCTTCGTAGCTTCATAACCTCTTCCAGAGGCGGCATCTCAATCTCTGGATATTCTTTGTCTTTCACCTTAACCTTGACTCTCTTAACCTCTTTCAGCTTTTCATAGAATCTATCCCGAGCCCTGCGCGTCTTCAGCTTGTAGTAGAACTTTAGGAAGACGATTGCTAATCCAATACCAATCCATGGCATCACAAAGCAGATCAAGAATAGCTGGAGGAATATTTCAGGTGGCATAGATAAAAAGAGGGGGTTGCTGCTTTTGTGTGTTACGCAGCCTAGCGAATTGGCCTTCTTCTCTCTGGTTCTTTAGGCTTTTCCGCTTTCAGTTGTGCTCCGCATCCTGGACAGCGCCGATCTGCCTTGCCGAGCTTAGGCGTGCCAAACATTGACAGTGACAGGTTCTTACCTATCACCCGAAAGGTTTTCACGTTCTCGGGCAGTTTATCTTCCACTTCGATGACAGCGCCTAGCTTACAGTTGGGACACACGTAGATCTTCACTGTGTTAACCTTCCTAGTATGCTTCTGTAGTGGCGCCCCACACCAGGAGGTTAAGCCATACTGTTGCAGCTGTGTAGCCGTTGCAGCTTACACGTATGATTGAAGCCGCTACGAGGCTGGATCGTATGTAGCTGCTGGGAGCAGTGGGTCCTCTGCCTCCGCCCTTAGCCTGAGAGTTCTGAACCCAGATTAAGTGTCCACCGATTGTGGCGATGCCGTGTGCGTATGTGCTTTGTGCGTAGGTGCCTACTCTCTGTCCAACTACGGCGCCTTGTCCGCCACGTGTCATGCCGTAGCGTGCTGTGCCTCCGAAGTTTGTTGCTGTTCCTCTAGCCGGGATTGGAACCCTGCCGAACCAGCATAGTCTGTAGTAGGTGTTGGCTGGGCGTGTTGGGTCTTGCCAGGGCCACTGGATGCCTCTTAACCCTGTGGGATGGTCTCTGAAGTTGATTTTGTTTTCTCCGAATTTTCCTATTCTCAAATCCTACCACCCTTTTTATGTGAATGTTGGGGGGTTTCATGGTTTTAAAGGTTGCTACGATAAATTATACGAAAAATATAAGAGAGTAATAGCAGTATAGGTTCAGCGTGCTGGAGAAGGGGACATATGTCTAAAACAGAAAAGAAGGCAGTAGTGCCCCCTACACGAAAGATCCCGGGCTTAGTTGGACACGCCACGATCAGCAGCAACTTTACGATGCACATTCCCAAAAGCGTTGCAGAACATTTCAACTTGGAAGTCGGGGATGAACTCTACTTCTACACGCCGCTCACTGACTTTCCAGAGGAAGCTACGTTACAGTTTAATTTGATGGCTGTGTTGATTCGGCGGATTCCCAAAACAGATTTTCCGTTGCCTATTGGTAAGCAGAAGGTGAGGATGAGTAAGCCATGAAGGACAAGGAAGCTGAAACACTCTTTGAACAGGTAACGCAACGAATTCTAAAACGCACACAAGAGGATCTAGGTCTTAAAACGCTTATAAAACGGTCAGAGAAGACAGAGAAGCAGTTCATGAAGATTCAGCAAGAGATCGGGCGCAGGCAGGTGGAGATAGCCAGGGATGAATGGGTAAAAGCGTTGAAGGAACTGTCGAAATGAAGTATCTGCTCTTCACCAACCCTACAATCGGATATTTCCCAAGTATGATAAACGCTAAGCTCCAACGCCTCAACGACTTGAAACTCCACTTAGAAAACTTTGCAGCCAAGATAGAGGATGCTGAATTAAAAGAATTCGCTGAAGACCAGTTGGAAATGGTTGACCTACACCGACAAGGGGAAATTCCTGTAACCGCTGTTCACCGGGCAGGAGTCTACCAGTGGCATGAAGCATTCAACAGAGGGAAAGACGTCGGCCACGTTAAACATACCTTAGAGATTGCGCCTGCAGAGCTTGAACAATACGATATCATCCACATTAACGGGGCAGGCGGCGATGCAGGTCTTGTGGACAAAGTGAAAGAGGCTTTGAAAGCGTCAAGCACCCTGGTCATATTCAACCTTGACTATGCAGTGGAAACATTTCAAAGTGGCTTCCCAAACCTTCAGGACCTCTATAACGCATGTTTAAAAGCAGACTTCATCTTTGCTGTGGAGCCTGGACAACAAGCGTTAATGAACTATCTCTTACACCACGTGATAACGCCGCATAGAGATAAAGTTTCGGTGCCGGTTATTCCGCATCCCTGCGATGTTGAAGGGTTGAAGGCTTGTTTTGTGCCATACGAGGAGAGAGTGGAGAAGATCATAGCGTGCTTCCACCGATATGACAGGCACGTTTACCTGCCCAGCGCCGTGTTGTGGAACTTGGAAGCCTACCACCCTACGCTTCCTTCTAACATAAAGAAGGTTCCAGTGTTCATGGCGAATGTGGGCGGACCAGCAAATATGCCCTTCGACCTGTTCGACGGGTATATCTGCGGGAAAAACTGGATCTTCTACATCTACCTCCTGGCCCATTCAACAGTTGGCTTTGAATACTACAGCATCCACTGTTTGAGTGAAGACACTGAAATCCTTACGCCTGAAGGATGGATAAGTAGTTCCCAACTTGGGGCAACAAGAAAGGTCTATGGCTACGAACCATCAACCCAACGGCTAGTCGTTGAATCAATAAAAAAGGTTTGGCGTCACCAAGCCACACAACTTGTTCACGTCCAAAGTGAAGCAGTAGATTTGCTGATGACACCCGAACACCGCATCCTACGGTTTGACATTAGGAACCCAAACAACTACGATGTGGCTACAGCCCAAGATTTGCTAACACCCCAAGTCAGAGCCTACCAAGCAATCCCTACAGGAGGTCTTGTCTATAACAAGGGCGTAAACTTGTCTGACGATTGGCTTCGTCTTCTTGGATGGCTAATTACTGAAGGCAGTTTCAAACATCCGTCAGGGCTTTATATCTATCGAGCTTGGAGTGGTAGACAGCCAATCCTTTCGCTTCTTGACCGCTTAGGCATGGACTACAGCGTTTACCGAGGGAAGTTTGCTGGACGTCCAAGCTACGATGCTTATATGGACAGAACCTACGTGACACGTGAGGATTGTGCAAGAATCTACATCAAAGCAGAAAGCGCAAAGAATATCCGCCAACTAATACAGAGAAAAAGGATACCGCAATATCTATTAAACATGAATCAGAGGCAGTTCAACGTCTTCCTAAATGTTATGATAGCGGGTGATGGATCGATCCACAAAGGCTACAAGCCGGGAGGAACCCTGCACTACATCACAGGCGACAAAGTATTAGCAGACCAGCTCCAACATCTATGCGTAATCAACAACCACCGATGCACCATAAGACGTGACGTTAAAGGTGGCTATGTGCTGAGCATCCGACCAAGAGCATGGTGGCAAGTAACGTATGGATACCGAGCAACTGAAGTTTCAAAGCCTCAAAACGTATGGTGTGTTACAGTGCCAAGCGGGTTTATCGTGGTTAGAAGAAACGGCAAGGTTGCAGTAACAGGAAACAGCCATAGTCGGTTTCCAGAAGAATGCGCCGTCCTTGGAATTCCTGTTGTAGGCACGACTAAGAGCTACAGCATCAGCAGGCTACATCCCTACACTGCCCATGGAATGCTAGACTTCACGGGTATGCGGAAAAGCGTGTTGAGGCTGATTGAAGGTGACTATCCCAACGAGTTCTATATGCACTGTGCGGATTATGCACGTGAGAAAGTGGAGGAGCTCGGTCATAAAGAGAGTAAGATGCGGTTGCTGTTTGAGATGGATAAGTGGCTACAGCTGGAGGGAAAGGCTTGAATAAACAGCGATATGAAGAGCTTGAATACTTGATCTTGGGTCTGCTTTACAACGGTTGCGTATTTCGTCAAGAGAAGTTGATTGGGGCTCCCTACAAGACTAGAAACGACATCGTAGACGAAGCTCTGAAGAGAGGATTTACCGAGGAACAGGTTCAGCTGGTGATGATTGGTCTGGAGAGTAAGGGATTCATAAAGAGGGAGGAAAAGCATGAGGCGTAGCGTAGAATCATACATCTCTATTACGCAAAGAGAAAAAGACTATGTTGTTTCAATCAAGACAGATGCGTTCACCTTGACGTTCACATCCACAAATAAGCCACAAGTTACATCCTACGTGAAGGAGAAACGAAAACCATGATTGAGCAGTTGTTACTCATCATCATCGGCGTCATCATCGGCAGCGTCTTAGGCGTAGAATACAGTTTGTGGCGTGCTGGACGTAAGCTGGATTGGATAAAAGACTTTGTAGGCTTCAACGAGCAACACTACAACGAACTGCCACCGCCTAAAAGACGAGAATACCTTGGAAAACTGCTTAAAGACGTTTTCAACAGTTTATTCCCTGAAACACCAGTTATTCCGCCGCCTCCAAGCAAAGTCGTAGGCTTCACAAACTCTTTCTTCATTCCACAATGCCCGGAATGTGGCTATGCAGTCTCACCGGTGAGAGCTGAACCTGGAACAATCGTGGAGTCGCACTGTCCTAAGCACGGTGTCTTTCGTGTAACCATTCCAGAAAACAAAAAGGAGGAATGAAATGTGACTGAAACAGAAGGGTTTAGTTGTCCTAAATGTGGCAACGAAGAGCTACAACTCGCTTGGGATCCCAACGGGTTAAGAGATCCTGTGTGGGTTTGCACTCGGTGTGGAGCAGTAGTTGTTCCAAGATACTTTCGACCGAGAGTTGAAGGTGAACCGCCTAAGCTGAAGACTCCACCGCCTGAAGAGCCAAGCCCATCAACAACAGAAGAGGGTCCACCGCAGGAGCCAACAGGGAAAGAAGAGTATTAACATGAACATAACAATAATTTCACAGCTAGACGTAGCCCACCAGCCCAGCTTGTTATGGAAGGGCTTGAACGAGTATAGTCAGCATAACTGTCGTTACATCGTTGCCAAAGAAACCTACTTGAAATATCCAACTGACATCGTAGCAGGCAAGGTAGAGCCCTACGAGATCA
Source organism: Bathyarchaeia archaeon (assembly GCA_046760805.1). Taxonomy (GTDB): domain Archaea; phylum Thermoproteota; class Bathyarchaeia; order Bathyarchaeales; family Bathyarchaeaceae. The sequence goes on from JBHIEV010000008.1 coordinate 34,003, forward strand.
TCGAAGTCTTGGGGAACACAGACTTTTTCATCTTCACCACTATGCTCACGCAATTCCCATTCTACGACTTGTCTGAACGGTTAAACCGCAACAATCACCTGCTCATCACTTATGGCAGCGAAGTGCGCTTGAACAGTGCCCGGTTCTTGGTTGCTTGGCTACGGTCAGATCTTATGCTTGTAACCAGCCACGACTACACTCAATCCAGTCCAGTAGGCTTCAGCTGTCAACATTTGCCCATCAGCTTCGACTTTACTGAGCTGCCTGAACCACAAAAGCCTGGAGACGATGTTATCCGCATCTTCCACTCGCCAACAGCCCCTAAACTGAAAGGCACAGCTCTCTTCAAAAAGTGCATCGCCAAGCTGAAGAAGAAGTTTAAGAAGTCAGGGCCTAAGATTGAAGCTGTTTTAGTTGAAGGTAGGCCCTGGACTGAATGTATGCAGAAGAAGGCTCAATGCGACATTTTCTACGATCAGTTCAGCTTAGGCAGTTATGGTATGGGAACCGTTGAAGCCTGGGCGTTACAGCTACCAGTGTTGGGACGAGCGAATGCTTGGCTACGCAGCTGGTATCCAGACATTCCAATCGTAGACGTCAACGCTGACAGTCTACAGACACGCATGGAACATCTCATCACTCATGAAGACTTGCGGGAAGAGGTTGCACGTCAAGGCCACATCTTCGTCAGGGAACATCATAGTCTCAAGAAGAACATTCGCAAGTTGCTGTTTCTGATAAGACATGTGATGGAGCGCTGATTATGGGCAGAATAGTTATTACTGGTGCAGGCGGCTTCATCGGTTCTGCTATGTTGCAGAGTCTAACTCGCTATCGCCGGGGCGAAGTCTTGGCTATTGACCTTCCAACATCAAAGTTGCATTTAGCGAAGGGTTATAGTGTAGCTTACTGCGATATCCTAAGTGACCTCTTACGAAAGCATATTCACGCTGGAGACCGAGTTTTACACTTAGCAGCTATTTCAACGTTCAAAGCCGCTGAGGAAGATAGGCTACGAGCTCTTGCAGTCAATGTGGGTGGCACGTTAAAAATTGTTGAAGCCTGTAATGATGCTGGAGCAGAACGTTTAGTCTTCAGTAGCACAGGCTCCGTTATCTCTCCAAAGGCTGAAGTGCCGTTCAAGGAAGACGCTCCCTTAGATCCTCCGAACTATTACGGTTGGACAAAGGCTTTAGCTGAGGACGTAATCAAACGTTACTGCAGAGTTCCCTGGATTATCCTACGGTATGGATATGTTTATGGTGCCACAAAACGTCATGGCGCCATCGGAGCCTTTATCCAGCTTCTACGCCAGGGGAAGCCACCTACGATTTATGGAGGAAAACAGACTAACGACTTCACCTACATCGAAGATATAGAGCAGGCAAACCGCTTAGCACTGTTGACTGAACATACACATCAAATCTATCACATAGGCAGTGGTCGTGCAAACAGTATCTTAGACGTCTACGACTTGTGCGCCGACGCTTTAAACTCAAAAATTAAACCTGTCATCAAGGCGCCGAGACCAAGTGACTATCCAGTGTTTCTCTACGACATCGAAAAGGCTCGAAAGCTACTTGAATATGAACCTCAGTGGACTTTAAAGCAAGGCATAAACAGGATGGTTGAAATTCTTGAGTCAGAATCCCCGAAAAGTCAATAGTCCCTTTCAAATTGCCTTCCAAGAGCTGGAGTCTTTCCACGACCTTAACGCAGCCGACTTGTGGAAAGTAATCAGCAAAGACCGCATCAAAGCTCGTTACATCAGTCCCTTCGCCATCATCCTCTACGAAGAAAAAACAGGGGAGTATCCTAAGATTGGCAAAAACGCGTGGATCGGACACTTCTGCATCCTGGACGGTAGCCAAGGCTTAGCGATTGGGAAGAGCTGTAATATCAGTTGTGGTGTGCAGATCTACACGCATAGCACTCATCGACGCTGCACCCTAGAACTAGACAAGGAGAAGGGCAAGGTCAAGATTGGCGACCACGTGTATTTGGGCCCAAACAGCATAGTTACCTTAGACTGCAAGATTGACAGTCACGCCATGATTGCACCACTCAGCGTCTTGACACCGGGAACACACGTGAAAGAATACGAGTTCTACGCTGGAAGCCCTGCAGTAAAGAAGGGGGATATGAGGGACAAAAAGTGAGGATTTTAGTTACCGGCGGCGCAGGCTTTATTGGAACACATCTGTGTAAGGCGTTAAATGAGAGAGGCTACGAAGTAGTTGCTTTAGACAACAACTACGCAAACCGAAAAGAACTACTCTCTAAACTAGACATAGAAGTGATTCATGGCGACGTGCTTAACCCGAAAAGCTACCCTGACAGATGGTTCGACGCCGTATTCCACTTAGCTGTTGTCTGCCTCGGTCAATGTATGGAGATGCCATTCTACGGTTGGAAAGTGAACACTGAAGGCACTCTCCACGTGTGCAGATGGGCGGAGAAAACAGACACTTTCATGATATATGTTAGTAGCAGCGAAGCCTACGGCCACACCAAAGTTCCCATGCACGAAGACCAGCATCTACGCCCAACAACCCTTTATGGCGCAAGCAAAGCTACAGGCGAACTTATCACTAGAACTTTCTTCTATAACAAAACTCCACTCAGCTACCTCATCATCCGCCCCTTCAACACCTACGGTCCCTACGCTCGAGAAGACAAGTATGCTATGGCGCCAACAGCATTCATAAGAGATCTGCTTGCTGGGCGGGAACCAGTAATCTACGGTTTGGGACAGCAGACACGTGACTGGACCTATATTGATGATACTGTGCGGGGACTGATCGAATGTTATGAACACCGCAAAGAGTTGGCGTTAACACCCATCGTGAACATCTGCAGCGGAAAAGAGACAAGTATCAACCAGCTTCTAAGAATGATTCAGAAAGTTACGGGTTCCACAGCCCATCCAGAGATTCGCCACGCAAGAAAAGGCGATATCCATCGTATGTGGGGAGATCCTACCCGAGCTAAAATACTCATGGGATTCGAACCCACGATTAGTCTAAAAGAAGGGTTTGAGAAGTATGTTAAATGGTGGAAAAGAACCCATGAGTGACGAGAACAAAAGTAAGATTCCGCTTCATGCCCCCTGGATTGAACGTGATGAGGTTAAAGCTGTTAGAGAAGTGTTGGAAAGCGGCAACTTATCAACAGGCTGGCAAGTGGAAGAGTTCGAAAGGGAAATAGCGGAATACATTGGATGCACACATGCCGTCGTCGTCTCCAGCGCAACAGCCGGACTCCACTTGGCTCTAATAGTTGCTGGGATAAGCCCTGGAGACGAAGTGATTATGCCCGCCTTCACCTTCCCAGGAGCAATCACGCTACCACATCTGTTAGGTGCCAAAACAGTCTTTGCAGACGTCGAATACAACACTTACACAATCAACCCCAAAAAAGTTGAAGAAGCAGTCACGGACAAGACTCGAGCGATAGTTCCTGTGAGCCCCTTCGGCTTACCCTACGACCTAGAAGCCATAAGACACGTAGCTGACAAGTATGGTTTGCTGGTCATAGGAGACAACGCAGGATCTTTTGGCGCTAAATATTGGAATCAACGGTTAGGCAGTGCAGAATGCGACCTCCACGACAGCAAAACTGGTGAGCTAAAGCGGGAAGAAGGCCACGTCGTAAGAGGAAAAGGGGAGGATCTGAGCGTCTTCAGTTTTCACGCCACTAAAGTCTTAACGACTGGTGAAGGCGGCTGCGTATGCACCGAAAACAGTGATTGGGCTGTTCAAATGCGAATGCTTAGAGACCACTGCTCACTCTACAGAGCGGATCCCGAGCCTAAGAAACGCTTTATGGCTGTAGGCTTCAACTATCGCATGAGTGATATTGCAGCAGCTTTAGGCAGAGTTCAACTTGCTAAGATGGATGAGATGATTTATCGCCGAAGAGAGGCTGCAAGCATTTACACTCAGATGTTGGAAGAATATAATCCCGCTCCAAGGGTTTCAACTCTTAAAACTCCTGTAGGGACAATTCCGATTCCCGAAAAACAATATAACATCGTTACCCCCTACGAGCCTGAAGGGTGCTTCCACACCTTCCAACGCTACGTCATCTACTTAACCTTCCACAACGCCGTGTTAGTGCGAAATCAAATGAGAGCGAAAGGCATTGAAGTTAAATTTGGCTACTACAACGCTCCCGACGAGCCCGTATCTGAACGTTTAGGCATCTACAAACGGTGCCCCATAAGCCGCGCGTGCTTCCATCACACAGTAGCACTGCCCATCTACCATACAATCACACGTGAAGAGCAACAACGAGTAGTTGAAACGTTAGCTGAAGTTCTAAAACTATCATAAAAAGAGGAGATACAACGCGTGTGTCTGTTAAGCGAGGGCGGATCAAATCCGCTTTTCAGGCTTAGCTTTTCGGTTGAGCATATACCCCGAGTAGTGTAAGCTCGAGGTTTCCTGCTGTGTAGCACGCGTTTGTGATGGTTACTTGTTTGCTGTCTGGAATCACTATGGGATCCAAGCGTATGCTGTGGTCGTTCATGTTCATCTGGCTGGGTTTCATAGGCCACTGCCTACTTAATCGACTGCCAATCGTGATGTTGAGTTGGCTGGATAAGCGGTTAGTGGGCGTTGAATCTACGAAGCCGTAGATGCCTGCCACTCGGTTAGAGGGCATAGTCTGCTGGTATAATCCGTCTGTGGCGCTGACTGCAACGCTGAACCGGTAGCCGTAGTGAGTTGTGCTGGTGAGTGTAGCAACACCCATGTGTTCAGGAAGTAGCTGAACAAGCTCCAGGGCTCCGTTTCTTCCCCAAGCCTGCTCCATAGTCATGTTGTTGACGCGTGCACCTTCTTTCTTCACTGCATCCACTAACTTCAAGAAAGCCTCATAGGCTGGACCTTCCAACTTGTCAAATTCCATCTACATCACTACCATGATATGTCGGATTGGAACGGTAGTCGCTGTTCAGTAGCGAATGGCCAGTGCTGGACAGTTTTCCGTCCTGGAGGCGGAGCTCTTGGCCCGCGAAGTCTTGGTGCTGCAGCTGGAGCCATAACTTCCTCGCCAAGTTTGAAGAGCCTGTCAATGAACAGTTCGACACCTGTCAAACCGATGAGATCGGCTTTTCGTGTGTGCCGGGGATTCTGGCTCAGTTTCCATGCTACTCCCACGGCTGCAGGTCCCGCTAGTAAGCCAACAAGTTCTTTGAAGTAGACTGTTGTTAGGTCTGGGATTTGTGTCTCTGCGTATTCAGCGCCTAGGTTCACTGCTTTCCCAGCGCCTATGCCTCCTGCCCAAGTCATTATTTTTGTGCTGTCAATCATGTGAAGTCACCGTCTCCTAGAGCGGCTAGTAGTATTCTTCCCGTCTTGGCGTTGTGACTGCGCCTCTTCCACCTAGCTGACGTGCAATTTCAACTGCTGGTCTCGGCATACTGCGGCCCTTATACATGGCTTTTCCAGTCATGCCACGTGTGCCACGGGCTGCAGCTGCGAATCTTTGTCTCACTGATTGCTGAGCGGGCGTGTTGCTGTAAGTGTAGGTTTTGATGATGTAGCCTAGGAAGGTTCTTCGTGGTTCTGTCCATGGCGGAGCGTGTGCTAGAATCAAGGCTGTGCCTGGGCGTATTTTCACCATTGTCTTTTCCCTACCACCCTTTTCTGTAAGTAGGTTTATGTGGGTTGAACTTTATATATTTATTCTATGAAGCAGCTTGACTATCTGCTTTTCAGACAGCTTTTGAAGGCGTGGGGCTACGAGGTAGTGAACAGGAAAGGCACTTTCTACTTGAGGCGGCGCCCCTACACTCGAGATAAGCCTTCTCCAGCTATGAGAAGGGCTCGGGAGGCAATGGCGTTGGCGAGCAGGTCAAGTGAAGGTAGCACAGGCTTCAGTGAGGATGGTTTACCGATTGTTGCAGCCAGGAACCGCACGCTTATTCCTGAAGCACGGTTATTTTTGAGGGTTAGACGTCCTGAGCGGGTGAGGATGGCGTCTAAAGTGGCTGATGAAGTGGGTCTCGACCCAGAAGAGAAAGAACGTCTTATAGCGTTGGTTTCTTAGTGTAAACGCCTACGGTGACGCCTACTAAAAAGTTCTTTTCAGGCGTTTCTATGAAGCGTCCCTTTAACAGTTTCAAACCTTTCTCCGCAGCCTTCTTCTTTAGGATTCTTGGAGTGAGGTCGATGGCATAGTTGATTTTAGCGTCTGTCTGGTAATAGCCTATTCCGGTTCCTGCATAGCACTTGTCACACCATCCTTCAAGGTAGATTTGCTTGTTGTCTATGGTCTTCCAGTAGTTGATTCTTGCAGGGTCATCTACGTCGGGAACCTCATTGGCTAGGGCACGAAGATCTATTTGGCGATTAGTCGCAGATCTACGACCTAGCATCTTTCCAGAAGGCGACACCACAATCTTCTTTGCGTCTATTAGCCGATTGATGACTCTCTCTGTATCCGTAAAGTGAAATCCTGCTTTCTCCATACGCTGAATTAAATCGTCTCGGTGAGTCCAGTGCCATCCTAATTGTCTTAATACCTCGGCTTCTGACGGCTCTATTTTTGATCCTTTCTGCGTCCACACATACCCCTCTCCTTCCTCTCGAGAGATCTGTGGTGAGGGTAGACCATACTTTTCGGGTTCTGTCGGGGCAATATACCCTTTCCTAGGCGAGTAGAGGATTCCCCTACGAATCAGGTCGTTGATGACTTCTGTAGCACGTGCTACACCCTTTCGCTCTCGAGCATACTTCTCAGCTGTTTCACGCTTACACATGTGGCTCTTCCAAAACTTGCAGTTCTCAACAATCTGCTC
>JBHIEV010000009.1:0-38710 GCA_046760805.1 Bathyarchaeia archaeon
CCGTTCTCAGTCATCGTATCGTGGAAGAACTTCTCGTCAAACTTGTCTCCCATCCTCTCTTTCACTTCTTCCCGTAGCTTCAATATAAAGTGCTTTCCAAGCAGGTAGGAGAGTGCGTAGCCTGGAGTTTGCGTGTAACGATGGGCTTCGGCAAGGGCACCATCCTTTGACATTCCTGTTTCTTTAGTTATCATATCAGCTGCCTCATCAACAGTCATTTGTCCTTGTGACATTTTCACGTCCACAATCATTCTTACTGCACGCCATATCTCGTCGTTTACTTGCATAAACCTTGATTCCAAAGCGCTGTGGTAGCCATGTTCCATCATCATCTCCTCGGAGTAGTGGGCCCACCCCTCCACAGTTTCGGTGCCTCTAGCCATCTGTCTAATGAATGAGCCTTTTCTGTTTGAGCGGGAAGTTTGCAGGAAATGCCCTGGAAAGCCTTCATGTACAGCGGTGTTCGGGATGCTTGGATAATTCAGGTCTTTAGCCAAGTTATCCATGTCTCTGGGACGGGTCACGATATAGATTCCCTCCTGCGTCTTCTCAAACTTTCCTGGCAGAACCAACGCCGCAAAAGGAATCAAAGGAGCCATGAACAAGGGAGTCTCTTCAACGTAAAGCCTATCTCTTTCATCTACTGTTGCGATATTGTTCTCTATCACGAACTTTCTTGATCTTTCCATCTCCTTTCTTGTTGCTTCTAGGGCTTCCTCGAAGGACTTGGGAGCGTCTTTTTGAATTTCCTCCATTACCTCTTCGACAGTTTTTCCTGGGGAGATCTTCTGCGCAAGCCTGGCTCGCTCCTCTTTCAACTCTTTAAGATATTTCTCTCCAAGTTCGCAGATTTCCCTTGCAGTCATCTCCAGTCCTCTCAGTTTCAATAGTTTCTCGAACTTCTCCTCTCCTAGAGCCCATTCTTTCTTCGCTTTTGGCAGCAGACTCTTAAGCCATTCTAACTGTTCGTTGAGTGGTTTGTCTAGATTCTCTACAGCCTTCTGAAGTCTTTCGTGAAGCCCATCCGAGATCCTGCCCTTAGTGGCACCAACTAGAAACTGGAAGAATGGGGGCATCCGCTGACACTTCTCAATGGCAATTTCAGTCCACAGCTTCACAGGCTTGGACTTTTCGAATCTTGTTCTGAACTGTGTAAGATACACCGGCAGCTTTTCAAGTCTGGAAACAATTCCCTCAACTCTTTTTTCCATCGGTGCGTAGTTTCTGATTAGCATTATGAAGATTATGGAACCGATGCCTTCGAGGGCGTCTGGATTTGTTTCTTGTGTGCGGTGCTCGTAGATGGAGAATCCCCAGAGGCCGTATGCACGCTCTATGATCTTCCAATCTATCTTGCGCTCATTGCTAAGGGACTCGAAGTCAATTTCTTTGCGCATTCTGTCACGCGCTTCCTTAAGCAACGCCAAATTCTCATATACAGCCTCTAGACTTCCGTCTGAGAGTAGGCTATCGTATGGATCATGAAAACCAAGAAACGTAGCCATACCAGGATTGATATCTAAGAATCTCTTCAGCATCTCGCCTTCCAGTTTCTCAAATTTCTCATCGGCATTCAATTCTTTCACGTCTCACATGAAATACCAACCCAACTTATAACTCTACTGCGCATTGCGATCTACGTTTTCGATATTTGGCTCAAGACATGAATAGTCGCCTCTCTTTGTATGCATCTTTCCGATAGCATAGACAATTCGGAGGAATGAGACGCTTCATGAAACGCTGAGAAAGATATTTTAACGTCTCAATACATGAAAGCATGTCAAATACGCTTATGATTGGTGAAGAAACCTGATCTTACCCCGTCAGCCAGAAGTGAATATCGGAACGATAGGTCACGTCGACCATGGAAAGACAACACTTGTAGAAGCTATAACTGGCGTGTGGGCAGCCAGACACAGTGAAGAGCTAAGACGAGGCATCACGATCAAGCTGGGTTACGCGGATGCCCCAATCTACAAATGCACAGGATGCGAACCCCCAAAAGCATACTCAACAAAACCAGAATGCCCCAGCTGTGGCGGCCCAGCTGAGTTTATCCGAGCAGTCAGCTTTGTTGACGCCCCAGGTCATGAGGCTTTGATGGCTACGATGCTCTCGGGAGCAGCCATTATGGACGGCGCTATATTAGTGATAGCAGCTGATGAGCCTTGCCCACAGCCACAAACCCGCGAACATCTAGCTGCGATAAGAGTTGCTGGAATTAGAAATCTGGTGGTAGCACAGAACAAAATCGACATAGTGGACGAAAAAGAAGTGCTCCGAAACTATGAGGAGATAGTGGATTTTGTCAAGGGAACAGGAGCTGAAAACGCGCCGATAATCCCCATCTCCGCCCAGCACTCGGTAAACCTCGACGCCGTAATCCAAGCTATGGAAGAAAACATCCCAACTCCACACCGAGACCCCGCAAAACCTCCAAGAATGAACATTGTACGATCCTTCGACATAAACAAACCCGGAACTCCAGCCGAGAAGCTGTCAGGAGGAGTAATAGGAGGAACCATCTTCCAAGGAAAATTCAAACTAGAAGATGAGATAGAGATCCGCCCCGGAATCCGAGCTGAAGAACACAAAAAAATAACGTATCAACCACTCTTCACCAAGATAGTCAGCCTTCATGCAGGTGGAAGAGCGGTCAAAGAAGCAGAGTGTGGAGGCTTGGTGGGCGTCGGGACGGCCCTGGATCCGTCCTTAACTAAGGCCGATGGCCTTATCGGAAACTTGGTTGGAAAGCCAGGGATGCTTCCGCCGACCCTGTCGGAGTTAACCTTAGACATCTCTCTTTTTGAACGCGCTGTGGGAACGAAGGAGTTGGTGGAGGTGGACGTGGTGCGCATGAATGAACGTCTTCTTCTAGATGTGGGGACGGCCATAACCGTGGGAGATGTCACGTCTGTAAGGGGTGACTCGGTAACTCTTCGACTGGCACGACCTGTGTGCGCCGAGAAGGGATTCAGAGCAGCCATCAGCAGAAAGATGGTTGGAAGATGGCGGCTGATCGGCTATGGAGAAATAAAGAGTTAGACGAAACAATAGAAGGCAGAGAAAGGTCCGTAGAAGACTACGCATGTTGAAAGGAAAGAGAAAGCCCAACAAAATCTCCCGAACATGACAACGCGATAACATCAACTTACGATATATTTATGTGTGGCACGGCAGCAATTTTCTGCAAATCAAAGGTACAGAGAAATTGAGTATAATTCGCATCACCAATCTCACCAAAAGATTTGGAGAACTCGTAGCAGTGGACAGGCTGAATCTTGAGATTGAGGATGGAGAAATCTTTGGTTTACTAGGGCCGAACGGTGCTGGAAAAACCACTACCATTTTGATGGTTACTACAGTCCTCAAGCCAAGTGAAGGCACGGCGACGGTTGGAGAATACGACATAAGGAGCGATCCTGACAAGGTTCGAGGGCTGATTGGAATATCTTTTCAAGAGCCCAAGCTTCTCTGGGTCAGCACACCGTGGGACGTTTTGAACTGGCATGCAAAAATTTGTGGGCTTTCCTCATCCGATCGAAAAACGAAAGTGAAGAGAGTATTAGAAGAATTAAACATATGGGCCGACAGGCATAAAAGAGTTCACGCGCTCTCAGGCGGAACCAAAAAAAGGGTTGAGGTCGCGAAGATTCTGATACAGAGACCAAAGATCGCAATCATTGACGAACCAACTGCACAGATAGATGTGGTGGGCAAGCATAAGATCTGGAACATGATCAGAGCTCTAAGAGACGAAGGATCAACCATCATTTTAGCCACCAATGAACTTCATGAAGCTGACGAGCTCTCAGATCGTGTGGCCATCATGCACAAGGGCAGGCTACTTGTGTGCGATTCCCCGAAGAATCTCAAGGACAGCATACTAGGCGGAGACGTTATGGAGATTAACTTGGAGAGAGAAATCACAGAAAAAGCTCTAGAGGAGATAAAAACCTTCCAAGAAGTTGCCCGCATCATTGCTGCCAATCCAGATCATTTGAGGATCCATCTCAACCAAGCGGAGAAAGTCGTGCCCAAGATTATGAAAGTTCTCTTCAGGAGAGGCTTGTCCATTTCTTCAGTCAACATGAGTGAACCTTCACTTGATGATGTTTTTGCCCACTATACTGGTCTCACGATTGAGGAAGCCGAGAGAAAAGCATAGGGTGAGGAAATGACCAAGGTCTGGTTAGTAGCTGAGAGAGATTTTCGAATGTTCCTTCAATTCAAGTTTGTTTTGATTCTGAGAGCGATATGGTTTATTGCACAGATAGCCCTCTTCGGATTAGTCGCTACTAGAATGTTCATAGTTCCAAACTATTTCGACTTCTATGCTGGAGGAGTCATCATAACGTTGCTCTATTCCACAACCATGTTCATAGGCTATGACATTTTCGAGGAAGCGGAACATGGAGTTACCGAATATCTTCTTAGTATTCCAGTCTCAAGAAGGGAGTTAGTTTTAGGCAGATCTATCGGCGGTGGTCTAAGAAGTTTCGTTTATGTGGGACCCCTGATGGTTGTCATTCTTCTGCTGATAGGCGTCACCAATCCATTAAATTTCTTGATAGCGTTTGCATCCCTTTTCCTGTTTGCTTTTGGAGTTTCTGGACTAAGCATTCTACTTGCAGTTGGCATAAAGTCCCACGACAAGTATGACATATTCCTAGGAGTATTCAACGCCCTCATCGTCCGATTCAGTACAACACTTTATCCAATAGCGTACATGCCCGAAGCATACTCAACAATTGCTAGGATCAATCCGTTGACCTTCGCAACAGATATGTTTCGATGGGGAGCAGGAGTTGAATCTTATCTCGCCAGCCCATGGATGCCAATGTTGGGCTTGCTTCTTTTCTTCCTTACATTTGCTTTCGCAGGTATTACCTTCTATGAAAGAAAGTTGGAAGGAGGCGGATGGGAGTAGACAAGAACTATGAAGGCAATTCTCCATATTTTGGAACACGACTTTAAGAGATTCACGCGCTACAGATGGTGGGTAGCCGGATTGATAGCTATGAATCTTGCCGATCTCTTTGTAATGGCGGTAGTGTATACGAGAATGGTGAAAACCGACGTTATGCCTTACAACTATTTTGAGTTCTTCGCACCAGGAATCACGATAACAGCTCTTTTTGCTGCCGCCTTCATGATTGGAAGAGAAATTAACATGGAAGTGCGTCGAAGTATCTCCCACTACATGCTCAGTTTACCCATGACAAGATTTGAACTGGCAGTTGGAAGAATGCTCGCTGGAGGATTAAGAGGGATGGTCTACATGTCTTCTCTTCTTCTGATTAACTTCGTTTTTTTGGGTTTTCCGACGATAGTGCAGTTATTTGTGATACTGGGTGCGCTGTTTCTCATATCCACGGGAACGTCTGGCCTTAGCATAGCAATGGCCGTTTCCACGAAGAGCTTTGAGAAGTTCGTTACGATGAGGGGGTTTCTTTATTACATGCTCTTTTTCTGTAGCACTGTCTTCTATCCACTATCGCTGATAGAGAGCATCTTACCTAGACCCTTAGTGTTGTTCGCTCAATTCAATCCACTCAGTTGTGGCGCTGATCTAATAAGGGGATATTTGATACCACGCTATCCACCCATCACTTCAGATTTAGCACAAAATCTGGTGATCTTCTCTTTGATATTCACGCTCGTCGGCGCACTTGCCTATATAAGAATAATAGAAGGCGAATAATTGTCAAATCCCAAGTTTCTAGTAGCACTCGATTTTCATCGATAGTATCAACGTGAGTGAGTGTCAGATGGTTAAAACGCCATTAGTTGAATTCTCTGACTGGTTGCGTTGGTATGCCCGTAGTTAAGGAATCTGGGGCAGACCTAGGCTTAAAGAGACTTTCAGGCTTATCTTGAGATTGTGCAACCATGCGGCCTTTCTCTGGTGGATGATCCCACTTGTTGCGGGAGCCATGCGCTCATTGCTTAGACCTAAGCCGTATACCCCTTCGCTGGCTAATGGTTCCAAAAAACACAACGTTTCAACTTGTGCAAGCTCCGGGCGCAGCAAGGTAAATAGCCAGCGGTTTCCTTTGATATAAATGGGTTGATGGTTATGGGCGGATGGACGTGCCCGAATCCCAACTGCGTGTATGACGAAGAGATGCACGCAGGTCAACTTTGTCCTCTGTGTGGAGCTGAGGCTAGAGAATTCGATTTTGTAGCGCTTGGCGAATTATTGAAAGAAAAATGGGATGTTGCGAAATCGAAAAGAGAGGAGAGGGATGCTCAACGCACTATAAAACGTGTAAAGTTCTGTCCTCGATGTGGATCAACAGATGTGTTTTGGGCGTCTGGGCTGCCACAACTATGGTCTACTTGGGATTGCAGACGATGTGGCTACAGAGGACCAGTAATTCTGGAGGACAGCGAAATGGCAGCGAAGCTCACTGATGATTATTTCAATAAAAAAGCTTCTTAACAGTAAAAGCTACTCGTGCAACTACGAGTCGATAGCGAAAGTTTCTATTACATCCCACTTGATTTATAGGATGCTAGACTACTGTCTAGAGGAAGGTATCTGCAGGGGAGAATCTTGACGGTAAAGGTGATCATAGATTCGAACTTCCTTTTTGTCCAATCAGAATTTCGCGTAGACGTACTCGAGGAACTCGAAAGCCTGCTAGGTCAACTCGTTGAGCCTATCCTTCTCTCCCCAACATACCAGGAGATTCGAAAGATCTCGGAGGAGGGCTCTCCTAAGATTCGTCAACAAGCATCTCTAGCTCTAAGACTCGCGGAAAAGTGCCGCATAGTTGAGGTTGAGAAGGATTTTGAGGAGACTTGCGACGATCTGATCGTTAGAGTAGCAGGGGAATGGCGGTCCCCGGTTGCCACGAATGATAGAACCCTCAGGAGAAGGTTAAGGAATATAAATGTGCCCGTAATCTATCTGAGGCAAAAGTCGCGTCTAGAAATGGAGGGCAGCTTACCTTAAAGAATACGCTTATTGACAGATTGCGTTGAGGAATAGTTCATGTTCAAGCTTGTGACCTTAGAAGATACAATTCGCATACCCCCAGAAAACTTTGGTGAGCCTATCGAAAAGGTTGGCTACGAACAACTAAAGATGAAGTATGAAGGAATAATTGACGGGGAGTTAGGCTACATCGTAGCGGTAACTGATATCAATGTAAAACCGATTGGGAAGATCATGCCAGGTGACGGAGCCACCTATCATAAGGCTGAATTCTCCCTCCTTACATTCTACCCCAAAATCCAAGAGATAATGGAGGGGGAGGTTGTTGAGATCGCCGATTTCGGAGCCTTTGTCCGTGTTGGACCCATAGATGCCTTGCTTCACGTATCCCAACTCATGGACGACTATATCTCCTACGACGAGAAACAGGGAATACTCACGGGCAAAGAGACAAAGAGGAAACTCGTTACAGGAGATCAGGTTCGGGTCCGAGTAACAGCGGTCTCACTTGGACGTGGTGGGGGGTCTGGAAAGATCGGCGTAACTGCGAGGCAACCTTTCCTAGGAAAGATCAGCTGGATCAAGAAGGATTTAGAAAAGATAAAGAGTGCTGAAGTTGAGAAGACAAAACCTGAAGAATCCGGAGAATCCAAGACATGACTGAAAAGGCCTGTCGAGAATGCCACCTCATATCACGAGGCTCTATTTGCCCAAACTGCAAGACCGCCAGCCTCAGCGACGACTTCAGTGGCTTGGTCATAGTTTTTGACCCAAAAGATTCGGCCATCGCTAATGCAATGAAAGCTGAGAAGAAGGGTCGTTATGCCCTCCGTGTAAGGTGATCAGTATACGTCTTCTCACACACACGCTGCGCAGGAAACTGAAGTCCCCACTCGGAGTGTTGATTCAAGGGCCACCAACCGAGACAATGAAGAGACTGAAACAACTCATAGATGAAGAAAAACCCTCGATACTAATCTCGGTTGGCGATGTCGTCTCCAAAAACATGATGGAAAACGGCATTCAACCCAAAGTATTAATTGTGGACAACAAAGTTATGCGGAAAAGAATCAAGCCGATCCAAGTAAAGGTGGATCAGACTCTATATCTAAAAAACCTCCCAGGAACACTGAATGACGAGGCTTGGAACGTTGTTAGAAGAGCATTGAACAAGGAAGAGATGACGAGAGTTCTCGTTGATGGAGAAGAGGACCTTGTCACGCTAGTAGCCGTGCTCTGCGCCCCCGAAAATGCGCTGGTAGTTTATGGACAGCCACATGAAGGAATAGTTGCTGTTAGAGTTACCGATCAAAAGAAAGAACATGTACGCCAAATAGTTGAAGCCATGAAACAGGACGACGAAAGGTTAAAGTAAAGGAGCCACACCAAAATCCAAGACACAGCTGGAAGAGGACCTCATGAAGATTAAGGTCATATCACAAGAGCAAAATCCGCTGTTGAAGAGGAAAGAGATAGTCTTTGAAGTCGAACACAAGGAAACTGGAAGAACCCCTTCACGCCTTGAAGTAAGAGAAGGACTAGCATCGAAACTGAAGAAGGATGCTGAACTAGTGTTTGTCAAGAGGATGGAGACAAGAACTGGAACAATGACCGCTGTTGGGGAAGCCACAGCGTACGATTCAGTTGAACAGGCAAAATTCGTGGAGCGTGAGCATATCATTGCTAGGAATACGGCTAAGAAGGAACCTGAAGAGGAGAAGGAAGAGCAAAAGATAGAGAAAGAGGTTGAGAAGAAGGAAGAGAAGAAAGGAGAGGAAGAGGGAGAGGAGACAAGTGGCTGAAGAAGCTGAGGAGAAAGGAGCTGAACAAGGAAGAAAGAAGGAAAGACGTGTCTTCTCTCATTATAAGATCGAGGGCGAAAAGCTTGAGAGGCTACTTCCCTTCTGTGAAAGGTGTGGACTAGGATATTTCATGGCAGACCACGGCGACCGCTACACCTGCGGACACTGTGGCTTTACGCGTTACAAGAAAACTGAAACAGGCGAGTGACACAGGTTTAAATCCGACCAATCCCATAACTTCTTGAGGCTTACAGATGGTTCGCGTAAATGTGTTCATCTCCGATATTTCTGCAGAGCGTCTTTGGGATGTTGAAAGATCTGTTCCTCCCGTTAAGGTGTCAACAAACCTTAATGTTGTTGGAATAAGCAAGAAGCCTAAGGGTATGTTAGAGGTCCCTTTCGTATTCACGATTAGCTATATGCCAGCAGTAGCTCAAATCAGCGTCAAAGGAAAAGCCCATATCAAAGGAGCTAAGGATGAGCTGAAGAAGATTCACACAGCATATACAGAAAAGAAGCCTCCACCACCGATCGTTGTTCAGTCTATCTCTAACATCGTATTCTTGGAATCCGTGATTATCTCCAGAACCCTAAGGATTCCCCCACCCATACCACTGCCAAAAATTCCATCAGTCAAGAAAAAAGAGATGCCCGAACCATCTTATCGAGCCTAATTCTTCAAGATTATCCAAATCATTTCTGGCAAAGATTTCGGGTTATAAACTAGACTTTTCCAAGCTTAGAATCTGGCTGCTACTTCAAAGGAACATACATTGACGATCTTGACGCACCGATTCCCGGTGATCCATGTTTGACGGGCTTATTGGTGACAGCGAACTCGCCTAGGTAGTGACCGATCATCTCAGGAGTTATCTCCACCGGTGCGAACTCCTTCCCGTTATGGACTAGGACGGTGACGCCAACCATCTCCGGAAGAATTACCATGTCTCGGGCATGTGTCTTGACGACCGCTTTCTCTCCTTCACCCTGAGTCTCCTTCGCTCTTCGGATGTTCTCGAGGAGGATCCTCTGGTCTCTTGTAAGTCCACGTCTAAGGCTCCGACGCTGTCTTGATGGGAGGATATGGATGAAATCGTCCATAGACATGGCTTGAATCTCATCGAATGTGTGGCCTCGATAGGTGAATACCCTAGGCATTCTATCGCCCGTTTCTCTTGATCTAGCCGTGTTTATTAAACATTTCTAACGTGCTTTAGAACGCACTTATCAATCTGCCCCTTGAAGGCCCATGGCGGATCCATTTCCATCAAGGTCAACAAACACGGCTCCTCGGCTAGGGGCACATTAAGATTCGGTATTATCATCTTAAATCATATTTGTGTCGACTTTGTCTTCTGTTGTGCATCAAGGTCTTGGTGCATGATTTTAATTACCTCCGCCCTTCAGAAAGCTCATGAGCTTGGGCATGAGCTCCGTTCCCCGTGTTAGGATACCTAGGCTTCCCCTTTCGCAGGCTTTCTCAGAGAATTTCTTAACATCGTCGCCTCTGATCTTGTTGCCAGCGATCAGCAAGGGAACAGGATCGTCGCTGTGAGCCTTGAGTTTACAGGGTGTTGAGTGGTCCGCGGTTACACAGATGATACAACTCTCTAGGTTTATTTTCGGCAGGAGCTTTCCGAGGAAGAACTCGTCAACTTCTGCAATGAGTTGTTTCTTTAGATGCGGCTTTCCGTCATGTCCAGGCTCGTCAGGACCTTTGATGTGTATGTAGAAACAGTCAAAAGAAGGGAGGTGATCCAAGAGTTTTTTCACCCTCAGAGTGCAGTCTCTTCTTATATTGCTGGTTGGAGGTGGAATTTCTATCAACTTCAGGTTCGCTGCTCTAGCTATCCCTCTCTCAACAGGCATGTCAGCTAGACAAGCGAAGCTCACACGATACTTTTCGTCCATCCTGAACAACTTTGGCGGGCTGTTCCCAGCGTCTCGGGTAAGTATCAAGTTTGCGCTTAGTCTGCCCTCTCTGGTTCTTCTCTTGTTTATCTCATGTTCCTCGAGAACAACATGACTCTTCCTAACAAATTCATTTACAAGCCCAGCCGATATCCTCGCTTCCCCAGTTCCGTTCAGTGGTCTACATTCCTTAAGAACCATCTCCACCTCGGTCTCGGCCACTCCCAGGCCTTCGACCGTGGAGTATGCGGGATCGGTGTTTGTTATCTCCCCAGAGAGGCCTTGTTCACTTCGTATTACTAATGCTGCTCGGTGTCCAGTTGTGTTCTTGAATTCAAAACTCGCAGGGCATGATTCCAGTTTTACCTTTTCGCTTACAGCTTTTGAAAGCGCTGCAGCCTCTTCTGTGGTTACATCTCTGCCCGCTCGTCTATCCACAATCCTCTTTCCCTCTCCTAACGTTGCAAAGTTACATCTCAAGGCGAGGTCGCCATTCCTCATGGTTAGACCTGCTCCATAAGCTTCGAGGGGTCCTCGACGAGCATTGTATTTGAAGGGGTCGTATCCCAAGATTGACAGAACAGCCACGTCACTTTCTGGGGCTATCCCCTTCTTGACTGAGTACATCAGACCTGTCTTTCCTCTTTCAGCGAGGGAGTCCATGTTTGGTGTTTCTGCTGCTTCGAGCGGGGTCTTGTTTCCAAGCTCTTTTATTGGTCTGTCCCCCATGCCGTCTATGACTACGTAGATTAGTTTCAAATATCTCTGCCTTCCTTCCAGATAGGATTAGGATAGTATGAATAGTCTGTTACAAAAGTTTAATGTCTCACCAAGCTACCTTCTTACATAGCAGAAACGTTAATGTATAACATTCTCAAATGTCCCTATTCCACTAAGGTTGAAGTGTGGTCCCATGGGAGAAGACGAGGAACTCAAGAGAATAAGACAGAAAAAGATGAGGCAACTGAGGGAGAAAGTAGCTCAAAAGGAATCAGCCCCGAATAAACCTGTTGACGTGACAGATTCTACCTTCAAAGAAACCATTCAGGCTGGTTCCCTAGTGGTGGTTGACTGTTGGGCATCATGGTGTGCTCCCTGTCAGATAGTTGCCCCCATCATAGAGGAACTTGCACGAGACTACGCAGGAAGAATCCTATTCGGGAAACTAAACGTTGATGAGAATCGGGAAGTTGCCATGCAGTATGAGATAATGGGCATCCCAACACTGCTAGTGTTCAAAGACGGAAAGCTCGTTGACAGAATCGTCGGCGCGATGCCCCGACAAGCCCTAGAGCAAAAACTAGCCCGCTATCTCTAATATGCTGAAAGGAAAGAGCGGAATGGATGAAAATTTAATCAGGAAGTTTTAGGACAAGAGAAACGTATTTGCCGTAGTGGGAGCCAGCAGAGACCCCAAGAAATATGGACATCAGGTCTACAAAGATCTGAGGCTAGCAGGATACGAAGTCTATCCGGTAAATCCAAAGACTGGGGAAATTCTAGGAGACAAGTGCTATGCAGACATCAAAAAGCTGCCAAAAAACCCAGACGTCGTGGATTTTGTGGTTCCGCCGAAAGTTACAGAGAAGATACTCGAGATATGCCTGAAGCTTGGGATAACGAAGGCGTGGCTGCAACCTGGCTCAGAATCCGAAAAGGCGATCAGATTCTGCGAAGACAACGGAATTGAAGTTGTCCATGGAGTCTGCGTCATGGTCCAACGTAGGAAGATGGCGGATAGCTGAACCAGGTTTTCGCTGGCAAGGTATATATTCTCCGACGGTGCATGAAGCCTTCTATCAAAAGAAAAATGGGAGTGCTAGAGGTGCCGGCGGTGACCAAAGACACGATCGTAGATAAAATTTTGAGATTGAAGAAAGAGAAGGAAGCCATAATTCTGGCGCACAACTATCAGAGAGGGGAGATCCAGGACATAGCGGACTACGTTGGCGACAGTATTGACCTTTGCCGAAAGGCTGTGGAGGAAGACGCGAAGATAATAGTGTTCTCCGCTGTTGATTTCATGGCTGAGTCTGCGGCCATATTGAATCCGAAAAAGAGGGTTCTTCTCCCAAGCCCAAGCGCAAGGTGCCCCATGGCACAGATGCTTCCCTCAGAGCAAGTCAGCCTGTGGAAGAAGAAGTATCCGAAGATACCTGTAGTGCTCTACGTCAACACGCTGGCAGAGGCCAAGGCCCACTGCGCCGTCTGCTGCACTTCTGCGAATGCGACCGAGATAATAGAGGCCGTGAATGGTGATACAGTGCTCTTCGGTCCGGACTCCAATCTGGCCTGGCATGCACAGCAAACGACCGGAAAGAAGGTTATCCCGATTCCAAAGAGAGGATTCTGCCCAGTTCATGTGCTCTTTCTTGAGGAGGATATTAAGCTCCTAAAGCAGGGACACCCTGACGCTGTTGTTCTGGTCCACCCCGAATGCTCTCCAGAGGTTCAGTCATTGGCCGACCTCGTAGGAAGCACCTCTCAGATGTGCAGATATGCTGCAAAGAGTTCTGCGAGGAAACACATAATCGCGACGGAGGTTGACCTTATTCATCGGCTTAGGAAGGAAAATCCCAGAAAGGAGTTCATACCAGCCTATGACGGAGCTATCTGCACAAATATGAAGCCGAATACCCTGGAAAGAATCTACTTATCCCTGAAAGAGGAGAAATCCCACATAAGGGTCCCTAATGCTGTAGCTAGAAAGGCACGAATGGCACTGGAAGAGATGTTCTCTATCGTGGAAGCGTAAACAACTGTAACAACCTTCTGAGCAGACTTACGCCGACAAGTAACTTTTCGAAAAAAGCACTGTTTTCAAAATACCTCCCCTGTTAGGACACGAACATGTTTGGGTTCGATCGGAGCATTCCAAGAGGTTCAAGAAACTATGGATAGCTTAACCTGTTTCACTCCTCGTTTTGTCTTCAATTCTTGGGCGAGTTTTCTAATCTCTTCGGCTTCGCCCTTCACTGCCACGGCCTCAAGACAGTCATGCTCGCTCAGATGGATATGCATGGAGGAGTAGATAACCTCGGCGTGAGCGTGCTGGGCGTCGATAAGGGCCTCGTCCAGGCCCTTTGCCTCGTGATCGTAAAGCATCACCAAGACGCCGAGTCTTTTACCCTTCTTCTCTGTGAGCCATTTGTGTTCACTGACAAGGGTCCTCACGGAGTCTTGAATCGCCTTTGACCTGCTCGCGTAACCCATCTCTTGGAGAACTGCATCAAGCTCTCTGAGCAAGTCAGGCGGAAAAGTGACGCCCACACGGACAATTTTGTTCATGGTGCTTTCTCCAGATTGTTTGGTGCTTCATCATAAAGATTTTGTGAACATAGTAATACTTTTCGTATGGTGTCACGTCTACTTTCTGCCCATGCTGCTAAGCAATATAGCGTACGCTCAACAATGTTTATAGGGGGAGGCTTTCCCATAACGAACAAGTGGTTGTAGGTGAATTGAGATGTGCGAGTTTACTGTGTTTTTAGAAGGAGAAAAGGTTTTTGAAGATGTGATTTACGCGAAGGCTGAAGGATGGAGAGTGACACTTAAAGATGTGCTGGGAGTCTCGAGGGTACTTGAAAATTGCAGGATAACGGAGATAGATGTGAGTTCAGAGCGGCTGGTCTTGTCCCCAATTGAAGACTCCTGATGAAGCTTCCTCTGTAACTCTCGTCCACGAAAGGTTCAAGATCCATAGAAATCAAAAGATCTGTGGTTCACAATGAAAGTAGCTTTTTCCAGCCGAACTGGGGATAACCAGCGAACCAGTTTTTACATGTGCAGAAAGAGACTTTGACTCTAAAGAGATGTATCGTCAACTCCATATCCAGATTTCGACTTCCTTCGCTGCACAAGAACTATCGAGACTGTTACAGTTATGCACCCCACAACAATTAATATGAACAGCAACCCCAAAAGCCCAGTGAGCGGACTTGATGGTTGTTCCTGTGCAACCGCCAAGTAGGCGATAAAGATGGGATCGTGTTCTATTCTATAACCATCATATGTTGGATACGAAATGATGTAGAAGTAGTCAGCGTATGTCATGTTCAGCAGCTGATTTTTGGCTTGCTCGTACAGTGGCTCATCCATGTGGGCTAACATCAGAGGGATATACCTCATTAAGAACGTGTGAATAAAGAATATCGGATTTTTCCCAAATCCGTTTCTTTCAGCTGTCCGCGTAACAGCGATGTAATCTTGGCTGGCACCTGAGGTGTGGTTGTGCAACGTATAGGTGTTCTTTTCGCCGAAATCTACGTCAAATGCTCTTTCGCCATCGTCTGTAAAGGTTGATATCGTATCGTTGCTAACAAAAACTTCGTTATCTGCCACGTCTTGTCCGTTCACACTGCTTTCTGTTGTATGGTCGAGTATCGCTGAAGCTTGGAATAGGACGATGCTCATGCTAATTCCGTGTTTATGCAGAAACTGGTGGGTTGTTTCATCCGAGTACTTGGACTTGTTCAATCGGTAGCATCCTGTGCTGTTGTAATGCACGACTATCGGAATGAACCAACGCCATTTGTCTACTACCCAAAGATCAGTCATCTTTCCAATGATATAGTTACTTGTAATCTTCGCAGTGTTGTTATCCGGGTCAAAGATCAAATTATAGTTGAAGGCTAATTCTTCGTAAACACTGACTGCGACTGGGACACTTTGATATGATGAATTGCTGGGGTCTATGTAGACATGCCACCATATTGCAGTGAGATTGGTGTAGGTCATCCCCCAGTGCCAAATAGACTTATTCTCAGAGTGTGTCAATGGAGCAATTATCATCTTACTGTTCAGTCCCGGTCTATCTGTTGTATCAAGCCATGAGGATAAGTCAAAACCTAAGTTGAAGGAGGCGTAGAGAGTATCGTTTCTATCCGGTGAATTGGGATACTTTGTTGAGCCCGAGGTCTCATTGTAAGCCAACAGCATAACGTATGAAGATGCGGTAACGATGTCTCTACTTTGATTCTGCGTTTTGTAGTGCATCATAAATGTTTGAATGGGTATTGTGAGAGTCAATCGTCCAAGAGCCATTGTTACATTGGTGAGACCTGCGTAAAGCATGTGCAGCCCTGAATAGTTCACGTATGTCATGTACAGATAGGCATGTGCTCCAGCTGGTGGTCTGGGTAACCCATGAGTAGCGGCATAGACATCTACATACTCTAGGTAATCAATAACCTTAGACCAGCTTTCGAGATCAAAATCCTCAGGCTTCAAGTAATCAGCATAAACTGGTGTAACCATACAAACTGCCAGAGCGAAAATTGTAAGTGAAACGTGAAATCGCCGTCTCAATATTCTATCTCCCTGCAGGCTAGGTACAAAACAGAAGAAAACGCCACTTTAAGCTTATGAATTCTGAATAAATGCACGCATATCAGAAAACGTAAATAGACACCAGAAGAGTTAACCAAAACGGGGATAATCGAGTGAAAATAGCGGTTTCGGGCAAGGGCGGAGTAGGCAAAACCCTAGTCGCAGGCGTTCTCGCCGAATTCTTTGTTAGAAAGGACTTCAACGTTCTAGCCATAGACGCCGATCCAGCGCCAAATCTAGCCTTAACATTGGGCATCCCGCTCGACGAGGCACAAAAAATTATCCCAATATCTGAAAACAAGGAGCTTATAAAGTCGAAGACCAAAACTGGTTTCTCTGGAGTCTATCGCCTCTCCTTCACCGTAGACGACCTCATCGAAAAATTCGCTGTAAAATCTCCATGTGGCGTGAACCTGCTTGTCATGGGGACAGTGAGGTCTGCTGGTGAGGGATGTACATGTCCTGCCAACGCTGTTGTCAGAGCACTCCTTCAACACCTCCTAGTTGCGCGCGAGGAAGCCGTCGTTATGGATATGGAAGCGGGAGTGGAGCATATGGGCAGAGGAACCGCAAAGCATGTCGACACGATGCTGATAGTTGCTGATCCAAGCATGAAATCGCTGGAGACGGCTAAGAGGATCTATGGGCTGGCAAAGGAGGCTGACTTGAAAAGAGCGTTCTTGGTGGGGAACAAGGTTGCGGGTAGCAGGGGGCAGCAGGCCATAGAGGAATTCGCCGCTCGCAACCGACTTCCTCTGCTTGCATTGATACCATATGACGATGTGCCGTTGAAGGCAGATATGCGGGGAGAGACTCCTCTGAAATACGCTGATGAGTCGGAGAGCCTTGCGACAATTCGTAAACTGGGCGAAAGATTGCTGCAGGAAGGAGGTCCATAGAGATTCTTAAATATTCTAGTGTGTAGAAGAGTGGCTAATCAAAGGGAGAAGGTGATTTATGGACCAGTCGGAGAAGAGAGTTGTAGGTTCTCTCCTGTTCTTGTCGGGCCTAACCTTTCTCGTGGTGGGTTTCTATACGGGTCAGTTGAGCTATATAATTGACCTTATGGGGAAAATATTCGAGACGGCTGTTGCAGGGGTACCGTGAACAGAATCATATAGTAGTATCCAAGTCAGTTCCCCTTAAGCTCTTATATTCTACCGTCAGAAGATGTAGTGTGAACCTAGCTGGAGATAGAGGAATATGCCTATTATCAGAAGCAGGAAAGGTGAGAGAAACGCAGTCCTTCAGGTTGCGGAGTTGATGCTGATTTCCGCCAGAACCGCTCCCAAATCCGGCGGTATAGACGACATCTTAACAGCGATTGTCTACGGAGCGGACAAAGAAGCTTTGGCTACTGAAATGGAGAGGATCGCAGAAGAGAGGAATATCAGTGGTTTCAAGCGTGACTCTAAGAATGTGCGTGATTCCGAGGCTGTCGTCCTGATTGGCGTGAAAGGGACGAGGAGTTTTGGGCTGGACTGCGGAGCCTGTGGCTACGCAGACTGTGAAGAGTTCGAGAGGGCGGAGAAGAAGGCTGGGCGAGACTTCACAGGAGCTACATGCCTTTTCAAAGCCCTTGATCTTGGAATAGCTTTAGGGTCGGCAGTGAAGACGGCTGGCGCATTAAATGTGGATAATCGGATAATGTATCGGATTGGAGTGGCAGCCAGAAGATTGAGACTTTTGCCAGAAGCAAGTGTCATAATGGGGATTCCCCTGTCTGCGAGAGGTAAGAACATATACTTTGACCGCCAAAAACAGGCGTAACGTTCGAAAACTCTCACAGATGTCCTAGAGGCTGGTCACTCGTTCAGCACTTTCTCACGAAACGTTCAGGATTATCTTTCACATCATGCTTGATTATAACATGCTGTACAGCTCTTAACTTGATCAAGCCGTCTATTGCTTTCTTACTCCCATAGAACTTTTTCCCATCAAGTAGGCACTCATAACAAATTTTCTTCACTTCTTGCATCTGACACCGTTTTCAACTCGCGATCTTGATCTTTAAACTGTTGTGAATCTCAAATATGGAGTAACATTTCAATTTTACCTATTGAAAAAAGAACTCTCAACATCGGGAATATGCAGAGGTGAATGAAAATATCTGACTCGACTAAAGGCCTTTGGTTTTTAGAAGATCCTCGAATAAACCTACGATTTTTGGATTGGCCCTCATCACATCCATAGATGTGATTATTCCAACGAGCTTTCCGTCTTCCACCACAGGAAGTTTCTTAATCTTCCTTCTCGCCATCAGCTCAGCAGCCTCCTCAACACTGACATCGCTGCTCACTGTGACTAGCCGCGTTGACATTATATCTTTGGCTTTAATCACTGAAGGATCTAGGAAGGGTTCTACTATCCTTTGCAGGATATCCCTCTCAGTTATGATTCCAACAGGCTTGTCTTCCTCAACAACCATTATTGAGCCTATTCCAAACTTGTTCATCTTCCGGACTACATCCCTTACAGTAGAGAAGGGCCTAACCGTTTTCACATCGGTGGTCATGACAGCTCTTACGAGGAGTGTCCCAGACATCGCTTTTTCCTCAACCCTAAAGATTTTGAGTTTCTCACATTTATATTCTTACTGCGCTGGGGAAACTAGCCAGCCTCTGCTTTCTCGTACATCTTCTCCAGCGTCCATCTGATAGTCGATTTGAGCTCCCGAGAGCGTTCAGCCCCGACATTCCTTATTGCTATCTCTCGGATCTCGTCTCCGTCACGAGAGATATCATAAGAAAGCATTTTCTCAGGGGTGATCTCTCCACTCTCTGCGGCCTCCCGATCTTTCTCCTGCATCTTTGCCAAGACTCTCTCCACGAGGAAGGCCATGAAGGGAGGGGTGTTGACGTTGAAGCTTTTGTCCTTAGCCGGCACAATCCGCATCAAATCCTCTGTTATGTATAGGTTGGCGAGGAGTTTGCCGCCTACGGTTTTCAAAGGCACGACTTTCTCATACTCCTCGGCGGGAATTGACGGTTTTTCTAGGGTGGTTGGGGGTGATTCCAAAGCCTTTGCTTTCCTAAAACCCTTCTCCAGCAAAGACGAGTCAACATACTCAAGTAATACCCGCAACCCTTCTAACTCGGTCTCCGCCTCTTTTACACGTCTTTCCAATAAAGCCTTAAACTCAGCGAGTCTTCTCACCTTGTCACCATGCCCTTCTTCAGTCATCACGCCACACCCCTCTTGGATAAACTGGCTTACATCCTTATCAAGGCTTTCTGTAGTTATTTAAGGGATAGATAGTCTTATGTCAGGGAAGGTGTACGATTTCAACCTTCTAGTCTCATGTTCGTGGGGAGCATACGCAAAAGCAAGAGAAGAAGTCATGCAGATTTTGAGTAGGTTAGGTGACAAAATGCCTCTGATTAAACGCACGGCAGCGAGGGGGATAATCGGCGTAAGAACTAAGATAGACTCGCGGGAAGTCATTCAGAGACTACGTGAGCTCTTTTGTGAAGACCCACTCACATTTCGGCACACGCTCAAGTGGGTGCCTGTGGACCTCTGGACAAACGCCGCAATCGATTCCATGAAAGAAGCGGTCACACAGCTTAGAGATAAAGTCCATGCAGGGGAGAGATGGCGAATGACTGTGGAAAAGCGTCGATACACCAGACACCATAAGATTGAGATCATAAGAGAGCTAGCCGACCTGATAGATGAAGAGGTTGATCTTGAAAACCCAGACAAAATCCTTCGGGTTGAGATAATAGGAAAGTATGCTGGAATCTCAGTCTTGACCCCAGAGGATATCTTCTCTGTGGCAAAGCCCTATGCCTGAAACTCTACGAAGCCCTTCACAATCGAGTTTGCAGCTATCTCAATTTCAGGCCAAATTCTAGAACCTTTATTAAGTCTTGCAGAGTTGCCTATTTCACAGCCTGCGCCCACAATAGACATCTTACCGATCTTAACATTTGGACCAATCTTGCATTTCTCGGCGACAATGCAGTGATTTAGATTTGCTCCCCCGCCTATTTGAGTCTCTTCGAAAACTAGAGAACCAGCCACTTTCGTTCCCTCGTCAATTCTCACATTAGATTCTATCACAGAGTTTGCATCAATCCTTGAGTTGCGTCCGATGAGGCAGTTGTCTCCAATTAAAACAGGACCCACTATCTCAGTCCCACCCTCTATTTTGGTTCCTTCTCCGATCTGAACCGGTCCTGTGATGGAAACCCTCTTGACGTCAGCCTCTACCACCTTTTTGCTCTTCAATTTGCCCAAGACCCATCGCGCAGCGTTCATATAGTTTTCAGGAATGCCAATGTCAACCCAGAATCCCCCAGCGGGATACCCATAGATTCTCTCACCAGAATTCAGCAACTTGGGAAAGACATCTTTAGCGAAATCATACTTGATCCCGCTCGGTATGTAGTCCAGTACGTCTGGTTCCAAGATGTATAGCCCGATGCTAGCGAAGTCGCTGAAAAACTCTTCTTGGCGGGGCTTTTCCTTGAATCTGAGGACTCTGTTGTCCAAGTCTAATTGGGCGATTCCATATTGATGGGGTCTCTCAACGGGGAGGAGGGCTATTGTGGCAACTCCTCCCTTCTCTCTATGGAAACTTAGCAGGTGTTTGAATTTTATTTCCGTGATGTTGTCGCCTTGAATGATAGCGAATGTCTCGTTCAGGTGTTTCTCGCTGTTCTTCACAGAGCCTGCGGTTCCTAAGGGTTTCTCTTCTTCAGGGTAGACCAGCCTTACTCCGAAGTCTGAGCCGTCGCCGAAGTAGTCCATGATTTTTTCTCTGTAGTAGTTTGTCGTGATTACTATATCATTGAATCCTTCGCTTGCTATGGACTCTATTATGAATTGGAGAATTGGCTTGCCAGCTAGAGGCAACATTGGTTTGGGTTTAGTGTATGTGAGAGGTCTCAGTCTGGTTCCGTAGCCGCCCGCCAGTACAACCACTTTCACATTGACCATCATCAATAATTAGCGTAACTTAGTAATATAAGAAGGCAGCTATAAGTGAACGACTCACTAGATGTGTGTCTCATTCACGAAGCATCCTGTGAGCTGGCTTAAACTCAACTCCACACCTATCCGTCAAGAAATTCTCAAACTCTTGGAAGACCGAACTCTTGGTCATGTTCAACTTTACACACACAGGCTTACCCTCATACGCCCAACTCAAATCGTATATGGCGGTTCTTCTGTAGAGCTCGGGATTAGTCGCCACTCTCTGTACTAGCTTCTCGGGTGGAGATTGGGAAAACAGCCAGGCTGTGTATGAAACATTTACAACCTTGTAGGAAATGCCTTGCCGAATGGCGCATTTTCGTTTAGTGGCAATCTTTTCAAATGTTGAGGGATGGATTGTTTGAATCCAGAGGAAGTTGTGATAATCATCGTTTGTCTTGATCCAGTCTTCATGTTCAGAGGTCTTCCATCCCATTGATTGACACCACTTCTTAAAACGGTTGAGAAGTTCCCACACTTTCGGAATGGACAAGACACTGCTCATAGGGAGCACCGATCAACTAATTATATAGAAGATTCTTCTATCCGATCGATTTAAAGTTAATCGACAAGAATACCGCAAAAGATATAGCCAAGATGGATACTTTTTGAAAAAATACCAAGGAACTATTTGCTTTTCCTACAATTTTCCGAACCATTTCCTAGCAAAACTACAAATTTTTGTCCATTTTCTCGACAGCAAAGAATATAATTGTAGACAGTTTCCTCTTATTCAGTCACCATCCCTTAAGGTCAAGACCATGAAGATAAAAGATGGGGCGGTGGTTCTCGACGAACTAGATTGGAAGATTCTCCAAGCATTGCAGGAAAGCGCCAAGCAGACATATAAGGAAATCGGGCATCTCTTAGGCGTGGCACACTCAACCATTTACGATCGTATCATGAAGATGGAGAAAGAGGGGGTCATCAAAAGATACACCACAATTTTAGACCTTGAGAAGGCTGGAGTGAAGTATGTCACGGCGATTATGACCATATTTACAGATCCCAAGAAAAGCGAAAACGTGGCAAAAAGATTGTCAGAGCTAGACGAAGTTTTAGAGGTTTCGACATCTCTCTCTGAGGAACTGCTAATAATAGCAAAGGTTGTCGCTGAAGATCAAGAGAAACTTCATTCATTCATCGCCCAATCGATTGCGCCCCTACCTGGAGTGTTGAGAATTCGGACCTCCATTGTCACGAGAAAGTATAAAGAAGAAGGCCTTAACAACATTTTTCTGTCGAGAGGAGATTGAGTTGTTAAGAATTGAAATTCGGCAAAGATTGTTTTATACGAGCTTGACATCGCTAGGAAGTGAGGACCCTTAGATGGCTGTCTCCTTATCCTCATCAAGGATTCTGAGGAAACTCCCGAGAGAGAAGGCGTTCTACTTCTTCACGTCGATAGGGAACTATACTGGAGAGAACGCTTCTTCCCTCGAGGCGTTTCTGGACAAGATTGAGGAAGTCGATGTTAAATCGTTGGAGTTTCATCTGTATAGAGGGGATTTTGAGAGATGGATTGCTGGGACCTTAGGGGATGAGGAGCTGGCTGGAAAGATTCAAGATCTTAGGGCTATGAAACAAGTGGGAGATGTCTTGCGGGATCAGCTCTGTTTTATTGTTTCAAAACACTTCAACAAACTGAAGGAATCTTCTACGTAGCAGATTGGATGCTATAGATTTCGTTAATGAGAATTCTTGCTATCTTTTTTCCAGATGTACCGTCTCCGTATGGTGAGGATTGTGGAAGGCCCCATTCTTGGTTCAAGGCAAGTTCCATTGCCTTCAGGATTTTCTTCTTTTCCACACCTATCACCTTGGCGAATCCGGCCTTCACCGCCTCCGGTCTTTCGGTAGATAGTCGGAGTACGAGGACTGGTTTTCGTATTTGTGGGGCTGTGGCTTCTTCTTGTATTCCTCCAGAGTCAGTCAGTATCATCTTGCAGTTTTTCATTAGGATGAGGAAGTCGAAGTAGCCTAAGGGGGGCAGAATCTGGACGTTTTCTGAGGAAGACAATTGGTTCCACATCTTTTGTTGACGTAGCCGTTTTTTGGTTCTTGGATGAATTGGGTAAACGACTGGTAGAGCTGCTTCAGTGAAGGCCTGTACGAAATTTTCTAGGACTGCTGGGTCGTCGACGTTTTCTGCTCTGTGAGCTGTTACCAAGGCGAACTCTTCGAAGCGTATCCTGCTAAGAATTCTTGATTTTCTCCTAGCTATTGGAAGGTGTTGTCTTATGGCGTCTATGACTGTGTTGCCAGTTACGTAGATCTTTCCCCACACGTTTTCGTTTTCTAAGTTCTTTTTGGAGGTCTCAGTTGGTGCGAAGAGATATGCTGATATGTGGTCTACTAGGCGTCGGTTGTATTCCTCTGGCATGCGGAGGTCGAAGCTTCTGAGACCAGCTTCTACGTGTCCGACTGGGATGTGAAGTTTTATTGTTGCTAGCGCTGAGGCTAGAACTCCGTTTGTGTCTCCTTCTACGAGCACCATTCTTGGCTCGGTCTTCTTTACGACTTTTTCGATGAGAGACAGGATTTTTGCTGTTTGGAGTCCAGGGAAGTGAGCCCTTACTTTGAAGCCGTAGTCTGGTTTTGGGAGTTCTAGTTCTTCGATGAATTGTTGGGACATCTCGTAGTCGTAATGTTGCCCGCAGTGGACGAGGAGGTAGGGTAGTGAGTTTTCTTCTAGGGCTCTGACTATAGGTGCCATCTTGACAATCTCAGGCCTTGTCCCAACAACGATCATGCATCCATCGAAAATGGTGTTTGTCTCCTGTTTTGAGGAATTTGCTGTACTCTCATCTTACAAATAATCATTTATGTCTTAGCATTCGCTTTTTGTGGGTCTCTTCTCCCTTAGGTTTTCAAAAGGGTTTCAACCAATTGAGTTCGAATATGACGGGCGTGTTAAGTGCAAAGAACGAGAATTCAGCTATGTGTGAGCAAGTCTCGCGTAGGAAAAAGATCCCATTGTTATTTCAAGGTGTCTCTAATTCCCTTGGATAGGTTCCATTTTGGGTCAAAGTTTAGGAGGGTTTGTGCCTTCGAGATGTCGTAGACGAAGACTGGGAAGTCGAAGACTCTTGCCGGCTTGATCTCCATGGTTAAGTCGGTTTTCATAGCGTCTATGCACAGTTCACATACGTCTTTGATGCTTGTGGCTCTGCCCGATCCTATGTTGTAGGCTTGCCGGGTGTGTTCTGTTTCGAGGGCCAGAAGGTTTGCTTGTACGATGTCTTTGATGTATATAAAGTCGTTTGTTTGTTTCCCGCCGAAGATTATGGGTTTTTTTCCTTCTTTGAGGTTTTTCAGGAATGCTCCGACGGCGCCCCAGTCTTTGCCTTTCCCGTATACGTAGCCGTACCGTAGGATGACGTATGGCAAGTTTTCGCCATACAGGAAGATCCAGTCTTCGGCTTGTTTTTTGGTTAGACCGTAGATGCTGTCTGGTTCTCTTCTGGCGTCTTCTCGGATAGGAATGGGAACGTTATGGCTGTAGACGGATCCGGTGGAACTGTAAACCAGTCTTTCAGCCTTTTTCTCGATGCAGGCTTGGATGATGTTGATTGTTCCTTCAACATTCACTCTGACGGCTTTTTGGGGGTTTTGCCTCGCGTCGTCGAACCTAGCGATAGCAGCCAGGTGAAGGACCTTGTCATCTTTTTTGATGACTTTCTTGAAATCTTTGTCCAGTATGTCGATAGTGGCTATTCTGCATTGCTTGTTGTCTTTGAATTCGGCTTTCAATTTGGAGTCTGCGAGGTCTACAGCCAGTACGTCATAGCCTGAGTCTAGTAACCCTCTTACTGTATGTAGTCCTACGAAGCCGTTTGCACCAGTTACAACAGCTCTCATCCGATCAGGTCTCCACAGTCTTCTTTCATCTAATTTTGGTGAAGAGGGAGATAGTATCTCTGTGGTATAATAGCTTTGGGAAGCTGCATTATCTAGCTTCTCCAAATTCATCTGCTGTCGCCTATGCCTACTCCACGGTAGGAGAACCCAGCCTTCTCGCAGTCTTTGGGGTTGAAAACGTTTCTGCCGTCGACTATTGCTGGTGTAGCGACTATGTCTTTTAACCAGTCTGGACGGATGCCGAAGTATTCTTTGTGAGGAGTTACGACGATGATGCAATCCTTGCTTTTCAGGGCATCTGTTAAGTTGTCCGTGATGGCTAACCCTTCAGCCTCTTTAATGTATGGATCGTGTATTGCGACCTCCCTGCAGATGTCTTTAAGGAGATTGTAGAGGGCTAACGCGGGCGTGTTTCTGGCGTCATCACAGTCACCGCGGAAGGCGAAGCCTAGTATGCAGACTCTCGCTTCTTGTAGCCTCATGCCTTTCTCGGCCAATGCCTCTCTTGCCAGGTCTTTCATGTGTTGGGGCATTGAGTTGTTTAGCTTTCTGCTTTCGACAAGGATTTTGGGTGTGAATTTGAAGGTTCCGTAAGTGTCGAGTCCGTGTTTTAGTAGCCATGGGTCTTTTGGGAGACAGTGACCGCCGACGCCTGCGCCTGCGCTATGCATTATTCTGTAGGGGTTTCTTTCAGGGTCGGATGGGTCGTTTGGTAGGGAGTTGACGAAGCGCCTGACTTCATGGACGTTTACGCCGAGGCTTTCGCATATCAATGCGATTTCGTTGGCGAAAGCGATATTGACGTCGCGGTAGGTGTTCTCGGTGACTTTGGCTACTTCTGCTGTTAGGGAGTCTGTCGGAAACAGTTTTGCTTTGATGATATTCTTGTAGAATTCTACGCCACGCTGAGCGCATTTCGGGGTGATCCCTCCAACAATTCTTGGCATATACTTCAGGTTGTGAAGCAGACGGCCGACGGTTACACGTTCATAAGAGTATACAAGGTTGAAGTCTTTCCCTGCTTTCATTCCAGAGGTTGCTTCCAAAATCGGCTTTACGATGTGGTTGGTTGTTCCTGGGGCTACTGTGGATTCTATGATGATCATTGCTCCTTTTTTCATGTGCTTGCCGACAGCCTGTGACACTTCTTTTAGTGCATCGTATCGCGGCTTGTGGTTCTCATCGACTGGTGTTTGAACGTCGATAAGGATTACGTCAGCTTTCTTGCAGACG
Organism: Bathyarchaeia archaeon; assembly: GCA_046760805.1. GTDB lineage: Archaea > Thermoproteota > Bathyarchaeia > Bathyarchaeales > Bathyarchaeaceae. Next base: position 26,059 of record JBHIEV010000009.1, read on the forward strand.
GAGATATCGTCTGTAACTTGGAAGCTGCCCTTTCTCACCACTTTCTCAATGAGTTCAGCCAGGCCCGGTTCGTCGCCTCCGATGGGGCATTTGCCTGCATTGAGATATTCGATCTTCCATCCTGACCGCCTCGATCTTCTTTGGACGCCTGTGACGTTGAAGCCTTCGACATCTGCTAGCATAGCGGCGGTTGGGATGCCTGCGTATCCCATGCCGATGACTACGATCTCCAAGTTCATCTTGTCTCCATCTTAAGCATGCATGCATAGTCTTCTTTCGGTATCTCGTATTTTTCGTTGCACGATGGGCATTTCATCAGAATGGTTTTTTGTCTCTCTTCCATCTTCATCAGTCGTCTACCACATTTGCAGACGAATCCTCTGATCTTGGCTGGATTTCCATATGCTAGGGCGCGTGGTGGGATGTCCTTTGTTACTACGCTACCGGCTCCTACCATTGCATGTTCTCCTATTGTTGTGCCACATACTACTACTGTGCCTGCTCCTATGGATGCTCCCTTTTTGACTAGCGTGGGGATGATTTTCCAGCTTGGGCTGTAGCTTCTTGGGTAGGGGTCGTTTGTGAAGGTGACGTGGGGTCCTACGAAGACGTTGTCTTTGATTTCTACTCCTTGGTAGATTGTTGCTCTGTTCTCGAGCTTGACACGGTTTCCGATCTTCGCTCCTTTTCCCACGTAAACTGAGTGGCCGAGTACACATTCTCTTCCTATTTCAGCTTCTTCCCTTATGTGAACGAAGTGCCAGATCTTTGTGCCCTCTCCTATTTTGGCTGCCTTATCGACGATGGCTGTGGGATGGACGTAAGCCTTATTCATGGAGTAGTCTCCAATTAGATTGTTGACTTGACACATAAATAACACTTTAGCGTTTTCTGGAAGGATGGTTAGAGGGTGTGAGAACTGAGGGTTATGCTTGTTATAGGGGCGAGGCCTCAGATTATTAAGTCGGCGCCAATAATCCATGAGGCGTCTGAGGATGCTGAGGTAGAGTTTCAGATAGTTCACACAGGGCAACATTACGACTTTGAGATGTCGAAGATTTTCTTTGGCGAGTTGGAGTTGCCTGATCCTGTGGTTAATTTGGGCGTTGGGTCGGGGTCTCATGCTTCGCAGACGGGCAGAATGATTGTTGGGTTGGAGAGTACGATTGAGGATTTGGAGCCTGACCTTGTTTTGGTTCCTGGGGATACGAATTCTACGTTAGCTGGGGCGCTTGCGGCGGTTAAGCTTCACGTGCCTGTTGGTCATGTGGAGGCGGGGGCTAGGAGTTATGATATGAGGATGCCGGAGGAGGTTAACAGGCGGCTGACAGACCACTGTTCGCGAACCCTTTTTGCGGCAACGGAGAGTTGCGTGGAGAATCTGTTGAAGGAGGGAATATCGGAGGACTGGATATGTTTGAGTGGTGATACGATGTATGATGCTTTGTTAGGTCATGTGTCTGGCGCCTCTAGGAGTCGAGTTTTGGGAAGACTTGGCTTAGATGTGGGTGAGTATGCTGTGCTTACTGTTCACAGACCTGAGAATGTGGATGATCCTCCAGCGCTGAGGGGTATCGTGGAAGCCCTTGTTGAATTGGAGGAATTGAAGATAGTTTTTCCGGTTCACCCTCGGACTTTGGAGAGGTTGAAGGCTACTGGTTTGTTGGAGAGAGTTAGAGAAGCTGAGCATGTGAGGATTGTTGATCCTGTTGGGTATCATGATATGCTTCGGTTGGTGGAGGACGCTAAGATAGTTTTCACCGATTCGGGTGGGTTGCAGAAAGAGGCTTTCTGGCTCCACACTTTCTGTATCACGCTTAGAGCGACGACTGAATGGATTGAGACTGTAGAGTTGGGAGCGAACGTGCTTGTTGGGAACAGCAGGGAAAGGATTGTTGGAAAGGTGAGAGAATGCTTGGCTCTGGAGAGTCTAGATAGTAAGTTGAAGGGGGTGCCAAATCCCTTCGGAGATGGGAGTGCTTCAACGAGAATCATTGAAGTTTTGAAAGGGGTCTGAGCGCGAGTGGTTTCAGTCTACAGGTCTTAGGGGGCGCATTGTTTCAGGCAGTATGGTGGGGGAGTATGGTTTAAATAGAGGGTTTGTTAATTATATTTAATTAGTTGATCTCTATGAAGACTTCCAGAAAACGGCCGAAGGAGAAGTTCACGACTGTTTCCATACCTAAGCCCTTGTTTAAGAAGGTTGAGGAACGGATAAGGGGCACAGGATTCACCTCTGTATCCAGCTATGTTACGTATGTGTTAAGGGAAATCGTGGCTGAAGAGGAGCAGGTGGAAGAGCCCTTCAGTAAGGAGGATGAAGAACGAGTCAAGGCTCGGCTTAGAGCTTTGGGCTACATAGATTGATTATCGGTTGCGTGAGGATAGGAGAAGGGAGAGACCGATGGGTAGCGCTCTCGAAGAACTTGAGCAGAAGAGTATTGCCATCATACGAGAGGCGAAAGCTCAGTTCAAAAATCTAGCGGTCTTGTGGAGCACGGGGAAAGATTCAACTATGTCTTTGTGGTTGTGTAGGAAGGCTTTTTTCGGAAGAATTCCTTTCCCGGTTGTTCATATAGACACTGGTTACAAGTTTCTGGAGATGTATGAATTCAGGGACAAAGTTGCGAGAGAGTGGGGGTTTAACTTGGTTGTTGCGAGGAATGAGGAAGCTATCGAAGAGGGGATGTCGCCTGAGAAGGGAAGGTTTGAATGTTGCACGTTGCTTAAGACTGAGGCGTTAAAAGATCTGATTGAGAAGGAGAAATTCGATGCTCTAATCCTTTCTATCAGAAGGGATGAGCATGGGATAAGGGGCAAGGAGAGGTATTTTTCGCCGCGAGATGAAGAGTTCAAGTGGGATTATAAGGATCAACCGGTAGAAATGTGGGATCTCTATGTAAAGCCTGCTGAAGACTACTCTCATATGCGAGTTCATCCGATTCTTCACTGGACGGAGTTTGAGGTATGGCAATACATCAAACAAGAAGGGCTTCCAGTCAATCCCCTATACTTCGCAAGAAACGGAAAGAGGTATCGAAGCCTGGGATGTCAACCCTGTACTGTGCCAATCCCTTCCAACGCTGAGACCATCGACGAAATCGTTGAAGAATTAAAGACCTCCAAAATATCGGAGAGAGCGGGAAGGGCTCAAGACAAGGAGAAAGCTTACATGATGCAGAAACTACGAGCGCTAGGCTACATGTAGGGTCAAAACATGATTATCCTGGCGCTGGACGCTCTTGACCTAAGTCTAGTGAAAAAGTTCGACTGCAGAAATCTGATGCAGAAAGAATGTGGTCAAACTGACATTTCTGAATTCAAACTGGAGAGAACGGTGGTTTTGTGGGCTTCGTTCTTGACGGGGAAGAATATGGAGGCAGAGATCCCCGTAGAGGGTCAATGGGAGTCCAAACTGAAGAGGGAAGAGACCTTCCTGAAATTTTTCGATTCTAAAAAGGCAATAGACATGCCAGCTTATTCTCTGATGGAGGAGAATCATAGAGAGGAAAGAAGGCTTCTCAAGGCTTTCTTCAACGATGATGCTGGCGTCGAAGAGTATGACAGGGTTGTGTGGAAGAACCATGAAGAGAACAAGAAGGTTCTGTTTCAAAGTTTGGGTAGGTTCGATTTGGTTTTGAGTTATTTTGATTTGGCGGATGCTATAGGACATCTGAGTTTTGGCATTTTGAGCAAGATGAAGGAGGTCTATGAAGAGCTGGAGAGTCTAGCGAAGCGGGTGAAAGGTGAGGAGGACTTTACCCTCATAGTTTCTGATCATGGGATGAAGGCTGTTGGGCGTTATGGAGATCACACACGAAACGGGTTCTACTCTCTCAGCAAAGACATGGGTCTTAATCTTCCGAAGATAACTGATTTCTATCGATTGATAGAAAGGGTTGTGAGATGAGGCTTCCAACGATTAATCTGGTGATCATAGGTCACAAAGACCATGGCAAGTCGACTTTGATAGGGAGACTGCTTTACGATTCAAAAGCCATTCCAGAGCAGAGACTTCGAGAGATTCGAGACGAGTTGGAGAAGTCGGGGGAGAAGGATTTTCGGTTTGCCTTTTTGCTCGATAGTTTCAGGGAAGAAAGGGAAGGCGGATTGACTATGGATATAATGCAGACGCCTTTCAGAACGAAGAAGCACCTCTACACTATTATTGATTGTCCGGGACATAAGGAATTCATAAAGAATATGATCACGGGAGCCTCGCAGGCAGATGCTGCGATCCTTGTAGTTTCTGTCAGTGAAGGAATTGGAGATCAGACCAGAGAACATGGATATCTGACGAAGCTTCTGGGGATAGATCAGTTGATTGTTGCAGTGAACAAGATGGATGAGGTGGGTTATGAGCAAGGGAGATTCGAGGAGTTCTCACAAGAGTTGAGACATTTCTTGAAGTTACTTGGCTACAAGGATGCCCCAATGATTCCTATCTCCGCGCTGGGTGGAGAAAACGTTGTTAAAAAATCTTCGAAGATGCGCTGGTACAACGGACTGACCCTAGTCCAAGCCTTAGATGAGAAGTTGAGCCCTTCCACTCCGTCCACGGATAAACCGTTGAGAGGATGGATTCAGGATGTCTATAACCTTGAAATGGGCAAGATAGTTGTCTGCAAGATCGTGTCAGGTGTTCTTGAGACGGGAAGGGAAATTGTGTTTCAGCCTTCTGGTCGGAAAGCAAGGATCAAGAAGATTCAGATGTTTGGCAAGGATGTGCGAAGGGCTGAAGCGGGTGATTCTGTGGGCTTGGTTGTGGACAAGATAGAAGGCATTGGAAGGGGTGAGGTGTTAAGTTACTTTGAAGAACCGGTGCGGCCGGTGAGTGAGTTTGTTGCAGAGGTGATAGTGTTTACTGATTTGGAGATACGGAATGGTGACATTTTGACGATTCGCTTGGGAACTGCAGAAAAGAGGTGTAGAGTGGAAACGGTCTTGGAGAAGGTGGATGCTGTTAGTTTTGCTCTACAGGAGAAGCTTCCACCTTTGTTGCGCGGTGGAGATGTTGGAAAGATTAGGTTTGCGTCTCTAGAGCCCATCTGTCTGGAAAGGTATTCGGAAATCCCTGAGCTTGGAAGGTTTGTTATTGAGGGTAAGAAGGGGACAGTGGGTGCTGGGCTGGTTCTTGAAGTGGGGTAGGCTTTCTCGGGGTCCGTAGGTGTTGAAGGGGCGGAGTGTGACGACTGGGAGGTTGTGTTCCCAGTGGAGGGTCGGATCCCGCAAGTAAGCTGGCGCCTTAGTCGCTGCGTGGGTGCTATGAGAGTGATTGTGGTTAGGTTTAAGCAGTCCGTTCAGGAACCAACCAATGCCTTAATGTTTGGAATGATCTTTGTAACATCGGAGCGTTCGTTGAGAGAGTATTTACCCTCCTTAAGGGTTAGGATGCCAGCTTCCGTCATGGCGTCAACGATATCGGCTGAGTAACAAGAGACCAGATTTCTACGACTCTTTGACCTTTCATGTAAGCTTAGCAAAATCTCTATGGCTTCCTTTGTCTCAAAAACTTTTAAAGCCTTTAGAATCCCCTTGCTAATCCACAAGACCCGCCGTTCTTTAACATCTTTAATGTATCTAGGTAGAGAAGTGCAACTTAGGTAGTGGAAGACAACTGCGAGTGTGGAAGACCATAGAGTGTTTAGATGATTCTCTTCCGCTGCTTTGCGCTCAATCAAGTCATCGGTTACCATGAAAACTTCACGTTCCTTGCGGAGCTTCGAACCAGTTGTAATTATGAGGGCGTCCGCGAGAGCGAGTCCCTTCCACTTTTTCAGAAGCTTTTCAGCTTCGGTTACATCATCATCGTTAACGCTGTGTGACACGATGCAAGCTTCCGATATGGCATCTCGGATACGTCTCTCAAATACTATCTCCTGCTTTAGTATGAAATCCAGGGTCAACGTTTCATCAAAGAACCTGCTAAAATGAGGAAAATAATTTTCTGAAGTCCTATCGAATGTTATCAGAGCTGTCGTGTTAAGGAGAGCTGTCTTCTTATGGCGTTTCTGCCTTGTAGAGTTCGTCATATGGTCGCTCAATACCCCTTCCGGCCACGATATCATAGAGCACGTCGGATGGAAGTCCAGCGAGTTCCGCAGCTTTGACTAAACTAACTTTCCCATGAACATAGAGTCCTATTGCTCGGTCGATCTTCTCACGCATCCAGTCCTTCAGTCCTAAACTTACAAGCATACGCACCGCCTCAGACCTACTCACACCGAACTCTTCTGACACTTCTTGAATGCTTTTTAGCAACCTCGACGGGATACGAGATTTTACCACAACACTCATAGCGTATTCCTAAGACCACAATTGTGGTCGTTAAAATATAAAGTTTTCTTAAATTCTAAATGTCGATTCCGCTCATACAAATAGGTGCATAAAATTGCATTGTCGTTAAACTGCGATTCCTTTTGATAGTAGGATATGGCAGTTTTTCTTCGCTTTGATGGTGGAAGGTTTTGTAGTTTTTTATGCGGGGTTGTATTCTTCTGGGCCTAGTCTTGGTTTTTCGATGATGAAGTAGCTATCCTAAAAAAGGACCTATCATGAAAAACTCAAATAAATGAGTTGTGTATTTACATGGAAAGGTGAATGAGATGACCAAACGGGTGCAAACTATTCTGGAAGAGGAGGAGTACAAGGAGTTTAGGGAAATTCTTGAGAAGAAGAGACTTAGTATACGGGAAGGACTGAAGCTGGCAGTTTCGAATCTCATTAAGTCCGAGTTCACGATCGATCCAGATGACCCGTTCTTCACGCACAAGCCAGTTGGCAGGAGTGGCCTAGGCGACCTTTCAAGAAAGCACGACAAATATCTCTATGAGGAAGAGAGGGAATGAGGCTATTTGTCGACACCTCAGCGCTTGTCGCCCTAGTGGACCAAGATGATAAGGATCACAAAGACGCGCTGAACTACAGAGAGAAAATCAGGCTGGGAGAAACGCCGTTCCGGGCATTGTACACTTCAAACTATGTATTTGATGAGGTGCTGACTCTGCTCCGACTCAGACTGGAGCATCAAGCCGCCCTGCTATTTGGAGAAAATGTGAGGCGCTCAAAGATTGTCAGAACGTTACGAGTCACCCAGCCTGTTGAAGATAAGAGCTGGGAGATCTTCAAGAGATACAGTGATAAGGATTTCAGCTTCACGGATTGCACAAGCTTTGCGTTGATGGAACAGGAAGCCATATCCGTAGCCTTCACTTTTGACGAACACTTCCAACAGTACGGGTTCCGAATGGTACCCTAGGGAAACAGCGATTAGCAATCGGTTAACTTCCCATAGTAGAGTATGTGGAGTTTTTCTTTTGGTAGTGGCAGATTATATGTTTGGAGGTTGTTTTGTTGGGCTTGCTGGACTATTCATCATCGCATCATTTGTGCAGCAGAGCCTGCTTCAGTACATGCATATATGAGGTACTTTAAAAGATTTGGAAGTTCAACTCTGGTTATTTTTAGTATCTACGTATAGGTGGCCTAGTCTTTCTCGATATTTTTCCTTCATGAAGCTTGGCTCCTCTAACTTCAGTTTACTCATCTATGGCACCTCATCTGGCCTAATTGTTCAGGTACTGAACAGTCCATTCTTGTGGATAGGGTTATTGTATTCCTAGGGCACGTTTCATAACTATGGTTTCAATTTCCTCGACTTGTTTCAGTTTTTCATCGTTTGTCACAAAGGCATTTGCTCTTTCAGTGAGTGCAGCCGCTAAGTGGATGGCGTTTGGGGGTTTTATTCCGTATTTGGCTCTGAGCTCAGCGGCTTTTTCGGCTGTGTGGAAATCGATGGGTTTGATTTTTAGATTTGGGAATGTTTGGAGTATGAACTTATACTCTTGTATGGCCTGTTCGTTTCTTTCTTTTTTGGGTTTAACTAATATCTCCATCACGGTGATTACTGATGTGACGCCTTTTATTATTCCGTTTTCAACCATTTCGAAGAGGACATTCGTGAAGGGGAGGTACATGTGGTTTTCTTCAAGATGATAGATGAAAGCTACGGTGTCTATACCTATGATGGGATGTTTTTCTAGGAGGGATTTTATTGATCTTGTTATGTCCATGCTTCCCTTTCCTTTTCAACGTATTTGGTTGTGTCGATGTCTTTCCAGAGATTTTTGTGAAGGCCCCGCATGTGTTTTGTGTAGCTTTTGGGCTTGGGTTTCATGATGACCTGTCCCTCTCTTATCGAGACAACAAGTTCGTCTCCCTGATCGATTTTTAGGGAGTCGCGAGCTTGTTTTGGAATAACTACTTGGTATTTCTTGCTGACTCGAACGGTTTCTGTCAAGGGCTACACCTCCATTTTCTACTTTACTTTTTTGTTTTTGCTTTACTATAAACTTTGTGTTTTACCTGATGACCCCGTTAATTTTGCTAGGGCTACGGTCAAGGCGTTTGTTGAAACCGTTTCGGTCTGATTTTCGGTAGTCGAATATGTGGAGTTTTTCTTCGCCTTGATAGTGGAAGGTTTTGTAGGTTGTTTTGTTTGGCTTGTTGGGTTATGCGGTTGTATTCTTCTGTGCCTGGTCTTGGTTTCTCTATGATGAAGTAGGCTGTGGTGGCGTTGTTGGTTTTCATGGCTTCTTTCAGGGTTTGGTTTGTGGGGTTGTTCTCCATTTCGATGAATATGCCATGCATGCATCTCAACATTACGTCGTTGTTGGGATCCAAATGTGAATGTTGATTTTGGCGGTGAAGGGAGTTGGGGTGATGTTGAGGAGGTTTGTGTGAATGAGGGTTAAAGGGTGGTTGAGGGAGAATAAGAGAGAGGCGATTGTTGTAGGGATAGAGTTGATTGTATCTGTAATTCTATTTATGTCCGAATAGGCTTATGGCGCTGCCATCGACCGAGCTGTAGAAGTCGGAGAGTTTCTGAATACAAATTGGTTCTGGAGTGAGCATTCTGTTAGCTAAGCCTGTTTTTGATGAGGAGATGAGGTATACGTTAGGATTTCGATTTAGGTTTTGGAGAGTGTCAACTCTATTGGTTTGTCTTTGGTGGCGAATCTCTTGAGGAAGACGTTGGTGAAGTTTATTATTGTGAATCCTATGATTTCCCTTGAGTGCGGATCTATTCTGACTATTATGTCATCGTCGGCTTCCTCGGAGATGGCTACCTTTGGTTTCCCCATAGATATGTCCATAACGTCGTTGTCTTTGTCGTAGAAGAACATTATTGTCTTTTCCATAAAATCTCGCCTTTTCGAACTCTTTCAGTGAAGTATCGAGTGAGTACGGCTCCTTCGGTGTTTAAATACTTTATGACCAAGGCTAGATACTTTGGGGAGACGACGGTTTCGGGGAAGAATTTGTAAAAACATGAAGGTGTCCGCGGTGTTACCTTGCTTAATGAGATCCGGTGACTTCATTGTTTGGTTTACCTTTTCCAGTTCGCCCTGCAATTCCGGATGGACCGTGCAGATGTGCTTCCATCCCGTTTTCGTTAACTTCAACACTCTTCCGTTGGTGGTTGTTACTTGAAGAAGCGCTATCATACGTTAAGCCCTTTTTTGATTCTGAGTAGGTTGTTCACTTTTTCTCTCAAACAATAAATAATTTGGGGTTTGTCCCGTACAATGAGTGAAACTTTGGCTTGTGTTAATAGTTGGTTCAACGGTTCATCCGTGAAGATGAGGTGTACATGCCTCTTGGAGGATCGGAACATCTTTTCAAAGATCATGGACTTGACACAAGATAGGTTGTATCGTCTGTTTTTGTGTTGGGCATTGGGGCGTCTGATGTTGAGGCTGGGGCTCTGTTTGGGAGTCCCTCCCCTATATATAGGTCCTCTCGTTTTGATTGAAGTCTACTCTGCGGGCGTGTATCTTTTTGGGTGAGGAGTTTTTCTGAAAAGCTTGGTTTCAACATAGCTCCGTTATTAGGATTCAAATATACTTTAACCTTCATGTTCACGTTTTAGCTCTAAACTGATTTGATTTGCTGTGGAATGACCCCCATGCCTCTTTTCAACATTATTTGCCTAGTAGACGCCTAATATGTTTGTGAAGTATGTGGGGAGAACCTTTTTTCTTGTTGGGAATGCTGTGACGTACATTGACTTCTAGGTTTGGCGGAACAATACGCTAATAGAGATGGGGAGTTGTGTCAGCAGCGCCATGGCCAGCCGTGTTTTTCGTAGCCCCGCATCTTACCGTTGTCAATGTACCATTAAACAGTTCTTGGATGCCATCTTGGAAGGTGGTTTCGGTTCCATCCTAAGAGCTTTCCTAGTTTGAGTCGTTATCGGTTCTCCAGTAATGATTGGTAGATGCGTTCCATTTTGTCAACGCAGTCTTTCCATGAGGCTCTTTGCTTGACTATGCGGAGGCATCTCTCGCCGAAGTGCTTTCTAGTATCTTCATTTTCTATGAGGTGTATTATTCGTTCTGCTAGTGCTTTTAGGGTTTCTTGTTGTGGGTAACGAGCGTTTCTACGTCTTTTGGTCTTGGCCGACTCTTGTCTAATGTAACTTCTTTGTTTTGGGTTTCTGTTTCGTCGTGGAGTGTTGCTGGATGTAAATGGGCGCTGTTAGGGTATATAGATGACTTGTAGCTTCCTTCTTTTCGCGGCTTCAGCTTGCTTGGAATCAGATGTGATGAAGGCTTCACGCATCTTTTCGCTCAATGCTATGAAAATCGCATCGTATATTGGTATGTCTTCTTCAGTTGATATTTCTAATGCAGAAGAGAGTACCGTCTCTTGATCTAGAACTTTGAATGGTCTTAACTCAAGAAGTTCCTCGAATACTTGGTGTGAAAACTCTTTTGTCAATTGTCCTGCTCTCACCCTTTTCCATAGTGTATTGCCTGTTTCCTTTAGGGCCAAGGGAATTGTTGCAACGCCCATTCGGAGATGGTCTTCAACCTTCTTCCAGCCTGGTTCCCGGTTCACGTATTTGGCCAAGCTGGAGGAATCAATTACTGTCACGGTCTTCCCTCACACTTCTGGATGAGTAGCCTTGTTCTGCTGGCTTCATATTCTGCAAGAGTCGATTTAACTCACTTATTGACTCGTCCAATTTAGCTTGCCAGGCAAGGTCTTCTAGAAATTTTCTTACTTTCTCTGAAACGTTGATGCCTGCTTTTTTGAGCGTTTCTTTTATGTTTTTTTCAACCCTGACACTTATCACAGACATGTTTGCCCCTCTGTCATATTTTTTTGTGTAGACAAAAATATAAACATTGCGCAGACAATTTGTTTTCTAAGAATTCTTTTAGTGTTTCAAATAGCGGGTATAGAAGCGTAAACGAATTGATTACATGATGTCTTAAGAAGATATACAGAGCAACGTAATCAACTTAACTACCATCTATTTTTTAGCGGAATACGTGGAGTTTTTCTTCGCCTTGATAGTGAAAGGTTCTGTAGGGTTGGAGGTTGTTGTGGAGGGGTTTGTGGCTAGGGTTTTTGGTGGTGGTAAGGTGACTGTTCCGAGGCGTTTGAGGGAGTTGTTGGGGGTGGAGGATGGGGACTATGTTCGTTTGGGTGTGGTGGAGGGTAAGCAGGAAGAAGGGAAGTGGATTAGGAAGAAAGTGAAGTCTTAGTGGTTTGAGTTGGGTGAAGAGGGTAGGGTTTAAGCTATACGAAGAGATTACTCCCAGACTCTTTTTATCCATTTTACTCTGTCGAAGTCTGTGTCGTTGGAGTAGATCTCCTGTGTGTTGTTCTTCTTCATTGTTTGTAGTGTTAAGGCGTCGACGAAGTCCATCGCGTGTTTTTCCATGTGGTCCAGGGCGGCGAGCATGTCATCCCAGGTGGTGTTGGTTTTGTGCATGGTGAGGTAGGAGTTGATGGCTGTAATGAAATTCTCGACTTCTGGTTTTCGGTTGTTGTATTCTAACCAGTCGACTACTTCTTGAAGGATGGCGGTGTTTGTGAATGTTTCTTCTCCATCTTCGATTCTTTGAAGGATTCTTTTCGCGGTTTCGTAGGCTTCCTTGGGAGATTTCACTAGTACGTATATGAAGACGTTGGCGTCGACGAACCTCATTTTCTGGTCCTCTGTACTTTCTTCTGCGCTCTGGCAGCTGCAGCCTTTCTTAATTCTTGTTTGATGGGTTCCTTTAGGGGAACTCCTTCTGCTAGTCCACTAAGTTTTTCTGTGGGATTGGGCATTGTTTTTGGTGGTAGCAAGACGAGTCTGTTTCCTAGTATCTCAAGTTTCAGATAGTCGCCTTCGCTGATTCCCAGCCTTTTTCGGATTTTTGCGGGAATGGTGATTTTACCTTTTTGGAGCACCTTGGTTTGAACCTCCATCATGATTACCCATATAGATGAATAATTTGGTTACATATAAGGAATACGCGCATCTTGTATGCCATTTTTGGCAATTCCACATGACCAACCAGAATCTCGTTAGCCAAACGCCCAAACCCATACTGACCTATCAACTCAGAAATCAACCAATCATAAGCCTTCCTCTCCACAGCGCACTCTCCACCGGGAACATAAAACCCCACCTAGCATTCAAAACACAATGATCACAAAGCATAAACCCTCTCCTAAAGAACCCATGCTTCAACGCACTCACCCTACCCATTCCCCCATAAGTAAAGCACACGTCTTAGCTTTCCAAGTTGAGTTGTTATTGATTCTGTTGTTCAATTGGTTTCTGAAAAAAGCTCGTTTTCAACATAGCTCC
>JBHIEV010000010.1:0-35663 GCA_046760805.1 Bathyarchaeia archaeon
GTATATGGATAAGGAGAGCCGTAGGTCGCGGGTTCGAAACCCGCCCGGGGCTCCAGGCTGGTTTTATCTAGTCTCGGTCAAGAAGGCTAAGGATAAAATAGATGTGTCTGCGAACATATTTTGAGGAGCAATTATGAGAAAGGGTTTAGTTCTCTTAGGTTTTGCTCTCTTCGTAATTGGTGTAGCTACTGGCTTTTACGCTTCCCAACGGAATTGTCTCATCGCCTTTCTTACTAGGAGGTACATGAGCTTCTGGACGGGCATCGAGATCCTGGCTGGGTTCACCGCCCTAGTTGGCTTGGTCGTCGCCTTAGTCGGCTTCATTAGGAAAGTGTGAGTCTTCATGTGTTTATCTTTGTGAAGGAAACGTTAAAAGAATAAAGGTCACAAACTAGGCTAGAGATGTGTAGAAATGGACTGGGGAATGAGAAATCGCCTATCACGGCTAATACAGAAAGATGGTCACTGCTTGTGGTTGCCCATAGATCACGGCTATTTTCAAGGCCCCACTTCGAAGCTAGAAAAGCCTGGAGAAACTGTCAAACCACTCCTTCCTTATTGCGATGCTATTTTTGTTACAAGGGGTGTTCTACGCAATTGCATAGAGGCCAATAGCACCAAACCCATTATCTTAAGAGTTTCTGGCGGCACGAGCATGGTTGGCGAAGACTTAGCCAATGAAGGAATCACTACTTCTATCAAGGAGGCCGTTCGACTCAACGTATGTGCCGTAGGTTTGTCCATCTTTGTTGGCAGTAAATATGAGCATCAGACTCTATTGAACCTTGCAAGACTTGTTGATGAAGCAGAAGAATACGGCATCCCAGTTATGGCTGTAACTGCTGTCGGAAAAGAAATGGAGAAGAGGACTGCTCGTTATCTTGCTCTATGCTGTAGAATTGCTGCTGAACTTGGTGCAAGAGTAGTGAAGACATATTGGTGTAAAAACTTTGAAAAAGTTGCAGAGGGGTGCCCGGTTCCAGTCGTCATGGCAGGAGGACCCAAAGTCGACACAGAACTTGAAGTGTTTGAATTTGTCTATGACGGCCTGCAAAAAGGCGCCATTGGCGTAAACCTGGGGAGAAACGTCTGGAAAAACAAGCACCCAGTAGCCATGATCAAGGCCCTGAGATCAATTATTCACGAAAATGCTACGCCAAGAGAAGCCGATGAAACATTTGAGAGATTCAAGAAAGAAGAAAGAGAGTAGTTGCTGGCATCATGCGCGTGGCCATGTACTACAACAACAAAGACGTAAGACTGGAAGAGATGCCGAAGCCAAAGACGGGACCAGGCGAACTCTTGGTGAAAGTAGTGGCCTGCGGCATCTGCGGCAGTGACGTGATGGAGTGGTACCGCCTCCCAAAAGCCCCTCGAGTACTGGGCCACGAGGCCACAGGAGAGATAGTCGAAGTCGGCGAGGGCGTAAAACACTTCAAGATAGGTTACAGAGTCTTCGTGTCCCATCATGTCCCATGTAACACATGTCACTACTGCCTAAGCGGCGAGCATACTGCGTGCGAAACCTTGCGCAGCACAAACCTTGACCCAGGCGGCTTCGCCGAATATGTCCGCGTGCCCCCAATAAATGTAGACCGTGGCACATTTCACTTGCCCGAAGAGATATCGTTTGAAGATGGCACATTGATCGAACCCTTGGGCTGTGTTCTCCGAGGACAGAGAAAGGCTCATATCCAGCCAGGGCACACCGTGCTTGTCATAGGCAGCGGCATCTCAGGGCTCCTTCACATACAACTGGCACGCGTTTTGGGAGCGGCAAGAGTCATCGCCACAGACATCAACGAATATCGTCTAGAATCAGCGAGACGATTCGGAGCAGACGCTGCAATAAACGCAGAAGAAGATCTGCCGGACCGACTACGCCAAGTCAACGAGAATAGACTGGCTGACCGGGTGATAGTCAGCACTGGAGCCCCGTCAGCCCTGATCCAAGCTCTACGGTCTGTGGACCGTGCAGGCACCGTTCTATATTTCGCTCCATCAGAGCCAGGTATCGAAATTCCTATCCCGTTCAATCAGTTTTGGAGCAACCAGATAACGTTAGCGACTTCGTACGGTGCCAGTCCAGCCGACACTGCAACAGCGATAGAACTAATCCGTGCTGGTAGCATTAATGTGCATGACATGATCACGCATAGGTTGAGTTTGGCTGAGGTTGGTCTGGGCTTCAAGCTCGTTGCCGAGGCTAGGGAATCCATCAAAGTTGTCATTGAACCGCATGGGTAAGCATGACAGCAATACTTCAAGTACGATTAGCATCAATTTCCGTCGCACTTAAGTATGCGAGTTGTGAACAACCTCATAGCACAAAAATGGAAGCTTGGAGGTGTATCTGCTCGAGTTATCAGTCACTGGTCTTACCTACTTTAGCAGCCTCTCGAGCTTGTTTTCAGTCGCTTCAAAGTCCATAGGTGGTGGCTAGGTTAGTGAAGATTGTCGTAACCGCAGGCCTGCCATATGCTAATGGTGAGCTTCATCTGGGCGGTGTAGCTTCAACGTATCTACCAGCAGACATCCTGGCGAGATACTTCAGATTAAAAGGACACAACGCAATTTACGTCTGCGCCACGGACGACTTCGGAACCCCGATTCTGATCGAAGCCGAAAAAGAAGGAAAGACTCCGGAAGAATTTGTGGCCCACTGGCACAAAATAGACAGCCAAGACTTCAAGGACCTAGGAATCTCCTTCGACATCTTCGACAAAACAAGCTCTGAAGAAAACATAAGACTAACACAGTATTTCTTCAAAAAACTACGAGAAAAAGGCTTCATTTTCAAGCAGACAGTACTACAGCCATACTGTGAGAATTGCAAGAAGGCATTGCCAGACCGATATGTAATAGGCACATGCCCCTACTGCAACGCCGAAGACCAATACTCAGACGTTTGCGAGAAGTGTGGCAAAATCATTATCCCTGGAGAGATTAAAGCGCCGCACTGCGCAATCTGTGGCGCAAAACCAACAAAAAAGCAAAGCAACCATTACTTCTTCAGACTCTCCAAATTTTCCAGCAAACTAGAAAAGTGGTTGGTAGAAAACGAGAATCTACAACCAGAAGTAAGGAACTACGTTCTGAACTGGGTCAAGGAAGGACTGAGAGACTGGGACATCACTCGAGACATTCCTTGGGGCGTCCCCATTCCACTGGAGGAAGCAAAGGGAAAAGTCCTATACAACTGGTTCGACAATCACCTGTGCTACATCTCGACCGCACTAAAATACTGCTCAGAAAACGGGATTGATGGAAAGAAGTTTTGGAACTCTTCAAAAATCTACCACTTCATAGGGAAAGACATCGTATACCACCATTTCCTGTTCCTGCCAGCCATGCGCCTCGGCGTGGAAGAGTTCAGACTTCCAGACTTCATCCCCACAAGAGGGCATCTGCTGCTCCACGGAGAGAAATTCTCCAAGAGCAGAGGGTGGTATGTTAGTTTGAGGGACTTTCTAAACCTGTTTCCAGCCGACTACCTGAGGCACTACTTGGCAATAGTCGCCCCCTACAGCCCTTCAGACGTCAACTTCGACTGGGAAGACTTTCAGGCGAGAATAAACAATGAATTAATCGCAAACATCGGAAACTTCATTCACAGAACACTGACCTTCATTTGGTCAAACTATGATGGAGAAGTGCCCGCGCCTGGGAAGTACGATGCATTAGACAGCGAGTTCGAAGAAGAAATCAAGGGAGTAGCTAGCGTGGTTGGCGAGGAATTGGAGAAAATAGAGCTAGGTAGAGGGTTGAGAAGAATCTTAGAATTCTCGAAGTTTTGTAACCAATATTTTCAAAAGAAAGAACCGTGGTCTAACAAAGAACACGCAAAAACCTGTCTGTATCTATGCATTAATGCTGTAAGAAGTCTAGCCATTCTACTCGAACCCTACCTTCCCTTTTCAACAGGAACATTGTGGAAACAGCTGAACCTGCAAAAATCTGTTCACAAGCAAAGATGGGACTCAGCATCCAGACTAGCCATGAAGAGCGGGCACAGAATCAACAAACCGAGAATACTGTTCAAGAGAGTGGAAGATGAGAAGATCAAGGAAGAGAGAGGAAAACTGCTGAGATTGAGCAATGGCTAACCCAAACCCATATGCATGGTTAAGCAAAGTGGACATGGCAACACTGAGTGAAAAGCTTGGTTCTAAAGATTGATCTCCATGTTCATACCTGCTACTCCTCTGATGGCATAACAGCCCCAAGAGAGGTAGTCGCCTACGCAAAAAAACAAGGCTTGGACGGCGTTGCCATCACAGACCACGACACTGTTGACGGAGCACTCAAACTCTTCAAGAAGACTGATCTGATCATCATCCCTGGAATCGAAGTAACCACCTTGGGAGGTCACATGCTCGGCTTCAACATAACAAAGCCTATACCCTCAAATCTGAGTAGCTCCGAGACTATTCAAAGGATCCATGAGGCTGGCGGAATAGCCGCGGTGGCTCATCCTGTCACTTTCCTCAAAGGCTGGCGATCGAGTGATGTTAACCTAGATCTTGATGCGATAGAAGTGATTAACTCAGCAACCGTCCCCTTCTTCTATTCAACCCAACTAAGCCGAAAACTTGCCCTTCGCCTAAATCTTCCACAAATCGCTGGAAGCGACGCGCACTACGGACCCGAAATAGGCTTCGCATACACGCTCATCAATGCCGATCCAGAGCTTAACGAAATCGTCAATGCAATAAGGAAGGGAGCAACTATCCCTTTCGGGCGAGCAATACCATGGAGGTTGAGGCTCAAAAGAGCGGCGTTAAACTTAAAAAGAAAGGGATAAGCATCTGCTCCACTCAACGCCCGCTTCCAATTTTGCTAACTGCTAACCAGAAACACTTATATTTCGAACCCTTTTTCTACTGTTTCGCAAAATAAGGAGGATTGTTTGAACTTGTCCACAGAACTGGCTGGAACTCCAGTTCTAATATTGAGAGAAGGAGCCTCTCGCTCGAGAGGAAGGGAGGCTCAGCACGCCAACATAATGGCTGCCAGGATAGTAGCTGAGGCTGTGAAGAGCGCCCTTGGACCGAAAGGAATGGACAAGATGCTCGTAGACAGCTTCGGAGATGTCACAATCACCAGTGATGGTCGCACTGTTCTAGATGAGATGGATATCCAACATCCAGCTGCGAAGATGATGGTGGAGGTTGCAAAGACACAAGACGACGAGGTCGGCGACGGAACAACTACCGCAGTGATCATAGCGGGCGAACTGTTGGATAAAGCTGAGGGCCTCATCGAGAAGAACGTTCATCCAACCGTCATAATCGACGGATATCGAAAGGCAGCGGACAAGGCCCTCGAAACCTTAGAGAAGATAGCCATACCAGTGAAGCCAAAGGATAAGAAATTCCTTAAGAAAGTCGCCATGACTGCCATGGCAAGCAAACTTGTAGCTGAAAACAGAGAGTATTTGGCGGAAATAGCTGCTTCCGCTGTGCTGCAGGTCGCCGAAAAGGCTACAAAGGGATTCAAAGTCGACATTGACGACATCAAGGTTGAGAAGAAAGCGGGCGAAGCGCTGACAGATACCAAACTCATCAACGGAATCGTTCTAGACAAAGAGGTGGTCCACCCAGGCATGCCGGAACGCGTAGAAGAAGCGAAGATCGTGTTGCTCGACACTGCTCTTGAAATAGAGAAGACGGAGTTCGACGCTAAAATCAATATTGAAAGCCCAGAGCAGATGGATGCCTTCCTGAAACAAGAAGAGAGCATGCTAAGAGAGATGGTTGGGAAACTGATCTCGAAAGGGGCTAATGTCGTGATCTGCCAGAAAGGCATAGACGATTTAGCCCAACACTTCCTAGCAAGGAAGAATATACTAGCCGTGCGCAGAGCGAAAAAGTCGGACATGGAGAAGCTTGCGAAGGCTACTGGAGGAAAAGTGATCACAAACCTAGACGACCTGACGACCCGCGATTTTGGCCACGCCAAATTGGTAGAGGAAAGAAAGATAGCTGATGACAAGATGACTTTCATCGAAGGATGTAAAGACGCACGCTCAGTCACAATTCTCATACGCGGTGGAACCGAAAGGATAGTCGACGAGGCTGAACGCTCCATCCACGACGCACTTTGCGTTGTACGTGATGTCGTTGAGGAACCTAAGGTAATGGCTGGAGGCGGAGCACCCGAGCTGGAGATCGCGAGGAGACTGAGGGAGTATGGAGAGACACTCCCAGGAAGGGAACAACTTGCAGTGGCTCAGTTCTCAGAGGCACTTGAATCCGTCCCTATAACATTAGCCGAGAACGCTGGACTTGACCCAATCGACATTATATCTGAACTGCGAGCTCGGCACGAAAAGGGAGAGACGTGGACTGGGGTGGAAGTGCATGATGGCAAGGTGCGAGACATGAAAGAAGTGGGAGTCTTTGAACCACTTGCCGTCAAGAAGCAGATAATCAAATCAGCCACAGAAGCAGCCTCAATGATTCTAAAAATCGATGACATAATAGCATCTGGTAAGATGAAGGCTCCACCAACACCTCCAGGAGGCCCAGGAGCACCTGGAATGCCACCAGGTGCGGGCCCAGGAATGGGCCCCTATGGGTGATGGGGAGTTTTAGGAAAACGTCAACCAAAGAAAGAGAGGTTTTGATAGGGCCTCCCAAACTCACCCGTTTTGAGAGGGCTCGGATAGTTGGGGCTAGGGCCCTTCAGATAGCTATGGGCGCTCCCACACTTATGGAGCCCTCAGAAAACGTATCAAATCCCATTGACATCGCCATAAGGGAGCTTGAGAGCGGAATTCTGCCAATTACAATTCGTAGGACATTGCCTGATGGAACCTATCAAGACATTCCACTTAAGTGGCTACTTCACGACTGACATCTAGCATCGAATTTGAGAAGATCTTCACTTTTGTAGGCTTTCGACTTCCAGAATCCAGCATTTTGGTAGCGGGGGGTAGATTTGAACTACCGTTAGAGGCGGTTAAACCACTATCTCTGGGTCTCTCAACCTAGGCTTATGAGCCCAGCGGGTTCACCTGGCTACCCCACCCTTATAGGAGGATTCTCTCGCTACGATGTCCCCCGCCACATTTTTGTTGTACAGAGAGTCACTTAAATGCTTTTATATGGTCGACGCATATTTGAAGCCTAATCAAAGGAACCATACGAAAACCTTGTAGCGTTAACACCATCTAACCGTGGAGTCACAATGGACAGACCGTATTTCCGTCATTTGTCTCATCCAAAGCTAGAGTCTCCAGTGTTTGTGGAAGGACTTCCTGGATTTGGCAACGTTGGAAAGATTGCTGTGCGCCTGCTGATCGAGTTCACCCGTGCCAAGCGCTTCGCCGAATTGTACTCACCCTCCTTCCCCGACTACGTAATCGTGAATAAGGAAGGACTTTGCCGACCGCCACGCTACGAGTTTTACGCCTCCTCAACAGACAAAAAGAACTTCATCATATTAACTGGAGACACTCAGCCCTCCGTCGACGACTTGGCTGCACACTATCAGATATGCGGTGAAATCCTAGACTTTGCAGAAAAGTATGGATGCAGATTTGTTGTGACTATTGGAGGGGTTCCAACGCCGGAACCTAAAGGAGAAGTTTATGTAGCCGCAACCTCTCGAGAACTTGCTGCAGACATCATGGAAAAGAGTGCGGTGCTCTACAAGAGGGGAAGAATAATTGGGGCTACAGGGCTTTTGCTTGGACTCGCGAAGCAACGCGGACTGAGGGGCATGTGCCTTTTGGGTGCAACTACGGGCCTTACAGCGGACCGAGGAGCCGCATTCTCCGTCTTCAAGTTCTTGTTAAAAACTCTCGGCATAGAAGTGAAGGAAGATCACTTGGGGGTTTGAGAGAAAAATGTTAAAAGACAGTGTACAGCCTAGTAATTTCGCCGAGGGGGTTACATATGAAAAGGTCATTGAAAATGTTCAAGATTCCTGAAAGAATTTTCAGGGCGTTTCTAATGGCCATTGCAGGCTTACTTACATTTGTAGGTCCTACGTATATGATGTATATCCTTGAAAGATTCGGTGTTCCCTATTTTCTTTACCTTCTCATAGGCCTAGCCTCCTTCACGGCTGGCGTGATTCTCTTTCTGCACCTCTTCAGAAAGGAGCAAGATACTGGAACTGCAACCTAAGGGACGAAGATTTGTGAGAGACGGGCATATGAAGTATGCTCAAAAACATATTAATAGCACGCTGCCTATTACTGTAATTGCTTAGTGCAAGAAGGCCCCGTACATGCAGGAAGAACATCCAGTCAAGAGGACTACAATCATTTTAGATGAAGAGGAACGCAAGTACATTGATAGTCTCATTGAAGAAGGCAGAGAGCCTGGCATAAAATCACTCATATCAAAGATGCTCGATGTCTACCGCAGTATGAGCATCTATGACTGGAAATACCCTGGAGAATACTACTCCGGCATCAGCCGAGTAGCATTCATAAACGTCGAGTTCATAAACATAATGCTCCAATTCATCCCAGAGGAAAAATGGCGGCAGGTCGGCCAGAAAATAGGTGAAGCCGCCAAAATCTCTATGGAGGCAAGTCTAAGCCTGCAGACCACAGACCGCGAGAGATGGGCTGATGTCTTCAGGCGATTGCGTGTTCAGGGCTTCGGCGACTTCTATCTGCGGGATAAATACCTAGTGATAAAGACCCCCTTCATTGGCAATCACAAATTCTTGAACGGTTTCTTAGAGGGTCTGCTAGAGGTTCAATTAGAGACGAAGACGTTAACGCCACCAATCATCTTCGAGATAGTGAATAGTTCGCATTGAGGCTATCTTTCGGCTGCTTTTTCCAGCGCTATAACGCCTGGCAACTGCTTTCCCATCAGAAACTCTATAAGTGCTCCACCGGCGGTGCTCACGTAAGACATTTTCTTCGCCAGCCCTAATTCTTCGACGGCTGCCACAGTGTGCCCTCCACCAACTAGTGAAAAAGCCTTAGAGGCGGCTACCGCACCAAAAACGTTCTTGGTTCCCTTCAAAAATTCCCTGTTCTCAAAAACACCCATAGGACCGCTGAGGACTATGGTTCTTGCCTTATCTATGATCTTGGTGTATTTCTCGGTTGTTTCCGTCCCGATGTCATAGATTGGGTGGTTTGTGGGAAACCCAGTGACTGCTATTTCTTTTCTCTTCCCGTCAACCTCAACCGCCACATCAGCGGGCACCTCAATCTCTCTCGGATATCTCCCCATGAGTTCCCGGATTCCAGACACGAGCCCCATCTGTCCCTTCTTTTCTAGAAAGTCCATGTTTGGCTTGCCGAGGTCGAAGCCCTTGGCTACGAGAAAGACATGTCCTATGACCCCGCCAGTTAAGACGTGGTCTGCAATGTTGTTCTTCAACACGTATCGGGATATGTCGAGAGAATCGTCAGCCTTCGCTCCTCCGAGAATGAAGACGCACGGTTTCTCGGGTGTCTCCAAGACTTTCGTTAAAGCCTTGAGTTCACTCTCCATCACTCGCCCTGCGACGCTGGGGAGCAAGGCAGTGAAGCCTACTATGGAGACGTGGGCTCTGTGAGCAGCGGCGAAGGCGTCATTCACGAAGACATCTGCAAGGGGAGCGAGTTTTAGGACGAGTTCTTGTTTTGAGTGTTCTTTGGGTGTTCCCTTTTTTCTCTCATTTGGGAAGTTTCTGACATTGTCCAGCACTAGAATCTCTCCCGGCTTTAGTTTCTTGATGGCTCCTTGCGCTCTCTCTCCGAAGACGTCGTCCACATGCTTCACCGGCATATCCAACACTTTGCCAAGGATTTCTGCATGCTGTTTGAGGGGTATGAAGTCTGGATCTCCTGGTCTGCCCTGATGTGCCAGAACCACTACTTTTGCGCCCTTTTGAGCGAGTTCTCGGATGGTCTCACCATGGATTCTTATCCGTGTGTCGTCTATGATCTTCTTAGTCTCTGGATCAATTGGCGAGTTGAAGTCAACTCTGATTAAGGCTGTCTTGTTTTTGAAGTTGAAGTCGTCTATGGTTAAGAACTTGGGCATTCTCCCACCTACTTTCGGACAATTTAGAATGTTCAGAGGTGCGCGTGCTTATTGGGCTAGGAGGATTCCATCTTGCAGATTTTCTCGATCATCCGCACCATCTTTACAGAGTAGCCCCACTCGTTATCATACCATGCCAGTACTTTGACTAAGTCCCCGATGACCATTGTAGAGAGACCGTCCACAATTGCTGAGTATGGATTGTGTATGAGGTCTGCAGATACTAGTGGCTCTTCGCTGTAATCAAGTATGCCCTTCAGCTCCTTTTTGGCAGCATTCTTGAACGCGGCGTTGACCTCTTCCTTGGTTACCTTCTTGTTCAGAGTTGTCACAAAGTCAACTATGGAGACGGTGGGTATCGGGACACGTAGAGCCATCCCGTTCATTCTACCTTCAAGTTCGGGAAGCGTCAAGGTTGCTGCCACGGCGGCTCCTGTGGTTGTAGGTATCATGTTGAAGGCTGCTGATCTAGCTCGCCGGAGGTCTCTGTGTTGCATGTCGAGGAGTCTTTGATCGTTTGTGACTGCATGAACAGTTGTCATGAGGCCAGCTTTGATGCCGAATCTGTCGTTCAGCACCTTTGCTACAGGTGCTATGCAGTTTGTGGTGCATGACGCTAATGAGATTATGTTATGTTTTTTGTGGTCATATTTATCATCGTTTACGCCCAAGACCACAGTCAGATCTGCGCTGGGGGCGGGGCTCATTGGAGCAGAGACTAGCACCTTCTTGGCTCCAGCTGTTAAGTGTTTTGCTGCGTCTTCTTTCTTTCTGAATCTTCCGGTCGACTCCACAGCTAGGTATACACCCATATCTTTCCATGGTAGTTTTGTGGGATCTGGTTGTGCTAGGACTTTGAGTTTGTTTCCGCCCGCGATGATTGTGTCGTCTTTGACGCTTACATTAAAGGGTGCTTTGCCATGGGCTGTGTCGTTTTGTAAGAGATGTGCTAGTGTTCTTGCGTCTGTCAGGTCGTTTACTGCTACGAAGTTTATGTCAGCTTTGGTTTCTAGGGCTGCTCTGTATAGGAGTCTTCCTATCCTTCCGAACCCGTTGATCGCTACCTTTGGTTCCATTTCTATTATCACCTAAATGGTTTTGAAATGTAATCAAGGCTTTCCTAATAAGATTTTTCTTTATGTTCTGCTTTCAGAATTGAGGTTTGGTGGGCTCTCGCACTCAAGATCCATATCATCAAATCAGCGGGGCCAGAGTCGTCATTGCCCACCACACAACATTAATGAAAATCCAACATAAAAACATATAGCCTTGTAAAAGTGTTGAAGAGAGATGTTAAAGAAAGTCAAGGTCACTCCACTAGCTGCAGAAAGTCTAGGCGTTCGATCCATGTGCACCTATGTGGAGACTGCAGACGTAAAGATTCTATTGGATGCAGGAGCGTCCCTGGGTCCAAGCCGCTGGGGCCTTCCACCGCATCCAAGAGAGTATAAAGCATTGGCAGAGTGCAGAGAAAGAATCTCTAGAGCCGCCGAGAAGGCGGATGTTATTACAGTAAGCCACTACCATTTCGACCATCACACACCCTCCTTCACAGACTGGGTCTGCAACTGGTCATCCGCAGAGATTGCAAGAAGGATCTACGAGGGAAACACGGTTCTAGCGAAGAACCACCGATCAAAGATAAACCATAGTCAGAGAAGGCGAGGTTGGATGTTCAGAAGGACCGCTGGAAAGCACGCAAGACAGGTAGAGACAGCAGACGGCAGAACCTTCGAGTTCGGAGACACCAAGCTGAAGTTTTCTCAACCTGTTTTTCATGGAATTGAGAACACTTCCCTTGGCTGGGTACTCATGACAACCATCGATTATGGTGGGGAGAGGATGTTAGTTGCCTCTGACGTGGAAGGACCGATGCATAGTCCAACGGTGCAAATGATACTTGCAGAGGCTCCAGATCTGCTGATTATCGGCGGACCCCCGCTGTATTTGGCAGGCTTTAAAGTGGATGAAACATGCATTCAGCAGGGGATGAAGAACTTGGAGGAACTGGTGAAGAACATTCCGACAACGATCTTGGAACATCACATTCTCAGAGACAAAGGATGGAGAGAGGCTTGCCAGTCAATCTTTCACACTGCATTCAATGCAGGCCACAGCGTCCTTACAGCCGCCGAATTCCTGAAGAAGGAAAACAACCTATTAGAATGTCATAGAAGAGAACTCTTTGAGACAGAGCTGCCAAGCCCTGACTTCAAGAAGTGGATGAGTTTGCCACTCTTGGAGAGAAAAGAAACAAGACCACCAGTCTAGCCACGAGGAGAATGCAGAATGAGGCTGGGTCTTCACTTGTCGATTGTAGGGTCAATTGATAGGGCGGTCGACAGGGCTGTTGAGCGGGGTTGCAACACTCTGCAGATGTTCTCTCGGAACCCTCGTGGATGGCGATTGAAGAGTCTAGACGGTGCAGAGGTTGAAAGTTTTAGAGCGAAGTTGAGGGAAAGCGAAGTTTGGCCTGTCTTCATTCACACGCCTTATCTTTTGAATCTCGCCTCTCCGAAGGATGAGGTCTATCGAAGGTCAGCTCAAGCTCTGAAGGATGAGTTGCGCAGGGCTGCTGAACTAGGAGTTCCGTATGTGGTGACCCATCTGGGCAGCCACCTTGGGTATGGGAAGAAGAAAGGGTTCACGAGGATTGTGAATGCGATCAATGATGCTTTTTCTGTAGTGGAGAACGAGGTGGTTCTTCTTTTGGAGAACACTGCCGGGACCAGGAACAGTATGGGGTCTTCCTTTGAGGACATAGAATACATCGCTTCTAGAATTCAGGAAAGAGGGCGTGTCGGCGTGTGCTTTGATACATGTCATGCGTTTGCGGCTGGCTACGACTTGGTTTCGCGGGGAGCGGTTGAGCATATCCTGGAGAGATTTGACGAGACGATAGGCCTTAGAAAGCTTATGCTAGTTCATCTGAACGATTCTAAGGGAAGTCTCGGTTCAAGGATAGACAGACATGAACACATTGGAATGGGGAAGATTGGGGAGAAAGGGTTCAGAAACATCCTTCACAGCACGTTTGGACAGCCACCTTTGATTCTGGAAACTCCTATAGACGAACGGAGAAGCGACATTGAGAACCTGAGAAAGGTTAGGGAACTTGCTCAGTCAAAGTAAGCGTGTGTACAGTTTTACATGGGGCTCCTATACTCGCCTTTTTCCAACCACTCCCTAGCTTTGGCTTCTCTAGCAAGTTGAGTTTGACGACTTTGTTCTAAGAGCTGTGTTTCTAAGAGATTAGGGCTCTAATGATTAGTGTCTGTGTTTTAGTCCGAGGTATTTCTTAACGATTTTGAACCTCTCGGCTCCTTTGAAATCTATTCCTAGTGACACATTCCTTAAGAGAATCATTTTTTCTCATTTCTATATCCGCGAGCATCAGACAGCATGGCAAATATTATGCCATATTTTAAGCAGGGTATGTACTATGCACGCCACAAAACGTATATGCAGTGATGTTCAGTCTCAAACGATAAAAAAGATTCACCAGGAGGAGGTTCAATGCCAAAGATTAAGGGGACAACTAAACTTGTAGAGAACGTACGTACGTTGGTAGACAACTCCAGAACTCACACCATCGTATGCGACTTGCCTACTGCAAAGGGAGGAAACGATACCGGACCCACCGCATTGGAACTAGCAATCATGGCCTTCTCGGACTGTGCCGCTACCATTTTTGCAGACGTAGCTAAGCAGAGCGGAATTAAGATTCAAAAACTTGAAGTCGTGGCAGAAGCAGAAAAACCAGCAGACTCACCAAAGCTGACTGGTGCAAAACTCAAGGTGAACGTTTCCGCGAAGGCAAGAAAGCAGTTGGTTGAGGCAATCTGGCGGAGAACTGAAGCAAACTGCCCAGTGGTAGCGATATTCAAGGAACCAATACCTGTAGAAGTTGAATTATCAATTGAAACTGTGGAATAGGACAGCTCAACATACCTGTTCCCTCTTTTTCTGCCGCTTGGCTCAGTTTATTTACACTGAGAAGCCATAATCATATACAAGATTCCCAACTCTCTCGAGAGCCAGTAGCGGCAACTCTTAATAGAAAACTACAAGATTATTATCAAAAAAGGGATTCAGACGAGTCTGATAGTGGATGTGAGAAGTAGAGAAGAATACTTCAAAAGCCATCTAAAAGGATCCTTAAACATTCCTCTCTTCGATCTGGAGTATTACATCGACTTCTTGAAAGACAAGGAGGTTCTTTTCTACTGTGACACTGGTAGAAGGGCGAGAATGGCTGTTGAATACGTAGTCGAGAGAGGAATCAAAGCCGCTGTGATTCCGCAAGAAGAACTTGACAAATACGAGAAAGAAGGGAGGCCGATAATATGTGCTCTAAATTACCTTTCGGTGAAGCTTGGTCGGGAAGAAGTGTTTGAGCAGGAAGTTAAGGAGTTGTGCCGCTTGACCGTTGGAATGAAAGGTTTTCTTGGCTCAAAGATATTCAAAGTCTCAACGATTTCGTATGGAGGAAGCGGGCTTCAAGGCACATACGAAGATATCGATGTCAAACCAACTAGATACGTAATGTTGACATATTGGACAAGCAAACGGGCACATGAAGAATTCCACAAAGAACAGACAATTTTGAAGGGATTTATGGGTTTAATGAAACACCTTTCAATAATGCCCTACGAAGAGTATGGTGAAATTATGAGATAGATATGGGGAGCTCATTGCGCATCCTCAAATTGAATGCATTCAAACCTTGTTCTTCAAAGACTCTTGGAATTTGGTGCGGTCGCCGGGATTTGAACCCGGGTTATCGGCTCGGGAAGCCGAAGTCCTAACCAGACTAGACTACGACCGCACACACAACATAGAATCAAACAAATAATATTTCAACCTTTATGACCATAAGGCTGTCAAACAGCTTTTCCAACAGACAATCACATATTTGAAGCCCAATTACCTCATATCGGAGACTTAGAGCCAGAAAAGAGACTACTGGGCTGGTTGTTGCTAACGCTTAACAAATCTTATAGGCATTTGACTTGTCTTAGTTTCGTAAGGAATGACTTTGAATGGGTGTATCAATCAAGCCACACGCCAAACGGAGGATGTAAGATCGAGGCATTTCGGAGATGCAGGTTCGCGAAGTTCTGCGAGTCCAGCCGAGGTTGTTTCTGTTAGATACGGTCGACTTGCTGCATATAAAAGGATTGAAGAGAGGGAATTGGTTGTTGTATACGAAAAGGAAAATGAAGAAATAGAAGTGATTACAGTATTATGGGTTGACGAGAGGAGGCTAAGGAGACTTGGCTTTACTAGAGTATGACCCAAGCTGCAACGCCCTCTACATCCGATTGAAAAGGGGCAGGGTCGTGGAGAGCGAACCCGTCTCAGACAATCTGATTCTCGATTTAAACGAAAAAAAGGAGATAGTTGGTGTAGAAGTGCTAGGCCCAGCACCCATAGACGTATCCAAGTTCTCGCTTCCAGTCAAGATCATCTCCAGAAGCCGTAGACCAACGCCCTAACAACAGACATTAACGAGAAAGCGGTTACTGAAGCACGTTTCTATTTGGCGTCTATTTGGATTGTATAGTAGACCTAGGTCTAGGCCGGTGCCTATGTGTGAGTTCCCGTCTCTCAGACACAGACTTTATCATCAACCCCAAACCAACATATCACAAAAGAAGGAGACACCCATGACCAAGACAATGCCACCAGACACGTACTTCTGGCAGGGAAACGAAGCCTGCGCCGAAGGAGCCATAGCAGCAGGATGCAAATTCTTCGCAGGATACCCCATCACCCCAGCCACAGAAATAGCCGAACACCTAGCAAAAAGACTCCCCCAAACAGGCGGAATAGCCATACAAATGGAAGACGAGATAGCCTCACTAGGCGCAGTCATAGGAGCAAGCTGGACAGGAGCAAAAGCCATGACAGCCACGTCAGGCCCAGGCTTCAGCCTCATGCAAGAGAACATAGGCTACGCATTCATGACAGAAACCCCCTGCGTAATCGTAGACATCCAACGGGCAGGACCCAGCACAGGCCAAGCTACGAAATGTGGTCAGGGAGATGTGATGCAGGCAAGATGGGGAACCCACGGAGATCATGCAGCGATAGCACTCTCACCAAACTCCGTCCAAGAAATGCACGACCTAACAATCAGAGCCTTCAACCTAGCCGAAAAATATCGGACTCCAGTAGTCTTGCTTGCCGACGAAATCATCGCCCACATGAGAGAAGAAATCACAACACCTCCGCCAGACCAGATAGAAATCATCAACAGGAAAAAACCGAAAAAGACACAAACCGCCTTCTTCGGCTCCCAAGAGATACCGCCCATGCCAGCGGTGGGCGAAGGCTACAACATCCCAGTGACAGGCTCAACCCACAACGAGATCGGACACCGCTACACAGCAGACCCGACAGTTCACCACCAACTCGTGGAGAGACTGGTAGGTAAGATAGAGAAGAACAGAGACCAACTCATCGACTACGAAGGCTACAACATGGAAGACTGCGAAGCAGGCATAATCTCTCTCGGCTGCACATCCCGCGCAACCTATGAAACGGTTGAACTTGCAGGAAATAAGGGTATCAAAGTCGGATTCATCAGAGTGAAAACTGTATGGCCTTTCCCAGACCGAGCTATTCAAGAGATGGCTCAGACTGCCGAGGCGCTGTTTGTGCCAGAGATGAATCTTAAGCAGCTTTTCTATGAGGTGAAAAGAGCTGTAGAAGGCGCTGTTCCAGTCTTTCCCATAAACAAGATAGGCGGCGGGGAGATGATAACACCTGAGGAACAGCTGGCGGAGATCGCGAGGAGGATGAGACGCCTTGACTGAAAGGTTTTCTGCTCGAAACTATCTAAGATACATCAAGCTTCCATTCTGCCAAGGCTGCGGTGGCCTTACAGTCATGAACTGCTTCCTCAGGGCCGTCCACGAATTAGGATACAAAGACCTTCGCAAGTTTGTCTTCTGCAGCGGAATAGGATGCGCATCTTGGATTCCATCTCCATACTTCAAAGCCGACTCGATCCACACAACCCACGGCAGGAGCATACCAGTCGCGACGGGAGTGAAGATTCTCCGCCCAGACCTCAATGTTGTTGTCTTCGGTGGAGACGGTGACCTAGTTGGAATAGGACTCAGCCACCTCATCCATGCTGCAAGGAGAAATCTCGATATCACAGTTATAATGGTGAACAACATGATCTACGGAATGACCGGTGGACAGGTCGCCCCCACCACACCCTTCAAAGCAAAAACAACAATCACCCCCTACGGAAACTATGAATACCCCTTGGACGCAACACGCCTCGTAACCACAGCCGGGGCAAGCTACGCAGCCCGCTGGACAACTGTTCACATGGATGAACTTAAGGAAGCCGTTAAGAAAGCTCTCAAAACGAAGGGCTTCGCATTCATTGAAGCAGTCAGTCAGTGTCCAACAGCATTCGGAAGAAGAGTGGGATTGAAGACGGCAGCAGACATGCTTCGGTGGTTCAAGGAAAACTCTGTAACACTCAAAGAAGCCGAGGAAACAGCTGAAGAAGAATTGATGGGAAAGATTGTTGTTGGAGAATTCGTTCATCGGCAGCTTCCAACACTTACTGACACAGTTTACGATGTTATACGGGAGGCGAAGAAGAGTGCCTAAACGAGTTGAGATAAGAATAAGCGGACTGGGGGGACAGGGCGTTGTTCTAGCTGGAGAGATTCTAGGAAGGGCTGCCGTCTATGACGGAAAACACGCGGTTCAGACACAGAGCTACGGAGCTGAGGCTAGGGGAAGCGCTGCCAGAAGTGAGGTCATCATCTCAGATGAGAAGATTGGCTTTCCGAAAGTTAGGAAGTGCGATGTTTTAGTGGCGATGAGCCAAAACGCCCTAGATACGCATCTGAAAGGTGACGGAACTCTCTTGGTGGATATGGACATGGTAAAGAAGATACCGAAGATGAAAGCCAAGATTTTCATGGTTCCAGCAACCAAGACTGCCGAGACTGAGCTGAAGTCACGAATCTATGCTAATGTTGTCATGTTAGGTGCCCTAACGAAGATAACTGGTATGATAAGCGAAGAATCAGCCATGAAGGCAATTCAAGCCACTGTTCCAGAAGCGACAAAGGAAGCCAATCTCAAAGGTTTCAAAATGGGCCTGCAAGGAAGAGAATAAACAGATATCGCCTTCCCACAGCGTAATTATGGCAGCACTCTTCTGCTGCAACCAGCAGCAGAAGAGCAGAACTTCTGGGACATCGCTAAAGCTAGTGGTTTGCAGCGTAGAATCATTTTTATCCAAGAGGATGCCAGAAAGCTGCCTTTCCCATACTCATGTTTCGATCTGGTTGCATGTGTTCATGGAACAAGAAGCTTTGACAACCGCGAAGCGATCGTCGAGGCCGTTAAAGAAATGCTTAGAGCGGCTAAGGAAAGGATTTTTCTCGCAGAAAGCTCGCCTATCGCCAAGACCGAAGCTCAGAAGGCGCATTTGAGAATGTAGGATCTTAGGAGACCAGTCTTCCTTGCCTTGGGACGCGAAAATTTTGGAGACCTGCACTATTTTCCTCCAGAAGACCTTAAAGGCATTATAGAAGAAGCTGGCGCTGTTAAAGTCGATGTTAAGCTTGTAGATGTGGACATGCCCAATTACCTCGCTTATCTTCCAGTGAAATTCATAGAGAAAATCAAAGACGAAAAAACCGTGTGGACCTGAAAGAGAGATGGATTGAAGCCTTAGAGGTGCTGGAGAAACATGGAGAAGAACATCCGCCAGTCGTTGTAGCAAACGCTTGGAAACAACAATCCTAAGACTCCAATTCATCAAGAACTCCAGTTTATTAGTCTCTATGCGATATGTCTCTACGATGCTGATTTCGGAGTTTGATCCATGGAAGTCTAAGCTCTGCACATGCCCTCCAAAGCTAAGCTTCAATCCATACACCGGCTGCGACCATGGATGTCTCTACTGCTACGCGTCGTCCTACATCCCAAAATTCTCCAACTGCAGACCAAAGAAGGACGTGCTCACAAGACTGGAAAGAGAGGTTCGGAAGCTTAGAGGGGAGCTAATCTCTATATCAAACTCTTCTGACCCGTATCCCACTCTTGAGGAAAAGAACGGTTTGACTAGAAAGTGCTTGGAGATTCTTTCGAGGCATGAGTGTAGGATTCAGATAGTCACCAAGTCTTCACTTGTGACAAGAGACATAGACTTGTTGAGGAAGATGAGGTGTATGGTTGCGTTCAGCATAACGATTGATAGTGACAAGATTTCGAGGAGACTGGAGCCTCGCGCCCCTGCCTCCTCTAAAAGGCTGAAGGCTATAGAAACACTCGTTGAGACCAACATACCTGTGGCTGTTAGAATCGACCCAATAATACCCTTCCTTAATGACAAGCCAGACAAGCTGATACAGTCACTTGCTTCCATAGGGGTTTCACACATAACAAGCTCAACCTACAAAGTGAGAACCGACAACTGGAGAAGATTCCGTAGAGCGTTTCCAGAAGTCGCCAAGAAGCTACGTCCGCTCTACTTTGAAGAAGGAGAAAGAATCTCAAGGTACTTCTATCTGCCAGAAGAGCTGAGATATCAGTTGATGAAGAAGGTTAAAGCTATGGCTGAAGAGAACGGCATGAAGTTTGGTTGTTGCAGAGAGGGCTTCAGCCATCTAAACTCAGCATCGTGCGATGGCTCCTGGCTTACTCTGAAAGAACGTAGTGTTTAGTGAAATTTCAGCGAGAAATCTTTCGTTTCTTGGCTTTTCCGACGAGCACTATCAGAAGAACTAGTGCTACGCCTATGAAGATGCAGGTTGCGCCGATAGACACTCCCAAAAGCATGTAGAATATGTTTCCCATATCGCTTACATCATCAGAACCCGCAGCGATCCCTTCTGTCATCATCAGATCCCTTGTCAGCAAACTTAGCTGTCCTTCATATTCAAGAACAGTCAGCCACGCACCATCCTCAAACAACTCGCCCGTTCTAAGGTCTATCATGCTCAGTTCCCCGCTCGTTAGGTTGAACTGGATTGGCGCTTGGTAATGTTCAGTGCGATAGTACGCCATCCTCAGTGGATAGTAGGACGAGAGGAAGGGAAAATCGGAAGTGCTTATTCTGGCATTTGTCAGAAGAAACAGGGTTATCCGGGTGTCTCCAGAAATTGGAGATGATATTTTCAGTGGATAATAAAGGAACTCGGTCTCAAATCGGTACAGGATCGGCTCGACGCTTTTTTCTTCAGATGATATCTCAATCAAGTCTAAGACGAAGAAGCGGAAGCCTCTACCCATGTAATCCTCTATCGCTGGCGTGAAATTTTGTAGGGATGCCTCTTGGCTTATCCCGTTCGCTTCAAGGAAGTCCTCCACCCACTCAGTAAGCGCCAAGGCATCGCTTGCGTTGACCACACTGACGTCGTGAGCACCTATCTTCTCGTGGAACATCACTTCCACCCCTTCTGTCTGATCCTTGCCCTTGTAGCTACGTCCCAGTGCCATAGGAGCACGCTCCCAGATTAGATTTTGGATGGCGATGAACGATTCGAAGCTTGCCTTCTTTATGGCTTTAGGGTTAGAGGGTACAGGCATTATCTCGAGAACGTGCGTGTCCCCACCTGCGTTTACATCTGTTGAAAGGATAAGTATCTCCTCTTCTCCGTTCCAAGCAACAATGGCTTTCTGTCCAGGTTCATAAACCGAAATGTCGGGTTCTATGGGAATCATTCCTCTGTCTGCCAAGGCTGTAGGAAGTGTTGACAAGAGCAGTAAAACGAATATGGTAGAAAGAAGACTGAAATATGATTTTCTCAAGTCAAATCCTACTCAATGTGGGCTATCCTTCAGTATATATCTACGCATTAAAACGGTCTGTTCTATGTTAAGAACAATAGATGGTTATAGCGAAGGCCCATTGCCCTAGGTTTCATCGATGAATTTGCTCGGTTTGGGTATCTCAGGCGATAACCCTCGCCTCTCCCGTGTGGCCTTTATGACCTCCACCGCTACGTTCTCAGGCACCTTCTCCCAGTGGTCAAATTGAGTTTGCCAGAAGGCATGACCAGAGGTTGCCGACCTCATCTCTGCGGAGAGGCCGAATGTCTCAGCCACTGGAAGGTATCCCGTGATCATGGTAATGGGTCCCTTTTGTTCTGAGGATACT
Source organism: Bathyarchaeia archaeon (assembly GCA_046760805.1). Classification (GTDB taxonomy): domain Archaea; phylum Thermoproteota; class Bathyarchaeia; order Bathyarchaeales; family Bathyarchaeaceae. The sequence continues at coordinate 21,151 of JBHIEV010000010.1, forward strand.
ATCCTGCCGCGCTTACGGTTCACCATGCCCGTCACTTCTCCAACCCATTGTCCAGGCACAGATACGCCAATCTTGTAAATCGGTTCTAGGAGGACTGGTTTTGCTGTGAGGAATGATCCTAGGAGGGCTCTTCGTGTGGCTGGCATGACCTGTGCTGGACCACGGTGAACGGGATCCTCATGCAGTTTAGCATCCATCAGTTTCACCTTCAAACCTCGAATGGGCTCTTCACAAAGCGGGCCGTTTTGGCAGGCCCATCTGAACCCTGCGATTATCATGTCTCTTACTTCTCTGAGGTATTGTATTCCTTTTGTTAAGTCAATCAGAATGTTTTTGTGCTCCTCGATTGTCCAAACGTTCTTCGCTTCATCCGTGGACCAGTTAGCCTCTTTGCGTAGTACTGTGCTTACCTGCTTTCGTCCCATGTACTCGTCTATCTCTCCTTCCTCGATCATGCTCAGAACCTTTTGTCCGAGTGGCTCTACCTGAATCCAGAATCGATTGTGCTTGTTCGGGCTCTTCGCCATCGCTACAACACCTTGTCCGGCGACGCTCTCCCGATAGACTACTATTGGACGAGACGTGAGAATCTCTAGTCCTCCTCCGTATTGGCTGAGGAACTTGACGGCGATCTCTAGGTGGAGTTCTCCCATCCCGCTGAGAAGGTATTCGCCTGTCTCCTTATTTATCGTGGTCACGAGGTTTGGGTCCTCGATGGAGAGGCGATGCATGAGGTCGACGAGGCGAGGTAGTTCCTTCGGATGTTTTGGTTCTATGGCTATTGTAACGACAGGTTCGGACACGTATTTTATGCGCTCGAAGGGGACCATAAGATCTTTATGTTCTATGTCGACGAGTGTTTCGCCTGCTCTTGCAAGGTCGAGTCCAAGTAGGGCGGATATGTTTCCCGCAACGATTCGGTCTACAACCTCTCTGAAGGCAGCCATATACATGGATACTTGCTGAACTCTGTAGTCTTTCCTTGCCCCGACGAGATAAACCTGATCACCCTCCTGTATGGAGCCAGAAAACATCCGTCCTGTAGCAACAAGTCCAGCGTGAGGATCCATCTGCGCTGATGTTAAGCATATGACGGTTGGTCCGTTGTCGTCGCATTTGAGCATCGCCTGCCCTATCTCAGAATTTATGTCACCCCTCCAGATCTTTTGAATCCTGTACTTCTGGGCATCCACAGGGTTTGGAAGATTTTTAACGACCATACCTAGTATAGCATTATGTAACGGGAGACTCTTCGGGAGTTCCTGCCACCGTTCCTCCTTGTAAGCATCCACGATGTCCTTAAACATCATCCCCTTCTCTTTGGCAATGTCTACCGTGAAACCCCATTTGTGAAGCGCGGAGCCGAAGGCGACTGTTCCTTTTGCCGCGTCCACTTTCCACATCTTCTTGTGTTCTGGCTCTCCGTACAGCTCGATTAAGTTGTTGAAGTCTCGGATTATTCTGTAGAGTTTGCTTTGAACCTCGTCTGGGTTCAGTTTCAATTCTCTGATTAGCCTGTCGACCTTGTTGATGAACAGAACAGGCTTGACTCTTTCTTCGAGCGCCTGTCTCGTTACGGTTTCTGTCTGAACCATGACCTCCTCAACAGCGTCTACAACCACGACGACGCCGTCGATGGCTCTCAGTGCTCGTGTCACTTTGCCCGTGAAGTCAACGTGCCCAGGTGTGTCGATTAGGTTAACAACGTACGGTTTGCCCTCGATCTCGTGTAGAAGAGAGATGTTGGCTGTCTTTATCGTGATGCCGCGCTTCTGCTCCTCCTCTAGATAATCGAGAGCTCTCGCTTCACCAGCTATCTTTGGCGACAGAAGTCCAGCTTCGGCAAGCAGAGAGTCGGTCATGGTCGTCTTGCCGTGGTCGATGTGGGCTATTATGCCTATGTCTCGAATATCCTCTTTCTTGCGCATCAGCTTTAGGATGTCGCCAGTCTGTCGGAACCTGGGCATTGTACTTCCTCCGTTGAATGAACTAGCATTGCTAGTAAAAGGCTAACCTATTAACTTTGTGATGTGATGATCTCTCTCAGATTCTACAAGAAACATGCTAGGCAGTTAGCAAAGCCGTTAACGACGGAATCTGGTATCGCATAAAAAGCCAGATGTAGGCAGCCAGAATGAGCATAACAACAGAAATTGTGACGAGAATGTAGTCTCCCCTCTTTACCTTCAACACGTAAAGGTTCGTACGTTTGTCGGTTGCTCCCCAGGCCCGTGACTCCATAGCCTCAGCAAGCTCTAGACTTCTTCGGATGGCACTTACAATGAGAGGGATAAGGATTGGAATGTAATTTTTGATCCTTTTTATGAAGTTCCCACGTTCAAGCTCCAGCCCCCTAGCCTTCTGAGCGTCCATAATCGTCTGTGCCTCCTCAGCTAAGACTGGAACGAAGCGAACCGCTGTTGTGAAGGCGAAGCAAAACTCGTACGGCACGTGGCTCTGTTCCAAAGCTAAGCCTAAACGGTCTGGAGAGGTTGTGAGGAAGAAGACGGAGAAGGATTCAACTAGTACAAGGAAACGAAGCGTCATTGCAAGCGCGTACTCTATCAGTTGTGAGGATGGGGGGAACTTGGGATACTCTCTATAGAAATATGTGAAGACGAAATTGAAAAGAAAGATCATGACTGCGAGGAATGAAGCCCCTTTCAGGGATCTAACCCATTCTCTTTGAACGCCAGCCAGGAGAACGAACGGGAGTTGGATGAAGAATAGCAGGATGAGAGGCAGTAACTGGTTGAACAAGACTGCTATCACGAAGATGGCGCAGACGTAGAAGAATTTGACTCTTGGATCCAACTGATGGACAGGCGAGAAAACCCTTCTAAATCTGAAGCCTTCAAAGACACTCATGAGCGATCCTCCAAGAACTCCAGCAAGATATCCCTAGCCTCATAGACATCAATAACATCAGTTGGCAACCCGAGATCCGTAAGACCCATGAATATCTGTGATATCTGTGGAGGCACGATAGAAGCTTCTGTAACTTTTTTGGGATCTGTAAGAAGATGTTTTGCATCCCCTTCAGCTACAATTCTGCCGTGAGCCATCAATACGACGCGAGGATTACACTCAGCTACGAACTCAACATCGTGCGTGACAATTACCACTGTCTTTCCTTGAGCGTTCAACTGAACGATGAATTGCCGCAGTTTCTCCTTCTGTTGATAGTCCTGACCGATTGTGGGCTCGTCAAGAATGACCACGTCAGGGTTCCAAGCGAGAACTGAAGCTAAAGCGACCCGTTTCCTCTCTCCGCCACTTAACATGAACGGAGAAGTCTTGTGGTATTTTGCTAATCCAAGAAGATTGATAGCCCACTCTACCCTCTTCTCAATGACTTTCTCCTTGAAACCGAAGTTTCGAAGGGCGAAAGCAACCTCCTCCTCAACAGTCTCACAGAAGAGTTGATTGTCAGGATTTTGAAAGACAAATCCTACCTTTCGGGAGAGCCTAGCTACGCTCTCTTTGCGCGTGTCAACTCCGTCAACAACAACAGCTCCATTGGTTGGCTTCAACAGTCCATTGAAATGTTTGACAAGCGTCGTTTTTCCAGCCCCGTTCTGACCCATGATAGCAATGAAGTCGCCGTCTCGAACTGTAAGAGAGACACCTTTTAGAGCCTCCACATTATTTGGATAGGTGAAGTGGACGTCCTTAACCTCGATCATGAATCAGAACCCCCTGCAGAAGCTGGGAGGCTTCTTGGGAATTGAATGGAACTCTTTCTAGATGTACACCGCTTTCTCGTAGGACCTGGAAAAGTCTAGTCGCTTTTGGGATGCCGACGCCGATCAAGCGAGCCCTCTTAGAGCCGAAAACATCTTCAGGCGTTCCGTCTAACACAACTCTTCCTTCATCTAAGACGATAACATGGTTAGCGTATATTGAGGCCAAGTCTAACCTATGCTCCACCAGAATGACCGTTATGCCCAGCTTCTTGTTCAAATCATTAATCACCTCAAAGATCTTTTGGGCGCCTAACGGATCGAGGAATGAAGTTGGCTCGTCGAGAACCATGACCTGAGGCTTCATGGCGAGGACGGAGGCTATGGCAACGCGCTGTTGCTGCCCGCCTGAGAGTTCGTGTGGGGCTCTTTCACGGAGGTCTTGTATACCCGTCATTTGGAGAGCCCAGTCAACTCGTTTCCTCATCTCTGTTCTGGGCAGTCCTAAGTTTTCAAGCCCGAAGGCGACGTCCTTTTCGACGGAAAGTGCGAAGAGCTGATTTTCTGGGTTTTGAAATACTAAGCCGACATGTCTGGCAAGTTCGTAGACTGAGTGGTCTGACACTTTGAGATCTGCGACTGTGATGTCTCCTTCAAGTTTCCCGCTGTAGAAGTGGGGGATGAGCCCATTGAAGCATCGGCAGAGGGTCGTTTTTCCGCAGCCGCTCGGGCCAGTGAGGATTACGAATTCCCCTTTTTCGATGGCTAGAGACGCCTTTAGGAGTGAAGGCTCGTTTCTGCCAGGATAGGTGTAGGTCAGGTTTCTTGCTTCAATGATCACTAATGTCTCGCCTTTTGCATTCGTGATTGCCAAAGGATGGCATCCATTTAAGAGTAGCTACTAAAAAAAGAGTTGATTCTCAACAAATCTGTATATCGCTTGAGGACTCATTTCCTGCTTTCCAAGAATTCTTTCCTCATGATTCCAGGGATTGGTGGCAGTATGTTTTCTTCATCAAGTTTCTTTTTATCGATTCTGTGATCTTGGACTTGATGAATTCATCGTTCTCGGGGTCGTTTATCCAAAATAACGATTCTATTTCTGTGGTCCACTCCTTATTTCGTACGATAAACCTTACTTCTCGTCTTCTCTTTTCGTCGATTATTACGTTTGGGTGATTTCTAATGACGTTTTCCATGGCCTTTTTTGCTTGTTCAACATCGAAAATGTAGTTGATACAGGTGATGATGGATGCTACGGTCTCTTTCTTGCCTCCAGTGGCATTGATTATATTCTGTTTCAAAAGGGTAGAATTTGGGACGATTATCTCGTTTCTATCATACGTCTTAAGCTTTGTAGTTCGGAGGCTTATGTCGGTAACCAAACCCGATAAATCCCCAACTTTTATCACACCACCGATTCTGTAGCTCTTTCCCCAGATAATTAGTAGACCAGAAACAAGCTTATATGATATCGGATAGCTTATAGTTCATCTGCGATAGCACACTCTAACCTTAGCTACCGTTTTGATCTTCGTCTCTTTCGTTTCGCGCGTTTCTGTTTCCTCTTCTTCGTTTTCTTTGTCATTCCTCCGTGACGTGGCACGGCAGTCGCCTCCTATCGAAATCTCACCTTATCCTTCTTTGCAGACTTCTTTCTCACCCGTCCGCTCCATTCGAATCCGCAGACCCGACATTTCTTTGTCTCAGGGTCCTGCTTTATCTTCTTACTCCCGCATCGTGGGCATCGCTCTGCTCGTCCCATGTGTAAACCCCAGACTTCTCATAACACAAAATGGAGATGTCAGTTATAGAATTTCCTTTCCCTCATATATGCTTAGACGCCTTGGAACTATGGCGTACACGGTGACTACCATAATCTACGAACATAACAAAGCTTATATCGGACATCAATAACCCTTCATCATCACTGGCATACTAAACGAACTACGCAACACATTGTAGCGCTGCCTGTTCTGTTTAGAAGCCAGTTCCGCGACACGGGACGAAGAGGTAGATGCCGAGGAAGCTTCAGGAAAGGACGAGACGCCCAGAAAGAAAGGGGAGAAGATTCGAAAACCAAGAATTTTATTCAACATTACCTTCTTCCCCTCCGATAAAAGAAGGACAAGAGATCAACGCGTTCATCAGCGACGTAAGCAGTGAAGGAGATGGGATAGCAAGAATACAAAGTTTTCCGATCTTTGTACCGAAAACCAGAGTTGGGCAACGTGTGAAGGTCAAGATCACAAGAGTTGAGAGAAGATTCGTCCTCGCGGAGAAACTGAACGAAGTGGAGGATCGAGATGAAAATTAGAGAACTAAGGGATGGAATGAAAAGGGTAAATGTCGTTGCAAAGGTAATCGAAAAGTCGGACCCACGCGAGGTTCATTCGAGAACCAAGAACACCACACATAACGTTGCCGACACCGTGATCAGCGATGAAACTGGCACAATCAAGTTAACACTGTGGAACGAGCAAATCGACCAAGTCAACGTCAACGATACAATCGAAATCCAAAATGGATACGTGACCTCCTTTAGAGATGAGATTCAACTCAACGTGGGAAGATACGGAAAACTGAACGTGACATAGTACCCATCAAAAGCGACATAAAGTTTTGTTAAATGAAGTGAGGTGAAAAGATGCGATATGAAAGAAGAGGGCGATCAGGCCCACGATTCGCTCCAAAACCCGTAGAAATGGGAAAGGAATATGATGTAGAGATACAAGAGACAAGCCGTCGAGGCGAGGGCATAGCAAGAATCCAAGGGCTCGTAACCTTCGTCCCAGACACGAAACCAGGGGACAAGGTGCGGATAAAGATAACGAGGATAAGCAGACGCTTCGCCGAGGGAGAAGTCGTGGGAGGAGCTGAAGAGAAGGCAGAAGCAGAAGAGGAAGAAGAAAAAGCAGAAGAAGAGTAGCGTAGAAGTCTCATTCTTCAGCATACTGCAAACTGACCAAGCCACAAGTTTCTATTTGGATCATATCAGAGATAGGATCTAGAGCCTACTCGTGTGTGAAGGTCCCGAGGGATTATCTACTTTCACTTTCCCTTCCAAATAGGCTTCCTCTTCTCAAGAAAAGCCCTCAGACCTTCGACAGCATCCTCAGTCTTCATAAGCGAACCTAAATAAACATCAGTCACATTAGCCAGCGCTTCCCTGAAGTCTTGGTCAAACGCCCGATAGATCGCCCTTCTGGCTAGCCTGAGCACCACAGGGCTCTTCTCTCTCAACTTTCCAACAAGCTCATCAACAGTCTCCTCCAGCTCCTCTGCTGGAACAACCTTGCTAACTAGACCTATCCTCTCAGCTTCCTTGGCGTTGATTCTGTCACCAGTTAGAATAAGCTCGAAAGTCTTTCTCCTCCCGATAAGCCTAGGGAATAGCACGGTTGCTGGTGGTGGAAGAACACCAGAATTAATTTCTGGTTGTCCAAACTGCGACCTTTTGGAGGCTATGACCATGTCGCAAGCCGTTGCCACCTCGCAGCCTCCACCCAAGGCGTATCCGTCGACGACAGCTATAGTGAGCCGATCCAGATCGTTCAATAAGAAGAATAGGTCGTGGAAGACTCTTAGAAGCTCCTCAACCTTCTTTGGCATGTGATCCTTGATATCAACACCTGCGGAGAAGGCACGCTCTCCAGCGCCTCTCAAAATCACAATGCTCACACCTTCATCTCTCTTGATGCTTCTGAGCGCCTTGTTCAACTCTTGCAAGGTCTCCATATTTAGAATATTAAGAGGGGGCCTGTTTATGGTGATCTTCGCTACTCCATCTCCCTTCTCCAAGATGATATTCTTAAAGCTCAAATCGTTCGCCTTCTCAAGAGTACTATCAAGGTCCTTAAACACTTTTCATCTGCTTACAGCTTATAAGTGTAAATCGTGCAACTAGAAGGCGGTGCTGACCATGAGTGAGGTGCCCGATAAGATACAGACCTGGCAGATGGTAAGACCTTGGAGCAAAGACCCGGAAACAGGGGAAGCTATTGAGGGGATTCTGGAAAAGACAGAAATTCCCACCCCGCCACTCCAACCGGGCGAAGTCCTAGTGAAAATTGAGGGCTGCGGGGTCTGCCACACAGATCTAGGCTATTTCTACGATGGAGTCCCCACAGTCACCAAGCCCCCTCTCACCTTGGGGCATGAGATAAGCGGTGTAGTCGTTGCCGGTGATGAGAGGTGGATAGACAAGGAGGTCATCGTGCCAGCCGTCATGCCATGTAACAAATGCCCCATCTGCGCTGCTGGAAGGGGTAACAGATGCCTAGCTCAAAAGATGCCTGGCAATAGTCTCGGAATCTACGGAGGGTTCTCCAGCCACATCCCTGTGCCCTCTGAAGACTTATGCGTGGTCAAGGACCACGGCAACTTTGAGTTAGCCGAGCTGGCGGTCATAGCCGACGCCGTCACAACTCCCTATCAAGCATGCGTAAGGGGAAGAGTCAAAAAGGGAGACAACGTGGTCGTAGTTGGTGTAACAGGCGGCGTAGGCGGTTACGTAGCTCAGATGGCAAAGGCCTTTGGAGCCAAAACAGTCATAGGCATCGCCCGAAGCCCAGAGAAGCTCAAAAGAGCGCTCGAATACGGTGTTGACTTCATAATCAACTCAACAGGCAAAGACGCTAAGATTGTGCGGGAAGAGTTCAAAGAGATCTGCAAAGCCAACGGACTTCCTCACAATTACGGTTGGGTGATCTTCGAGGTAACAGGAGCCCCAGCTGGTCAAGAGATAGCACTTACTCTATTATCGTTCATCGGCAGGCTCATCTGGGTCGGCTACGGCATGCAGAAGAATGAGTACAGCCTATCGAGACTCATGGCGTTTGATGCAGAGATAATTGGAACATGGGGCTGTCTGCCAAAATACTACCCCAAAGTGTTGGAGCTCGTCTTGAACGAGACAATAAAGATAAGACCCTTCACTGAGACAAAGCCCATGAGCCAGATCAAGGAAGTCCTTGAACAGGCCCATGCTAGAAAATTGATGAAGAGGGTTGTCTTAACACCTGATTTCTAGGAATGTAAATGCCAGCGAGCGTAACTCAAAAATGAACACTAAAGACCACCAGCATGGGCGGAATTAAGGGTTTGTTTCTGGTTCTTCTCAACCGGGCTAAAATCGATGCTAGGAAAGTGTTTCCTTCTCTATCCAACTGGGGAACCACTGATAGTATTCCAATGGCTTGGCTTTTCTCAGCCCCTTATAAGTGGCTCTTGCCAACGCTATCTTTCCGCGTCTGTCTCGATATAATTTAGCCAATCCCTTACCCTCCAACGACAGCAGCAACCTATCCAACTTCTCATCTTCCACAGACATCCATTCCTTCACGTCATCACGGCTCATATAGAGACCTGGATTCACTTTGTAGTTTCTTGCAAGCAACTCAAGCAAAGACTCTTCACTGACCCGAGTCACGATTGAAGGCTTGATTGTCGAGATCGGCACTCCAAGCTTCTCATGCACCCGCCTAGGAGGCATCTTCAAATCCTCAGCCATAGCTTTCAGTCCCCATCTAAAAAGCACTAAACGCATGACTTCGCTTGTTCCCGCTCCTATCTCGTTGCCCTTGGAGTCTCTAGCGAAGCCCTCAACTGGATAGAACCTTGTCCAGCCGTCTCCACCCATGACCTGAATTGCTTCAGGCATCAGCTCTCTATAAGCTTCCGAGGCGTAAAGCTTTGCCATAGTGGCTTCCAGAACAGGATTCAGCTTCATATCCATCAAATAGGCTGCATGATACGTAAGCAGTCGGGCAGTCTGCAACTTCGAGATCATATCGGCGATCTTGAACTGATTAACTTGGTAATCGATAGTGCGCTGTCCAAACTGTATCCGCCGCTCTGCATGACTAACAGCGTATTTGATGGCTTCACGCATAGGACCAAGCATTCCAGCAGCGAAGAGGTTCCGCTCGAAGTTCAGCCCGTCAACCAGTATCTTCCATCCATCTCCCTCTTCGCTCAGTCTGTTCTCTTCGGCCACTCTTGCCTCGTCGAAATCCAAGTATCCATTCGGCAAGCCTATCCACCCGCCGAGCTCGTTTATCCTCTCCACAGAAAATCCGGGTGTTTCCTTCTCAACAATGAAAGCGCTGAGATGCCTGTATTTAGCTACATCTTCAGGTTCGTTGCTTGTCTTGGCATATAGGCAGTAGACGTCAGCGATGCCAGCGTTTGTTGTGAATCTCTTCTTCCCATTTAGCACATATTGATCGCCCTCGCGCCTCGCTGTTGTTTCTATCCCAGCAGCGTCGGAGCCGGCGTAGGGTTCTGTGATGCAGATGCCGCCTATGATTTCGCCTTTGGCAATCTTGGGTAACCATCTTTGTTTTTGCTCTTCGGTGCCGAACTTCAGTAGTTGCTCCACGCCTCCGAACATGGTTACGCTGTAAGAACACGTTAGAGCTGAGCATACTCGGCTGAGTTCTTCGGCTACTATGCAGCATCCAGTTATACCCGCGCCAATACCCCCGTAATCTTCTGGAATTGCGGCTCCAAACCATCCTTTTTCACCGACTGCTTTCAGAAGGTCTGAGGGAAATTCCTTGGTCCACATGACCTCTTCTCCTCTCGGCAGACTCTCATCTGCAAACTTCTTAGCTGCCTTGGCCATCTTCTTCTGTTTATTGTTCCACCAATGAAAGGATTCCACAGCTCTCACACACCAGACGTAACAAGTAAGACCATAAAGAACTTAAAACTTGCTAGTCAGAGAATCGATTTCAACGAGTTTATATGCATACTTCACAAAATCTACTAAATAGGCTGATTTAGATGATAACCGGATTAGAACACGTCGGCATCGCCGTGAAAAACTTGGATGACGCGCTTGAAGTCTTTCAAAGAATACTGGGCTTGAAAGTGGAAGAAGTACAAATCTTTGAGGACCAAAAAGTCAAGATAGCGTTCCTCTTAGCGGGAGAGACTAAGATCGAGTTACTTGAGCCCACAGACGAAGACAGCCCAGTAGGCAAGTTTATCGAGAAGAGAGGGGAAGGCATACATCACTTAGCCTTCACCGTAGCCGATGTCGAAACTGCCCTCCGCAAGGTGAAGGAAGAAGGAATAGCTGTTGTTGACGAGAAACCAAGAATCGGTGCCCAAGGTTTCAAGGTGGCGTTTCTTCACCCCAAAAGCACGATGAGCGTCTTAGTGGAGTTATGCCAGAAATAGTTGCTTTGACCAGGAGTATGATATGGTGCCTCTAAGGAGTGGAATAAGTCTAAGCAAAATCAAAGAAGAACTGCAAACGGATTTCGTAGGGCGAGAAACCCATCACTTCGCAGAGATCACTTCCACCAACGACGTTGCCAAGGAACTGGCTGCCAAAGGTGCAAAGGAAGGAACCTTGGTTATTTCTGAGACGCAGACTCTTGGAAGAGGGAGACTCGGCAGAGAGTGGGCCTCACCAGAGGGAGGATTATGGTTTTCGATAATTCTGCGACCGAAAGTTGATCCTAGAGATGCTCCAAAACTGACATTCACCGCGGCTGTTGCAGTGGCAAGAGCCATCAGAGAGATGTTCAATTTGGAGGCTGAGATCAAGTGGCCCAACGACGTCTTAATTTGTGGAAAGAAAGTTTGCGGCATTCTGACAGAGACGAGTATAAAGGGTGAAATAGTGGATTTCGTTGTTGTAGGGGTTGGAATAAATGCAAACGCGAGTTTAGACTCTTTCCCAGAAAACTTGAGGGACACCATAACTTCTCTCAAAGAGGAAATAAAGGAAGAGATCGAGCGAGAAGAATTTTTGTGTGCTCTACTTGAGAAGCTAGAACACTATTACAAGCTTTTCTTGCAGAAAGAGTTTGACTTGATACTTGAAGAGTGGAGAAGACTAGCGCGTTTCCTCGGACAGTATGTAGAAGTCGCAAGTTTCGATGAAAGGATCAAGGGTCTAGCGGTTGATGTAGACCAAGATGGAGCGTTGGTGATAAAACTCAGAAACGGAACCGCAAAAAGAGTCAAGGAAGGAGACTTAAGGATACAGAAACCACCCTTTAGGAGAGAGGACATATAAACCAGACTAGAATATCTCAGTGAGACAATGCTCTTGAAACTATAGGAAGGAATCACATGCCATCAAAAGAGCCCACAGTTAACGAGAAAATAGAGAAACTCAGAGAACTCAAAGAAAAATCAAAACTGGGTGGTGGGAAAGAAAGGATAGAAGCCCAACACAAAAGAGGGAAGCTAACCGCCCGCCAAAGAATAGATATGCTGTTAGATCCAAACAGTTTCGTGGAGCTAGACCCCTTCGTGATCCACCGATGCTCAGATTTCGGCATGGATAAGAAGGCGATACTTGGAGACGGTGTTGTAACAGGCTACGGGACCATTGATGGTCGCCTGGTCTTTGTGTTCTCCCAAGATTTTACCGTATTTGGAGGGTCGCTTGGCGAGATGTTTGCGAAGAAAGTCTGCAAAGTGATGGACCTAGCCATGAAATCAGGCGCTCCAATCATAGGGTTAAATGATTCTGGTGGGGCTAGGATACAAGAAGGCGTGGCGAGCCTCGCAGGCTATGGCGACATATTCTTCAAGAACGTTATGGCTTCAGGGGTGATCCCTCAAATCTCAGCCATCATGGGACCCTGTGCTGGCGGCGCGGTTTACTCCCCAGCGCTAACCGACTTCATACTAATGGTCAAGGAAACCAGCCACATGTTCATAACTGGCCCCGAAGTCATCAGAGCAGTGATCGGGCAGGAGGTCTCTTTCGAAGACTTAGGGGGCGCGCTCGTTCACAGCCAGACCAGCGGCGTTGCACACTTTATGGCTGACAGCGAAGAAGAGTGCGTTGAGACTATCAAGAAGTTGTTGAGCTACTTACCGTCGAATAATATGGAAGACCCACCAGTAGTTGACACAGGAGACGACCCAAACAGAGTTGACGAACACCTAGCGCAGATAATTCCTGCTGATCCTGACAAGCCCTACGACATCAAAGAAGTCATTGCAAGCGTAGTGGATAGTAGCGATTTCCTCGAAGTTCATCCTCTGTGGGCACCTAACATCGTAATCGGTTTTGCGAGGCTTAATGGTCGCTCTGTAGGTATAGTTGCGAATCAGCCAAGGTTCTTCGCTGGTGCCCTAGACATAAGCTCTTCAACGAAGGCAGGTCGTTTCGTCAGATTCTGCGACGCCTTCAACATTCCCGTAGTAACCTTTGTTGATGTCCCAGGTTTCTTACCTGGAATTGATCAGGAGCATGGCGGAATAATACGACACGGTTCGAAATTGCTTTATGCATATTGTGAAGCCACAGTCCCTAAAATAACGCTCATTGTTCGGAAAGCGTACGGGGGAGCGTACGATGTTATGGGTAGCAAACACTCAGGGGGAGACATAAACTACGCGTGGCCAACAGCAGAAATAGCGGTCATGGGCCCTCAAGGAGCCATAAACATAATCTTCAGAAAAGAGATAGCCAAAGCAGCCAAACCTGAACAAAAAAGGAAAAAACTAATTGCAGAGTATCGCGGGAAGTTCGCCAACCCCTACGTGGCAGCACAAAAGGGCTACATAGATGATGTCATCGAACCAGCGGAAACGCGACCAAAACTCATCACCGCTCTGGAAATGCTCGTTACGAAGAGGGAGACCAGACCACCAAAGAAACATGCAAATATACCACTTTAACCCATCCATCGTTCAGTATCTTTCCTTACCTTTTTCCATCTATTCTGATCGCCAGTTAAGCAATTGAACATTGCTTTTCAAAAAAAGCAGACTGAAACAAGCTTATCAAAAAGCAAGCTTTTCCACACGTGGTGGGGAACAACTCACAGCAAGACGACGCTCTGGCAGACAAAATAAAGAGTACCAAAAACAGGAGTTCAAATATACCCTAGCAAAGCACATATACGAGAACAAAAGCGTGCTATCCTAAAAACCACTGTCGGTGCTAAAGCTGTGTTCAATAAGATCTTGATTGCGAACCGAGGGGAAATCGCCATAAGAGTCACAAGGGCTTGCAGAGAGTTAGGAATCAAATCCGCGACAATCTACTCCGAAGCAGACCGAGAGTCCCTACACCTAAGATACGCAGATGAATGCCATTGCGTAGGCCCCCCGAAGCCAACTAAAAGCTACCTAGACATCAACAAGATAATTGACATTGCAAAAAAATCTGGATCAGAAGCGATTCACCCCGGCTACGGTTTTCTTGCGCAGATTCCGGCCTTCGCCAAGAAATGTGAATCCAATGGCATCGAGTTTGTAGGTCCAACCAGCGAGGTTCTTAAGAGAATGGGCAACAAGGTCACGGCTCGCAGGACCATGGCCAATGCCGGCGTTCAAGTGATTCCGGGGAGCATGAACGCCGTCAAGGACGAGAATGAGATTGCAGAGGTGGCGGAGAGGGTTGGTTATCCTGTGCTAATCAAGGCAGTTTATGGAGGTGGAGGCAAGGGTATGCGCATTGTCAACAGCAAAGACGACATAAAAAAGGCGATGGAACTAGCCTGCTTAGAGGCAAAAACTTCCTTCGGAAGCTCTGAAGTATACGTTGAGAAACTCCTAACAAAGCCCAGACACATCGAGTTTCAGATACTAGCCGACAAAAAGGGCAAGGTAGTTCATTTGGGCGAGAGAGAATGCTCAATCCAGAGGAGATATCAGAAACTCATCGAAGAGACGCCCTCGCCGATGATGACAGAAGAATTAAGGAAAGCAATGGGCAAGAGGGCAGTACAGGCTGCAAAAGCCATCGGATACGCCAACGCGGGCACCGTGGAGTTCTTGGTTGACGGAGAAGCCAACTTCTACTTCTTGGAGATGAACACAAGGCTGCAGGTGGAGCATATTATCACT
>JBHIEV010000011.1:0-35448 GCA_046760805.1 Bathyarchaeia archaeon
AAAACTAATGGGTTGCAAGGCATTTATGAGGCTCTCATATATAGAGTGTTAGGCGAGAACAAACTTGAAGGAACAGAACGTCTTGAGAAAGGATGGAAAGGCGTTGGTGAGTAATCACCATTCATAGGGCATCGAAAAACGAATGATGTGAGTGCCTTTTTCCCACAAAATGAGAAACAAGACTTAGGTCCTTAGCTCTCCGCTTCTTGTTCTGCTATCCACGCTTCCAAGCCGATTTTCTTCATTCTCTTGGACCTTTCAACTGCCCTCCTGTGGTGTTCCATTCCGTCAACTGCAAACTTCTCGACGAACGTACAAGGAAAATCCTCACATTCAAAGCAGTATTTAAGACCTTTTTCCCTTGCGCACAACATCATCTCGCAGTCAGGACTCCAGTGAATTTCCAGAGGACCTAGACAGCCTTTGCAGATCAAATCTTCCTTAGACAAGTCTTGATTCTTTTCTTCACGGAACCACTTGATTGTCTCTTGAATCTCCCTCTGCACATCTGGGTCATTCTCGTCTCGTTTGTGGTACATGAAGCAACGGGTGCAGTTCAGTCCACACACCGAAATCAACCATCTCTCCTCATCGGAGTCCATCATAATCACCTACACCGAACTGATCTGTTCTAGATAATAGGGTTTCGGCATAGACCAACTCAAAAGTTTCATCCTATTGTAGAGCGAGAATGCAGCAAGAGCGATTGCTTCTTTAATGGTGCGTTCTGTTAGATAATCGGGTGCATTTATGTCTATTGGAAACAAGATGCGGTGGATAAGAGTTCTCGTCTTTGCAGCTATCTATTTTCTCATCTATGTCTTCTCGGCTGTCTACTTTATGGTTAGAACATACTCTGGCACTTCTGAACTAACGTGGTATCTTCAACATCCTTGGATTGCTCTCCACACGATATTCGGTGAGTTGATTCGGAGCCCTCTCCTAATGCTTTCACTTTTTCTCATGATGCTGCAATCATTTATTCTAGGTTTCGTAACCGACTGGGCCTTGCGCACTATTAGAAAACACATTCGGCTTAAGAAGAGAAATCCAAAAATATAAGTTGATCAACTGAAGACTTGCCGAATCGATGGATAAGTTTTATATATAACTGATAACACACCACTCTTTCTGATGAAGGGGCTGCGCGTCAAGAAGAATCTCTCCTTTCTCTCTTAACGACTGCTTTTCGAAAGTCGGACACGCACCCCAGATCTCTTCTATAAAACTCTAAAAGCAGCACGGATCACAGCTTGCTTTTGATCCTCCACAGCGTCTCTGCTAAGGTTTCTATGTGGTCCCGGTGTTCTAGTCTGTTTTTCCACCTTCTAGGTACCCTCCCCGCTCCATGATATGCACCACTGATCGCGCCTGTCATGGCGCCTATTGTGTCTGTGTCACCGCCTAGGCTTACAGCGTACAGAACAGCCTGCTCAAAGCTTTGGTGGTTACGAAGGAAGGAGTAGATGGCTGTTGGAACGGAGTTGTGAGCCGCAACGCCGTTTCCAAGCTCACGGACAATCCTTCCTTTGTTCGTCTCGCTAAGCAGCTCTTCTGCCCTCTCCAACTTTCGTCTATACACCTCGTCACGCGTGAAGGACTTCAACCTACTCAGAAAGCCAGACGGCTCCAACGTAGAAGATGAATCAGTATTTATGGCTAATGCAACCGCGCAGGCTTGCAAGGCTGCACCCTCCATTCCCAGCCGATGAGTATGTGTGATCTGGCTCTGGCTGTAGGCTACTCTGCGCAGTTTCTCCAGATCATCATGATAGAAGAGGCCCACTGGAGCCACTCTCATGGCTGCCCCATTTCCATAGGACCCAGCTCCGCCGAAGAGCCTCTTTGCGGCTTCATTCCACGGCACACCAGACCTTATCCACCTAAAGACCCTTGGCGGGCCAGGTCCGTAGCCACGCCATGGCTGACTTTCATAGTTTCTGACGAAGACCTCTGCCATGTGTTCCCCGTCGAAACCCTCATTCTCTATCAGCGATTGTGCCACGCCGATCATCATGTGAGTGTCGTCAGTCCAATGTCCTGAAAAGGTTTCGAGTTTTACCTCTGGAGACCATGAACCCTCAAAAGAACTGCCCAGCGCATCTCCGACAGCACTACCAACCAGACAACCAACAAACTTTGATCTCAACATTCTCAAAATATAGAGAAGGAACCTTTATGGTTTAAGCGTTACAGAGATAGCAAGCAATTGAAAATTAACCTCATCCAATAATGCTTCGCCTCAATGCTGGGTTTACTCATCACCATTTCAGAGTTTCTTCTATATCATCGGCACATAATTTTTGTTTTACGAAGATTAAGTAAGTTTCGGTTGTTTACAATATTCAAACTCTACAAATCTAACAGCACTAAATATCAGGAATGCAGCAACAAACTCAGCTACGGTAAACATGTAAAATAGAGTTGCCTGATCAACTATCTGGAAGAGAAAACCACCAATAAGTGCACCCAACGCTACAGAAACAGCGTTGCCTATATTCCAAAGTGCGGTAACCCGTTCCTCTCACCCCTCTAGGCGTCAAATCTGCCTATTTCAGCGGCAACTGTTTCTTTCATGGTCTTCGCTAGTCATCCATTAGTTGCGTCAGAGCTTGTATCTCTGTGTTACATTCTCCATTCTGGCATTCTCGAAGGCATAAACTTCTTTCAAGTTCTTCTTCCAGTCCCTTTCATACATCTTCGGGTCGTCTATTCTTTTCTCAGATGGATCCACATGAACCCATCTGCTCTCTTTTTCGTTCCACACCTCAGTCCAAACGTGGTCGGACATGTCGAGAACTAGCCTTGCACGATAGTTGTGTGCTAGGCAGAGAGCGGTGAACAGAATGCCAAATTCACCGCATCTTCCTTTTCCGTATTCAATATTTCCTTCGGGTCGTTGTGTCTTCTTATCTTACCCTTGCTCCATTCCACCTTACTGTGAAGCCATTCTAACAGCTCTGGCAGAGTGTACCGCCTCTCGAAAAGCCTTCTTAATTCAGAAAGAAGGTCGGGACTTGCCAGCTTTTGGCTAAACCGTCGGTACCTATCAATGTGCTTTTTGCGGAGCGCAGGCGTAGGCATTGCGTCTCTTCTCTAATATCAGAAACAATTCGAACGAAGATCAGACTTATGAATCACAGCTGAAGATTACAAGTCAACAAGGTATCTGCACTTGTAAGGTGGCGGGCCCGCGGGGATTCGAACCCCGGATCTCCGGCTTTCTTCAACGCACGATAGAAGGCCGACGCCTTATCCAGACTAGGCCACGGGCCCTTTCACCTCAAAACTAGAAGTCAACAAATATAATCCTTTCATCAGTATTCAGAGAGATAGCCTCTAGACAAGCATGACATCACTCAATGTAGATTGCAGGGCGGTAGGGTCTTGCAAATCTAGCTTTTTTCTTTGGGTCATACCGTTGGACATCGTCCTCGCTATAAGTGTAGACTTCTGCGCTGAATTCTCGTTTGAAGAAGTCTTCGGCTTGCTTTAGCACCTGATTCTCATCCACTATCCCGATTTGTAGTCCTCTACGTTTCTTGTCCTCAGGCATCTGGTTGACTTCATCGATGATTTGCTGGGTGAAGTTCGCAACGTCCTTTGCCGATTTTTTCAGTTCCTGGTCTTTCATCAATTCTTTCATGAGGGCACTCAAGTCTGTTTTTGTGGAAACAGATTCTTCTAGAGCTTTCAGATAGGCCTTCCATTTCCATGGTGAGGCTGAATAGTAACAGATCTTCTTTGGCACCATTTTGGTCGCTCGAAGAATGTTTAGAGTGTCTTCCAACACGTTTTTGATCAACTCTTCTGTCTCTTCTGCTCCAACGTTAACCTTCGCTTCATCGTATTCCGGCCATTCAGCCAACGAAATTAAGCCTTCTCTGCCCATCCTGCTCCAGATTTCCTCGCAGATATGTGGTGCGAATGGGGCTAAGAGGCGTATCCACATCTCTAAGGCTTGTTTCAGAATCTTTGGGTTACCTTTTTCCTTTCTTCGCTTGTACCATCGGATGTCATTCCAGACCTCGTAGAAGACATTTTCTATGGCGGTTCTTGTCTTCATTGTCTCCATATTTTCTGTGACCGTTCTGATTCGGTGTTGTAAAGTGCTGATCAGCCATTCTTCCAAATGGCTCGTTTTCTCATCTTCTTCTGCCGATTCTATCATGCTATTTGCTAGCTTGTAGAAAGCTTCCAGCTTGTTTCTAACGTCACGTACGTTTTCTCTTCTCCAGTCAGGGTCGTCCATGCCTTCAGCGCATAAGAGCAGGGCGCAACGTGTGGCGTCGGCTCCGTATTCGTCAACGGCGCCTCTTAACGTTACGAAGTTACCCTTGGACTTTGACATCTTCTCGCCTTCAATCATCAGCATACCGTTCACGCCTATTGCCTTGGGTAGGCATTGTGGGAATAGGGCTGTGTGATGGAAGAGGAAGAATGTTAGGTGATTTGGAACAAGCTCTTTCGCCGAGTTTCTCATGTCTACGGGATACCAGTACAGGAACTCTCTTCGCATATCATCCAACACGTTGCTGTCGATACCTGATTTTTCGGCTACTTTCTCAAGGTTGCCTTTTCCATAGAATATGTGGTCAAACACTTCCGCAGTTAGCTGTTCTGGCTCTATGTTGTGCTGTTTGATGTGCTTGTTTATTGTGTAGAAAGCCATGTAGACTGTTGAGTCACTCAGGGTTTCCACTATCCAGTCTGGACTCCACGGAAGCGGCGTGCCTAAGCCTGTCTTTCTGGCGCAAGGCCACTCTCTCAACCAGTCGATAACATTCAAAAACCATTGTACAGCGGATTCAGGATAGACTGACGCCTCTCCAAGAGCAGTCTTCGCCTTTTCCTTCCAAGTCTCGTCTGAGTATTTCAAGAACCACTGGTTTTCTAGCATCTTGACGATGCATGGCGTCAAACATCGGCAGATCACTGGCTGTGGCAAGTCATACATAGAGTCTGCTACATTCCTTTTCTTGAAATCCTCGATCAAACGGTCTTTCACTTCGTAGACCTTTCTCCCAGAATATTCACCGCAGATCTTCTTCAGAATGCCGCCATGAAATTCCTTCTTGTACAACAGCTTCGTTGCTTCTTCAGCTTTCGGATCATGCTGATCTTTCACGCCCAGTCGATCCACAATTTCAACGGCAGGGTATTCTCCGAAATCCTCCACCTGAATCATGGATATCGGCAATATGTCCTTTACGACAGCCTCCTCGATTCCAAACTCCTTCAGAGAATCAGGCTTCTTCTGCAGATCTCTCAGTGCAACCCAATCATAGGGAGCGTGTGCAGGGACACTGTAGACGACGCCTGTTGCATGCTCAGGACTCACGAACCAGCCTGGTAGAATCGGTAGTTTCTCGCTGTTTATGGGGTTTACGAAATATTTTCCGATTATCTCTCTGCCTTTGAATCGGCTGATGATGGTGACTTTTCTCTGTTGCTCCTTCAATTTGTCAGCGGCTTGTTCGCTGATTATCCATTTCTCATCGTTGACTTGGGCTTTGACGTATGTGGATTCGGGGTTTATCCACATGTTTGTTACGCCGTAAATGGTCTCGGGTCTGAAGGTTGCTGCGGGCAGGTAGGCGTCTTCGAGTTTGAACTTGATGAGCGTGTATTCTTCAGGGGTTACGCCTTCGCCTTCTTGTCGGTCAGCGTCTCCAGTTGGGCTTTTGCAGTGCGGGCACCAGACTACAGGATGTGTTCCCTTTACAACGTATCCTTTATCTCTCAATCGATTGTACTGCCACTCGATGAATTTGCTGAAGGTTGGGCAAAGGGAGGTTGTGTGGAATTCTCTTCTCCAATCCACTGAAAATCCTATGCGCTTGACGGTTTCTCTGCTCTCGTCAGTGTAGTATGCAGCCATGTAGGCTGGGTCGACGAATTTTTTCAGTTCCTCCTCTGGAACTTCGTCAACTTCCTTCAAGACTCTTATGTACTCTGTATCTCTTTGTTTGACTCGCTCGCTTGCTCCTGCTAGTGGTCCGCCTGTCCAGTGCCAAGCCCACGGAAACAGCACGTTGTAGCCTTGCATACGTTTGAATCTTGCGTAGGCGTCTACACGTGTAGCTGTGAAGGCGTGTCCAACATGCAGTGGGCCGTTCATGTAGGCGTATGGGAAGGTGACGAAGCATTTCTTCCTAGAAGGGTCTGGATCAGCCTCAAATATTCTCGCTTCTTCCCAAGCCTTACGCCACTTGCCTTCGATCTGCCTCAAAATTTCCATGAACGCTTCTGGGTTGCCTTGAGGATTAAAAGTTTTGCTAGTTTCGAGAGAGGAAACGATCCCTCAATTCAGGCACCATCACGTACATTCGCAGGGACCTATTTTAATCTATTGTCATTTCTTCAGCTGGCTAGCTATCGTTTCCTCTACCTTCCGTAGCGCATCTGATGCTTTTTTCACTAGGGTTCCGCCACCTTGAGCGAAGTCTGGTCTGCCGCTGCCTCCACCGCCAAGCACAGAGGCAGCTTCCCTAGCGATTTCAGCAGAGTCCACACCTCTTTTGACCGCTTGCTTTCCAGCCATCACGACAAGCTTCGCTGTCTTGTCCACTCCACAAAGCGCAACAACCATATCTCCTTCTCTCTCAACCAGTTCGCTGGCTATCTTAATGAGACGATCCACATCAACCTCCCCAACCTCCCGTGTCACAACCTTCAATCTCCCGATCTTCTTGGCAGTCGCCACAAGTTCTTTGGCCGTCAAGTCCGCAATTTCAGCGATCAGCCTCTCCTTCTCACGTCGAGCGTCCTTCCATTCCCTGACCAGACGTTCTGCCGTCTTCTCAAGCTTCTCCAAGGGAGCGTTCAGCACCTCAGAAACCTTCCACAGCAGCCGCTCCCTCTCTTGCACAGCTTCCAGAGCTGGAAGCCCAGCGCTATAAACAATACGTTCCACACCATCCTGAACCCTCTCCGTGTGGACAACCTTGATGAACCCTATCTCTCCGGTGTTCTTCAGATGGGTACCTCCACATGCCTCGACCTCCCAATCTCCAGTCTTCACAACTCGTATCTCCTTTCCGGGAACAACGCCGCCCTGATAGAGTCTGAATCCATAAAGCCTCTCCGCCTCTCCTCTAGGCACCCATCCCGTCTCGACAGGGATGTTCTGAATCACCGCTTTGTTTGCTAGCCTTTCTATCTCGTGTATTTCCTCAGGGGTTAACCTTTGATAATGGGATATATCGAGCCTCGCCTTATCGATGCCTTTCTGAGAACCTGACTGCCACACATGCTCCCCAAGCACCCGCCGTGCGGCTCCCATGATGAGGTGAGTTGCTGTGTGATGCTTCATGAGGCTGTTTCGCCGTTCCCAATCAATAACTCCCCTCACAACCGCCCCCCTCTCTGGAACCGGTCCCTTCATCGCATGGAGGATGACCTTGCCAACCTTCTGAACATCCACAACCTCTGATCGATGTTCACCAAACTTCAGGTATCCTGTATCTGCTGGTTGCCCTCCCCCCTCAGGGTAAAAGGCAGTCTTGTCCAAAACCACATTCTTACCATCTAAAGATCGAAGAACTTTTGCTTCAAACTCCTTTAGGTACGAATCTTCATAGTAGAGCATACGGGTCTCAGGAAGATCGGAAACCTTCGATTCCAAAACTTCTGTTTCCTTCATCTCTTTTGTCGATGGTGGTTGCTCATGTCTCTCGGCAACCATCGAGTAGAAATTCTCAGGCATCTCAACTTGCATTCCCTCCTTCTCAGCGGTTTCCTGTACAACCTCCGGTGGAAGACCGTGTGAGTCGTAGAGCTCAATGAGTGATTCTGTCGGAATTTCATGGACTCCCTTCGCTTTCAGCTCCTGTCCCATTCTCTTGACGAGGGACCTACCTCTATTGATTGTCTTGTCGAATTTGTCTTGTTCCACCGAGAGAATATCGAAGATTTCCTCTCGCATCTTCTCTAAATACGGAAAATCTTGCGCCCAATAGTCTATTTGCATACCAATGATGTCGGGCAGCCTCTCTTGGATTTCAAGAGTCCTGAGCAGTCGGAGGGTTCGCCGGAGCATAAGCCGTGTCAAATATCCCTCGCCAACATTAGATGGCACAACGCCCTCTGCAAGCATGAAAGCCAAGCACTTTGTATGATCCACGACGGCAAAGACGTTCTCAATTGGCAGTAGAGCTTTGTTGAGTTCGTCTATCGTCATTCCGACGTGTTCAGCGACTCTCTCTCGTGCCGCCTTTCTGTCAGCCGCCTTTTCTAGACTCATTAATCCAGAGGGTTCGGCGACTCTCGCTAACAAAGCATTATCAACTCTCTCTATACCAGCCATCTTCACGACCTTATCCAAGATCGGCCGGTACAATGAATGGAAGCAGCTAACAGCCCCCTGCGAAAGCCACGTGTACCGACTGTCTATACCATAACCAGTGTCAACTGTTCTTATGGGCAACTCGACGAACTCGCCGTCCACAACCTTGAACTTCATGAAAACAAGAGTGGCGACCTCTAATCCGCAGATCACCGTCTCTAGGTCTGGTCCCGCATTTCCTCCACCAGACCACACATCCTCCTTATAGATGACTTCCTCAGACTTCACCCCCAACTCTTCTGTCACAAACTCGTGATGATATCTCACCGTCTGGTCTTTCCAGTAAACCTCCTCATCTGGATAGTTGAAGGCGTGATGCCCACCCATCTCGAAGATTGTTAGATGTCTCCCGAAGGTGGGCCCTACGTTATCAACATCAACAAGCCTTATGCATGGCTGGCTTATCACCAACGGGTTGGAGGGTGGAGGAGTTATCCCGTTTGTGACATAAGGCTGAAAATCAACGATGCTGGCACTCGTAAGATACAAATCATCTCTCCATCTAGCCACAACGGGATAAGGCTTGATTCTTTCGTGCCCACGCTTCTCAAAAAAGGACAGAAAAGCCTCCCGCATCTCTTGAAGACTGTAACGCTTGCGCGTAGGCGGATTGTTGATAAAGGTTAATGGTGCACACCCCCCTGCTGTGGCTTCACCACAAGTTTTTTGGTCAGGATTTTGCGTCCAGAAGTATTCGCCGCATACTGGACAAAGCTTCCGTACATATCCACACTCATCAAAGAAGGCGACATGATACTCGCTCACTGGAAAACGCCTCAACCAGTATCCCTCACAACAATAGACTAGCGGCTTCCACATTAAATGTGTAAGGGAGATATAAACCGTTACACGGCGTGAGTTGAGCGAGTTTTCCGTATTCAGAATGAGAATGGTTTAGACACTACAAAGAGTCTGCCTTGAACATTCCGAGAGAAACCAAGCTATCCGAAAAGGGCGCCGAGACCTTCCATCGCCGCCTCTTCTTTCTCCTTCTCCTCTTCCTCCTTCTTTTCCTTCTCTTCGGCGGGTTTCTTCTCCGCCGCTGGTGCAGGAGCTGCTACTGTTGGAGCTGCCGTCATGAAAGTTGGTGAACTCTTTATAGCCTCGTCGATGTTGACCTCGGCGATTGAGGCCACGAGGGCTTTCACTCTGATGGGATCTGCGTTTATGCCCGCGGCTTTGAGAACATCAGTCAGATTCTTCTCGTCGATCTCTTTTCCAGCCTTGTGTAGGAGCATTGCGGCGTACACGTATTCCATAATCTTTCACCATCCTCTCTTTTCTACAATCCTTCCTTTTCAACCTTTCTTAAGGTGATATCACAGCGCTTTTGATTGACATGGGTAATTGTGTATTTAAACTTAACACTTTTTGGATGGAAAAGTTTTATCGTCTGTTAGCCGTACTCCTACTTCAACAGTGACTCAATATGTTAGAGAGCGAAGTACACGATTTGCTGGAAAGAGTCGCAACGACATTCGATAAGGCTGGCGTTGACTACGCAGATGCACGGTTTGACTCCACAAAATCAACGGGCATCTCTAAAGACAAGGCGGAAGAGAACATCTCCTATGGAGCTTCTGAAGGATTTCATCTACGCGTTTTGAAGGGTGGCGAGTGGAGGGCAATAAGCCTTGCAGGCGTCGACAAGAAGGAGATCGTCACCGCCGCAGTGAACCTCTCCAAATTCACACCAACCACGAAAGCCAAGTCGTCGTACAAACCCCTGAAAACATGGGCTTTGGATGAAGAGCCTAGAGTTAGAAAGAAATTCAGTGATGTTGGACTGGATGAGAAGACCGAACTCGTCAGAGACTTGTTTGGAAGCCTAATGGACGATAAGAGAATAGTCAATGCAACTGTGGGATATCGGGAAGGAATCGACACAAAGGCATTCGTTAATACGGAGGGTTCAAAGCTGCGCACTAGAACGCCAGTTGTGCGGTTTATCTTGGTAGCGTACGCTAAAGCCGGGAAAAACATTCAGGTTGACCTTCATGTAGACGGCAAATATGGTGTCGGATACGAGTTCATTGAAGGCATAAACTTCGACGAGAGTTGCAAGGAAACCGCAAAAGGTGCCATCGCCCTCTTAGATGCAGAGCAAGCTCCAAGCGGAAAACTGCCAGTAGTTCTAGACCCGGACATGACGGGGTTGATTGCCCACGAGTCCTTCGGCCATGGATTAGAGGCTGACCAAGTGTTAAGAAACAGATCCTTCCTATCTGAAAAGCTCAACAAAAAAGTTGCTTCAGAGAACGTGACCATAGTGGATAACAGCGCCTATGAAAACGCCTACGGAACATACGCCTTCGATGACGAAGGGGTCAAGTCGAAGAGAAATGTGCTGGTGGAAAATGGCATTCTGAGAGGCTTCCTGCACTCCCGAGAAACCGCCTCAGCACTCAAAACATCACCTACAGGGAATGGACGAGCGCAGAACTTCTCTCGCAAAATCTACGTAAGAATGAGCAACACCTACTTCGAGAAGGGAGACTGGGAGCTTGAGGAGATGCTGGAAGACATAGACCACGGAGTCTATCTAGAGAAGTCATCGCATGGCATGGAAGACCCCCTCGGTGGTGGAATCCAAGTCTCTTCAGTCAAAGGAAACCTAATCGAACATGGCAAGTTAACGAAGTTGCTTCGCCCAGCCTCACTCTCCGGAAACGTGCTGGAGTTGCTTCAGAATGTAGACGCAGTTGGAGGAGACTTCAAGTTGCATCCCGGAAGCTGCGGAAAAGGCTATGAGGACTGGGTCCGCGTCTCTAGTGGCGGTCCATCTATGCGAGTTAAGGAGGCTATTGTGAGTGGAGGCTGAAAACTTGATACCAAAAATCGAAGCCAAACTCGAAGCGTCAGGAGTTGAAAACTACGAGATTTACATGCAGACCCCCACAGTGATGCAGCTATACCTCCGCCAAGGGAGAACAGAACTCATCAACGAGGTTAAACATCTCGGCTATGGAATCAGAGTTTTGGACAAGGGCTTCGGAATGACGAGTTCAAACCAAACCAAGGATTCTCAGATCGAGGAGTGCGTCAGGAATGCAGTTGTGATGGCTAGGCAGTCTAAACCAGAGAAGTTCACTTTCCCTCGCCAGAGAAACGTAGCCCATGTAGACATTGCTGACAAGAGAATCAGGGAGAACCCAGAAGAGGTAGTGCGAGACTTCGCAGAAAAACTCGTCAACATCGCAGATACCGAAAGGGTTGAGTTACCCTTCGCCAAGGTCAAGGCTTACCACATTCACACTTCCATCGTGAACAGCGAGGGCCTTGACAGAGAAAAGGAAGAAACCATGTTGTTCACAGAGATAAGCTTCAAAACCTCCAAGAAAGGACAGCTGTCTGAGTACTGGGCGACAAGATATGGCCGAAGACCAGAAGATATCCCGACCACCGATTTGGAGAGATGGGCAAGATTAGCTAGAGAGAATCTCAAAGCGGAGATGCCCAAAACTGAAAAACTCGAGGTCATCCTTCCTCCACATGTGATATGCGACCTTCTCGTGCCAGTCGTTGGAACCCACAGTACTGGACGCTCCCTAAAGACAGGTACATCAAAATTCGAGCAAGACGAACTTGTAGCAAGCAAGACCCTGACAGTCTTCGATGACGGTCTATACCCCTACGGCATACAGTCATCCTCATTCGATGATGAAGGCAACCCCCAAGGAAAAGCCACGATAGTTGAGAATGGCGTGTTCAAGAATTTCCTCTACGACCAATACTATGGTCTTCAATATGGGAAAAGTTCGACTGGAAACGGAATCCGCCAAACCAGAGTGTTCTTCTATATAGACGAGAAATTCAAATTGTTGCCTAGTAACCAAACCTCCAACTTCCTAGTCAAGCCAGGCCAGAAGAGACTAGAGGAGTTAATCTCCGAAGTATCCAGAGGCTTGCTCGTGTATAAGTTCTCTTGGCTGAACCCCCACGGAGCCTCAGGAGCATTCGCCTCTGAAATCCGAAACGCAGCGTTAATAGAGAACGGAGAAATTGTCCGTCCGATAAAGGGAGGCTTGGTCAGTGGCAACGTCTTCACGATGATCAAAAATATCACTGGCGTTTCCAGAGAAGTAGAAATTGCATCTGGTGAGACTGCTTTCTGCTGTGTATCCCCTTATCTACGCTTCAAAGACGTACAAATTGCAGGCGACTAGAAATGCGTGGGTTATGCTCTTCCTGCTGAAGGGTATCCCTCACATTTTGAAAGTACGCTAGACATTTCCCTGTGAGCTCTTCTTACTAAGTCGGCCATAGTGTCGCTGGTATATACGCTCGCATTCAGGGCCAGACTATACGCTTCATGGTGTGCCTTTTGAAGCAGCAGGGGGATGTTTTGCGGAAGCGGGTACACCGCGCTTAGCGACAAATTGAAGGCATATTTATGGGCTTCCTGGATGCTCCTCTGAATCTCTTCCAAATCTAGTCGTAATTGTTCCTCTGTGATTATTAGACCGTCGTCGTACATCATCTTTAGGGTAAGACCCGCTTCAACAGGCTTTATCCCAAGCTTCGACAGCACGGTTGCCAGCCTCGCTGATATCGGCTCCCCTTTTTTGGCCACTAGGGTATCTCGGCTTACCCAGACGCTTCCAGCCTCTATTCTTGTAGGCAAACCTACTGAGCCTAGTTGACTGATGATTGGACCTGGAGGCAGACCCGTGTTCCCAGCAGGGACGATCACATCATGAGCCGCTATGTCTCCTGCCCGTGCCGTTGTCTTGACTCTGCTTTTTTTGAGGAGTATAGACAGCTTGAAAGGGTTTAAGTTGGTGAAGAGGAAGATGCTAGACCCGCCTAGGCCTTTTTCTATCTTTTCCAGGTTGGTCTTCTCTTTGCACTCAGCAATCGCCCTTTTCATTATTGTGTTTTTAACCACGGAGAAATGCGCAATGTCCCTCAGTTTTCTCCTCAGCTCTTGAAGCTGCGGAGCCCTGACCTTTTGCAGGCTTGCGATTCCGATAGCCCTGTATTGTTGGATGAGGCTCTTCGTTTCCTCAACCTCTTTGGCCTTTTTCTTGGGATTGTGACGGGAAGACATCAGTCACTAACCTACGCTTACTTTGATTGGGGGTCCCATTGCTGCTTTTAGACAGATCGACTTAACGTTTTTTATTCCTCTTTTCAGCTTTCTCTCAATCGCCCTCATCACTGTTTGAATGTTCTCGGCGATCTCTTTGTCTGTCATTGTTTCTGTTCCGACACGACATTGAAGAACGGGTTGACCTCGCATTCTCACAAGTACCCTTTTGCGGTGTCTCTTGATGCTCTCCGCTATATCTGCTGTCGGAGGTAATGGAGTGGGCATCTTGCCCTTTGGTCCGAGTGACGCTCCGAGAACCTTGCCTATCAAAGGCATTAGCGGCGCCTCTGCAATGAAGAAGTCGTACGTTCTCACCAGATTCTTTTGGCTCTTCTTGTCACCCACCATTGCTTCAAGTTCATTTCTTTCGACTACCAAGTCCGCTCCTGCCTTCTTGGCTTTTAGAGCCATCTCCCCGGATGCAAGAACGCATATCTTGTTCTCCTTCTCCGCGATGTGTGGCAACTCGATTGGTTCTTGAATCTTGTTTTCGGGCTTCTTTACATCTACGTCTCGGAGGTTTATGATCAGTTCTATGGACTGTGCGAAGTTTCTCTTCTTAGACTTGTCCTTCACTTCTTTGATTGCTTGAAGAAGCTTCTTTTCGTCAAGTGGCATCTCTGAAGCCTCGAACCAGACACCTATAGAAGGCACTTATAAAAAGATTGTTACTCCTCTTTCTCCATTAGCGAGTCATGCTTTCCTTCGTCTATTTCCCGTTGTACTTCGCGAGGGTCCTTCCCTTCCACGGTCACGCCCATGCTGACACAACTGCCAAGAATCTCCTTAACCGCAGCTTTCAGACTTCTCGACAGAAGTTTATCCCCCTTCATCTTGGTTACCCTAATGATCTGTTCCATAGAGAGATTCCCAACTTTTTCCGTTTTTGGAGCACCAGAACCCTTCTCGATACCCAACTCGCTGACAAGTAACGCCGAAGTTGTGGGTGTTCCAACGCTCACTTCAAATTCCTTTGTGTCAGAGTCAACGATTATCTTCACAGGCACCTTCATGCCTGAATACTTCTCCGTTAGTTCATTGATCTTGTTCACGATGGCGAGGACATTTACTCCCAGTGGACCTAAGGCTGGTCCTAAGGGAGGCCCTGCAGTTGCTTTTCCGCCACTCACCAACGTCTCAACAACTTTCTTCTCGCTCATATCATTTTCCTCCCTTCTCTACAACTTTGACGTAGTCGGCGTGGACTGTGATGGGTAGAGTGAAGGTTGCCTCAAGCAGTTCAAGAATCACTTCCTCTTTAGTTTGGTCTACCCTTGTTATCTTGGCTGTCATTCCCTTGAAGGGTCCGCTTACGATCTCTACGATGTCTCCGACATCCAGCTCCTCGATCATCGGCTTCGCTACTATGTACCTCTCAACCTCCGCGAAACTGACGATTCCTGGGACTCTGGATCTCACGTGTTTGATTCCGCCTATTGCTTCGTCTATGACATGAGGGCCTTCCGCTTCGATGAATACGTAGCCCTTCAGCGTCTCTGGGACAAGAACGGCTTTTACCGGTAGGTTATTGGTGGCCACCTTGGCTGCCACGAGATTTGCAACATTCTTCTCTTGCCCAGCTGTGGTTCGTACTGCGAAGATTGCTGAAGAAGGTTTTCGTTCTTCCATAATATGCTCCCTACTATCCTCCGCCGCCTCCTCCTGGCGAAAGTATGCTCGCTATGAGTTTGATTATGAAGCCTATTCCTCCGATTGCGAGTGTACCGAGTAGACAGATCTTTATTGAGAGCCAAAGCTCACTTCTGCCTGGCTTTGTTGCGAGCTTTAACAATCGTCTACATGACGATAGGAATGATCGCAGTCCCATAGTTAATCTCACCCATCAACAATTAATCCTAGTATAAAAAGCTATTTTGACTCATTCACTTACCGCCATCGAAAACTTTTCAAGCGTAATGTTTTCAAACCTTCTCTACAGGTAAGCCAATTCCGTCTAGAATTGTTCTAAGCCCCTTCTTGTCCGCGCCTCGAATCCCCTTCCAGTCAAGAATCACAGACTCCACCTCTTCCACAGTCCTCTCAACACATTGCTCCACAATCTCCACATCCAGTTGCGGAACAGCGTATTTAGGTATCATGTGGCTGAAGGCTACCTCTCTGGTCAACGCAATTCGAGTGAATTTCGCATTGTGGTGGGGACCACCTATGCCCAACGCAGCCGGGTATTTTGCCTGGCTAGAAGCCGCAGCCATCGCAGCATGAGCCACCGCCTCAGCTGCCCTCTCATCTCTCCACTGCTTAGGCGAACTTCCAACTTCAACGAACATGCAGGGCACATTTAGGCAGGGGCCGTGATGTGTAGCCTCGTAGGAAACCTTGTAGTCCAGTTCCATCTTCTCCTTTCTCCTCGCCATCTCCGCAAGTGCGGTCTTCATTGTACTTGCAGGTGATATAGAGACTCTCTTCGGAATCCCACCGAACCTTGCCTCTCCAAGGTTTCCTGGAGTGTGAACCGAAAGTGTGGGAATTCCACTGGTACTGCTGTGTCTGGATAGAAAGATTAGTAACTGTGGTGTGAAAAAGTCTGTGATGGCCTGTGTGTTTATGGAGTCCACATTGATGAAGACCATCCTGACTTCGCTGTGCTGAAGCCGTTTAATGTAAGCTGGGTTCCCATCGAACGGCTCTGAGAACTTCTCAAGTTTGTAATGGCTTAGGATTTGTTGTGCTATGTTCATGCCGGCGATGTCTTTTTTCGAAGCCACAATCAAAATCATCCTGATTTCTCTCTGCCCATGTAATAAGATTCTAGAAAATTTCTAAGAATCAAGCCTCGACCCCTTGTGTTCCAAGAGTTTTTCTGAGAAGCTTTAGAAGGATGGGCCCGGC
This sequence comes from Bathyarchaeia archaeon, assembly GCA_046760805.1. Lineage (GTDB taxonomy): Archaea > Thermoproteota > Bathyarchaeia > Bathyarchaeales > Bathyarchaeaceae. Next base: position 16,290 of record JBHIEV010000011.1, read on the forward strand.
ATCCCTTTCGCTGACTGTTCTAGTGAACACCGATACTAGGGCAATCTTATTCATTGTCTTTGCGAGACGCTCAGCTAAAACACGAGCAGTCGTAACGTTTCGGTCGCCGAGCAGGATGGAAGACAATGGTGGGCCGAGCATCTTCTGCTCTTGTGGTATGGCGATAGCCAGTGTACCAAGCTGATCCTCCCCCTCGCTCAGCAGAATCAAACTAGCATTCCTCGTTTCTAAATAGACCGCTAAGAAGAGCACACCCTTCTCCTCCAACTCTTCTTTAACAACTTTCGCACGCGACAAACGCAACCCTCATTTATGTCTTATAGCCGATGCTCTCTACTATTTAGTGTTTGGCAGCCTCATGAGCAAAACTTTTTAGGCCTGGTCTCCCGCTATTAGCAGAAAACGAAGTTGATAGCATGTCCGAAGAGTTCATGAAAGTAGGAAACCTGAAAACGTACTCCAGACGAGTAAACGTAAAAGTGAAGGTTCTCAACAAGACCGAGCCACGCGAGGTCACATCCAGAAGAAGCGGTTCTACGTTTAATGTTGCAGAAGCCTTGGTTGGCGACGAGACGGGCTGCGTTCTGCTTGATCTGTGGGACGACGACATAGAGAAGTTCGAGACAGGCGACGTCATAAGTATCAAGAACGGATACGTCAAGCTGTTTAGAGGGTCCATGAGACTGAACATTGGCAGATACGGACAAGCGGAGAAGATAGAAGAGGATATGCCAGAGGTTAACACCGAAAACAACCTTTCCGAAAAGACGTTTCCGTTTCAAGGACGACGCAGAGGATACTAATAGATACGTGTTATTGGACGAATGCCCAAGTACTCTCATATGAGAGTGTTGCAGTGAAGACCAAAGACCGAGCAGCTCGTATCCTTCAAGAACTTCAAAAGACTTTCCCACTTCCCGAATGGACTGACTCACATAAAAAGCCCTTCAGAACCCTCATTAGAACAGTGCTTTCCCAAGCCACAGCCGACAGAAACACTGATAGAGCATTCAGTAACCTCTCAGAAAGATTCCCAATAACTCCAGAAGCGTTGGCAAAGGCAAACGTGGAAGAGATTGAAGAAGTAATAAGAGTAGCAGGTCTCTACAGAAACAAGTCCAGAGTCATAAAGAACATTTCCAGCGTAATCCTTGATCAATTCGATGGCTCGCTCGACTTTATCTATTCACTACCACTCGAGAAGGCAAGAAACAAACTTATGAGCTTACCCGGCGTAGGAGCCAAGACTGCTGACATAGTCTTGCTCTTCTGCGCTGAAAAGCCTGTGATTCCCATAGACACACATGTCAAACGCGTTACGAAAAGATTGGAACTGGCTCCCTCAAAGAGCAACTACGAGGAGATTCGAGAAGCACTCCAATCACTCTATCCGCCTCAAGACTGCCTTCCCATTCATCTCTTGCTGATCTCACTGGGGCGAAGATACTGCACGGCAAGAAAACCTCTCTGCAAAACTTGCCCCGTAAGCACCCTTTGTCCATCCAAAAGAATTGAAGACTGAGACAGCGATTTGCTAAGACTGGTACCGTGAAAAGACGGGGCTCAAGCCGATCTCTCTTCCGTCTTTGTCCAGCTTTATCTGACCAACACGGATGGAAGACACTTTCTCGCTTACAGGTGTGTAAACCTTCATCACCCGCCGCCGATAGTCAATTCCATCTAGGATGCCGATTCCGAGAAAAACCCCATTTTCATTGTGCAGTCCTACAAGCAGACCTTCCTCTTCGCCATCCCTTATCACCCTCACCCACTTCTCCAAGCCATCTTCAATCTTTCTTACGCGTTCCTCATCGATCCAACTGTTTCTTCTCAGTACAACAAAGACTGTGGTGGGGTTTTCTTCACAGTAGACGGGGGATGTCCCGAGTATCTCCTCGATCTCTTTCACTCGCTCTGCCTGTGGGCTTGTTCCAGTGCCCACCAAGACTCTCTCAACCTTAACCCAGTTTAGAGGGAATGATCGTATCTTAGCCTTTTTTAGGTATTTCTTGTAGCCTAACTCTCGCAGGACTTTTCGTTTCTCTTGACTCCTCTTCTTTATTGCAGATGGAGAGTCAATTGCCAGAGTCTTTGTTTCTTTCAAGGCTGTTAGTATGGGAACTAGTTCATGGGATTCCTGTATTCCAGCAACCACGTCGGGCTTAACTTTCTCTGCCAACGCAACCTTATATCTCACAGCCTCCTCACCAGAAATCCAACCATCTGTATTTATCACTAAGAAGTCCACATCCTCGCTCTCAACATCTTTCTTCAATTCAACCAGCGCCTCCATCACTCTGTATATCACTTGGCTTGGACTAGTCAGCCCAACAAAATGCGCCTTCTCTGCCTCCTCGATCTCAAATAGATCTTTGATCGGCATTGTGACACGGCTGAATCCCATTGTGGAGGGGGGTCCAACATCAGACTGTCCCAAATCTGCATCGATTATGGCTGCTTTCCATTTCATCTTTAATGCATGGTTAATAAGATATGTGCAGAAACTGGTTTTGCCCGAGTCAACCTCGCCCATCACCATAACAGTCAAGGGCCTTCCACAAGCCTTTATCTCTTTCAAAGCATCGTCCCATGAAGAGGGAATAGTGCTTCCCTCAACTTCCTCAAAAGAGGCGTCCTCACCCAACGTAAGATCGAAAGTGGCTTTCCTCTTGACCATAAAGGGAACGCGTTTTCCCTCTCGTATCACAACCTTCTCCCCCTTCTCCAGCTTTGCTCCAAGAACCTCAATATCACCACTAACATGGTTGACAGATGCTGGTCCATCGACTAGTAGAGTTCTACCACTCTCAACCTTACGCTTCATCATTCCGCCTCCTCTGGAAAGTCTCACCTTTCCTCTCTGCAATCTTTATGGCAGACATAGCGTCTCTAGACCCTCTTTTATGGATTGTCTCTCTTATGAAGTGGCTTGTTCCTGCCTCACTTACTCTTTCCAAGATTATCTCCCTTGGCAAGGCTTTGTTCAATAGATTTAGCAACTTCGTCGTGCAGGTGGGAGCGCCGTCTCCTATTCTTATGATCCTAGCCATGGCTGGTGTTCTCTCGAGAGTCTTCAAGAGGGCATTCACCGTTTCTTCTAAACTTGAGCACGTGAAGGCTTCCAGAACCTTTCCATCAGCCAAAACCGCCAATCCGAAGGTTTCACCTGGATCCACCCCAACAACAACCCTCTCATAGCTTCGCTTCCCCTCAACGACCCGGAGAGCTTCATCAACAACCGCTCCAGCACCTATCTCATCACTGAAGACAAGGACGTTTGGATGGTTGATCAAATCTCCCTCTTCCTCGGTTGTGAGTACAGCCCTAATATATAAAGGAATTTTATCTTTAGGTTTCAGACTCAGGAAGGGCAGTCTTCTCGTCTTGAGTTCTTTCACTAGCTTGTAGTAGGCTTTGCCCGACACCGTTGCAACCGCTATCTTCGCTTTCAAAGAAACCCCTTCTGTGTCTAGTAGAAAGACAAAATTATTAACTTTGGGCTTAGTATCGCTTTGACGTGAGGGCGTTTGCTGGACAAAGTTTCGACTGGCTGTTCTTCACTTGATAAGTTGCTCGAAGGAGGACTGCCCAGCGATGGCATCGTCCTTATTTATGGAGAAGCGGAAACAGGCAAATCCTCCCTCGCCATCCAGTGCGCCATTAACTGTGCGAGATCAGGTTTCAAGACCATATTCATCGACTCAGACAGCACATTCTCTTCAAAAAGACTTTCACAGATAGCCCACCACGACTACGAAAAGATTTCTCCCCTCATAATCTTGATCAAGCTCAACACCTTTCAGGAGCAGGTCCACGCTCTAGACCATTTAGAGAACTACATAACGAAAAAAGTTGGATTGTTAGTCATCGATACAATTACATCACTATACCGTGCTGAACTTGGAAATCAAAAAGAAACATTCGCACTAAATCGAGAATTGAATAGGCAGATTGCCTATTTGGCCGAAGTTGCCACAAGCCATAAGGTACCGACACTCATCACAAGCCAGGTCAGGAGCATTCTTCTAAAAGATCGAATAGAGGTAGAGCCTGTAGCCACTAGAGTCCTGAAGTTCTGGGCAGCAATCGTACTCCATCTCAAACCCACTGGTAAAACGCACACCATAAAAGCCATTCTGGAAAAGCATCCCATGCGAAAACGTCGCCCAAGCTGTTACCTCACCATCAGCAAGACTGGTATCTGTGATTATGAAAGAAGCTTATCAACCAAGATGGATGGGTGACAACGATGTCTGCGGTCATCCTTGTTGTTCATGCGTTGCTCTTCATATTTCCGGCTTACTGCGCAAACGGCACACCTGTGATTTTTGGAGGTGGACGCACGATTGACGGTGGCGCAAGATTTTTCGATGGAAAGCCTATCCTCGGGTCGCATAAGACTATCCGTGGCTTTCTTGCGGGGCTATTCATTGGAACCTTAGTAGGTTTCGGCGAGTATTTTCTCTTCGAATCCTCTCATGGATTTCCTTTTCTTTCAGTGATACCGTTTGCTCCAAGTTTTTGGCTGGGATCTATACTATCGTTGGGGGCATTACTAGGCGATTTAATGAATTCATTCGTAAAGCGAAGACTCAATATTCCTCCAGGAGCCTCCCTCCCCGTAGTAGACCAGCTTGACTTCGTCATAGGAGCCCTCCTCTTCTCTCTGATAATAGGCGAACTGCCTTCCCTACTGATCAGCCTAATCATTCTCATAATAACGCCCCCCATTCACCTTTTGACGAACTTCCTAGCGTATCTTCTTGGTCTCAAGAAGGAGTGGTGGTGAGGAATCTCTTCTTTCTTTAGGGTTTGAGATGACTCGGCCATGAGGAACCCGATAGCACAGCTATGTTGAAAACACTATTTCGTCTCTACGAACCTTTCCTAGATTGACTATAACATCTCGAACATTCTTCACGTCTTCGAGGTACACGAACTCGTCGACCCCATGGTAACGCGTGTCAGTTCTGATCGGCCCGTAGCAGACAACAGGAATCCCGTTTTTCGCAAAGAAGCTTCCATCGTTTCCTCCCAATTCTCCGGCGAAAGGAGGGCATTTACCCAAGGTCTTCTCGATTGTTCTGGCAAGTGTTCGTGCAAAGACATTGTCTTTTGGTGTATAGTAACCCGGAAGTTTGTGAATGGTCTCCAAAGATGCTTCGCATGCCGTCTTCTCAACTGACCTCTCAAAGAAGCCTCTTAGTTCTTTCTCAGCTTCTTCCACAGGCTCTTCAGGCAAGAGCCGTCGGTCGAAACGGACTTCACAGGTGCTAGGTATTACATTTTCTTTCTCCCAAGCTTTGATCATTGTCACAGTGAATCTTCCCCAAATACGTTCTCTCGGCGCATCAGGCGGAGCTTTCAACACCGATTCTTTCTTCTCAACTTTTTTTTTGTATTCTTCAAGTTCAGTAATTAGTCTCACCGCCTCTTCGATTGCGTTCTTCGCTTTGTAGGGGTATCCGGCGTGTCCTTGTTTTCCTTTCACAGTTATTTTTCCCCATATGATACCGCTCGCGCCAAGGTAGAGCCCCTCCGGACCTGCATCAACAACAAGTCCAGCATCTCCCTTCAATCCGTAGTTGCTAAGGACGTAGTCCACTCCATATTCTCCGCCTATCTCTTCGTCCACTCCAGCAATCAGCTTAAGGTTGATGTCCAATTCCTTCTCTTTCGTTAACAATCGCATGGCACCCATTGCGGCTGCTATGCCAGATTTGTTGTCGGCGGCACCTCTGCCGTAGGCCCTTCCATTTTTGATTGTCAACTTGAAGGGAGGGTAGGTCCAGTTGGTTCCAGGTGGTACGACGTCGAAGTGTGATTCGAGGAGAAGGGTGACGCCTGAACCTGCGTCTAGCGCCACGATAACGTTTGGGCGTGAAAGCCCGTCCTTGGCTGCCTTCTCTCCGTCAATTATTTCCACATCCAAAGAGTTGCGTTTTGCTTCTTCCACAATTATAGATGCACACTCATCGTATCCTTTCTTCGCGACAGAATCTGTGTCGATTTCGACCATCCTTGAGAGAAGGTCAATCTCATATGATAGGGAACTCAATTACCTCACCATCTACCGTTTTTACAGGGTACCATCGAGAAGCTATTAATCTTTATTATTGAAATCCTAACACGAATCAACTCTTAAATAAGCGTAAAGTGTGTTCTTGAGCCATATGGAAAGAGCGAAAACAGATGGAAATTCAGTCTAGAAATGTGAGGTCAGCGATTGCTGCTCTGTACGTGACGAATTTCTTTACATCCTCTGGTTTTGGTGTCTTTGGTGTAGTTGTGCCACTTTACATGCGTGACCTTGGGGTTTCCTTCGTTGGTCTAGGGCTTGCTTTCAGCGTTTTTGGGATAGTGATGGGCGTCGCAGGAATGTTTTTCGGAGCGCACTCAGACATCGTTGGACGAAAGCCTTACCTAGTTTTGTCCCTTGCCCTTAGCGCAGCTGTAAACTTCTTCTACACCCAGGCTAGAAGCGCAGTTGACTTCGTGATTCTGCAAGCTCTAAGCGGAGTCTCTGCGTCTCTTAATGGTCTGATAGTCCCAGCACTCATAACAGACCTTACAAAAGAACAGGAGAGGGGGCGCAAGTTTGGTCGACTGGGCGGGCTTGGATGGTTGGGAGTAGGGTTAGGCTACTTTTTAGGAGGCGCCCTTTCCCAGATTCTTGGCTACGCCTCCTCCTTCATCTTCGTATCCATATTACAACTCATTTCATGCCTTCTTATTCTAGGATTTGTTCCTTCATATCGTATGCCATCAGAAGAACGCTTCAACATCACTTTCATCAAAGGGATTTCACCAAACCTCAAGGTCTGGCTTTTGATATCATTTGTCACCGCACTTGCAATCGGACCAGTGGAGGCGATGGTAATTCCTTCGTATGCAGTGGAACCTGGACCATTAGGAATTGACAAACTTATATTCGGAACTTTCATGTCAGTCAGCTACATTCTTGTTTCTTCTACTCAGTTCATTGGAGGCACCCTAGCTGACAAGTATAGTAGAAGAACCCTCGCAGGTCTCTTCTTTCTTCTTTCGGCGCCTTTCATTCTAGTCCAGCCATTATTTCTATACTTCCCATACTTTGCATTTATGTACGTGCTTGAAGGAGTTGGCGAGGGACTGAATCACCCTTGTACTAATGCCATAGTGGCATCGTCGGTTAGGCCCAAACACAGAGGCTTTGACTTCAGCATCGTCAACTTGTTAGGAAACGTTGGAAGCACGATAGGATTTCTCGGATTAGGATTCGTCCTCGACACCACTGGATTTGTCTATCCCTTTGTAATAAGGGCGATGACTTATATCATTGCAGCAATACTGATTTACCTCAAGTTGTCAGATTGACCGTATCCCTTGCAGAAAAGAACTCTAAAATCTTGTTGATATCACAGATTTACTAGGTGAAAAAACGTGAAAAACGAAATCTCTCCTGTGAGAATTCTTGAACAGCTCATAAAGTTTCCTACCTATCAAGTTACATCCGACAAAATCGCTGAGGGAATGAAGGAGTGCTCATCCTATTTATCTGACCACCTAGAGCGGCTGGGCTACAGCGTCAATACGGACGAACTTTTTAATGTAACGGCGGAAAGAGAGTTCAACGGAGAGAAAACCTTTTTGATAAATACACACTTCGACACCGTCTCTCCAGCAAAGGGATGGGAGGAAGGGCTCAAGCCCACGTTAAAGGGCGACCGATTGTATGGGCTTGGGTCGTCAGACGCCAAGGGTGGAATAGCGGCCATAATCTCCGTGCTCTCGCAACTGGAGGATTGCAGATTTGCCAAGCTTATTGTGCAGTTTGTGAACTATGAAGACAACGCGATCACATACCGGGGAACTAGATGGCTGGGAACACCGTATTTCCTCTCAAAGAATCCTGACTTCACCGCGGATTACGGCATCAATGTGGAGCCCACCGTTGTTGGCGACAAATTAACACTCAGCATAGGATGTACAGGTAGGCTGGCTTTCAGGATAAGAACCATCGGAAAAGAGGCACACTCTGCGACTCCTCAAGAGGGAAAAAACGCAATCTACGAGATGACGAGGGTGATAGACGCCCTGAGACAGGTTCCATCAGGAAAATACAGAATAAACGGTTTCGAATCAGAGATGCCCATAAACGTCGCCACCATCGAAGGCGGAAGAGCAATAAACATCGTTCCTGGAGAATGCAAAATAACATGCGAGAGAAGACTCTTTCCAAGTGAAAACCCCCAAGACATCGAAAAGACAATAAGTTTAGCCTTAAAGAAAGTGAAGAAAGCCGAGATAGACTGCCACTTTCATCGACCAGTTCAGAAACCTTATGCGATTGACAGAGAGGAGGAAATCGTTTCTCTAGTTGAAGAAGCCATCACAGACACTCTCGGCTACACACCTCCGATTCGAATAGAGTTAGGAAGAACGGATTCCGTTTATCTCTACCACAACGCTGGAATAAAGACGGTCATAGTTGGACCTGGACATACAGGTCACATTAAGGACGAGTTCATCCACGTGGAGAGACTGCTAGAATTCACAAAAGTTCTCAAAAATCTACTCACTGGCACGACCAATAAGAACGCCTAACCTGCGTCTTGGCCCTCCTCCTTGTTGGCTAGTGCGCTCTCTACTACTATCGTGCACGTAAGAGATATTCAATGCAGATGAACGCCACGAAGATAAGAGTGCATCCCACTAACAGCATCATAAACGCTTGCCGAGGTCTATAGGCATATTTCGTGCTCTCATACGTCAAGAGCAATCCCACAACCGCAAGAGCATAAACGATCATCACAAACAGGCTTTCAGCGATAAACTGCTGATTGATGCCATACGGATAATAGAAGATGATCCTCCCACCAGCAGCGAAGGCCGCCACGAGAGGTTTCTCTAGAAGATCGTAAAGTCCGCCACCTAGAAGGAATATGGAAACTGCGACCGCAATCACGGCGAGAAGGAAGAGTGAAGGCTTCGCAGTCACTATCTTCCAGTAGGCTTTCTGAATATAGTACACAAGAGATGAGAGCCTTCTCGTCAGACTGGTCATGTTTACGTATCCTCTTTCCTGCTTAGGTGTCTTGCTACTTCTTTTCCCAAGAGCCAGTATATGGATTCTCCGCGACCTCATTTAAATATTCCTTATGGCTTCATGAGAAGCCTACAACTATAAGAATAGTTCCCCAAGTAGACGAATTGCTTTTCCAAGGTCCTTCCATGGATTCCTATATGAGAGAAATAAGCGATGGCGATTCCAGTGTAGTCGTTGAATTCCCTAAAGTTTGAGCGGTCAGAACAAGCAGGTATCCGAGCGCATGCAGGATCTATTGAAGAGGAGGAAGACTTACGTGAGGGGAGTAGTCCCTCCTCCTTTCTCTTTCAGCGACTAGAGCTCTAAACAAAGACATTGGTAGTCTAATGAGTTTTGTGAAAGATTCTTCTAGAAGATTCTACGATTTAGTCACATAGAATGTTTTCTTCAGTAGACTATGATTGTTTGGTTGACTGAAATCTTAACCTAGGATAAGACAGAAGAGATGCCAATTCTCCTTTTCTAGAAATCCTTCTTTGTATCCTCTATCTCGACATATTGCTATTGCAGCAGGATGGTCTGTATAATAAACAATTGAGTCATAGCTCCCGTTTCTGATGAACCTCTCAAAGAACTCAAAGAACCTCTTGCCAAAGCCTTTCCCCCTATACTTCTTCCGCAGCCAGATTTCATGAAGCTCAACAATGTTATCTTTCCTTCCTCTCAAGAGCCGCCTAAGTATTGTCCTATCCTCTTCGTCTCTAGGGTCTCCTTCTCTATGTTCATCAGTGCTCGTTTCATGCCAGATTGCATGACCAATGATTTCATTATTTTCTCTCCAAACAAGAAGTAGAGAAGGATTCTTAACTAGAACTCTCTCCCAACTAGTATCTAGTTCTTCTGTGAACCCAAAAGTTCCCTGCCACTCTTTGTCAAGAGCTAACTTCTTGTAGCAACTTTTGAACTCCTCTAAATCACAACCCACAACAATACTCATGAGTTCATCCTGCCTGATTTCAGTTTTGTGATTTGTGTGAGAAGCTACTAAGGTAATATAAAACAACAACGTCTTATGAGACAGTGATCAGAGATGGATTCGGCAATCAACATCTTGAGGCCAAAACACCAAACAGAGTTTTTCAAAGCTTATGATAAAGTATTCAGTTCAAGAGAAGAGGTTGAGGGTTTTTTATGGCAGATTTTGGGAGAATGGTTGGATTTCTGGTGCCTCGAAAAATGGAGGGCTGATCGGTTTCTTGACTTGGACGCCACGGGAAGCTGTCAAACATGGGCTTGCTGAGATTGTGGATTTCTAGGTCAAGGCTGAGGAGAGAATGAGGGGAATTGGAGGAAGACTTATTGATCATACTCTTATCCAGATGCTGCACTATTACAAGAGATTTGGAGCAAAATTGGATAAAGTGATGTTGTTCACAGGGGCTTTTGATGAGTTTCTTGCTGCTAGAAACTTATATGAAAAGAAGGGATTTCGAGTTGTAGCAACTATTCCAAGAAATGCTTTAGATAATCCCTATGGTGATGGCTTACTCTATGTCTTGCAGATATGAAGTCTAACAACCACAATAGGCTACAAACAAGGAATACTTCATAGACTGGAACTGGATTAGTTTGCACTGATATTTGATCTTGGGTAATCAACTAGTCTTCTTTTCTGTTCGATTTCTCTCTTGTAGTTTCCTGCTACCATTCCCAACATGCACCAAACTATCGGAGAAACTAGCCTATTTGGAATCATGGCTACTATGCCTAAGTTAAGTATAGAATATTGGGGAAGCTGGAGTTGCCTTATTCCATATCCAAGTAAGAAACCAAGAAGAATAGAAATGACTAATGCCAATATCAAAATTATAGTTGAGGTTCTGGTGAGCTTGTATCTTTTCCCTAAGTAATAGTTAAGTAGCAACAATCCGATTGAAGTGACAATCCCTACAACACTGAAGACGACATTCCTGAACGTTAAGGCAATCGCAAATTCCTCAGGGGTATGTCCAGCTTCATGCATCATAACAGCCCAGAAAGGAGCATCAGCAGTTGACCAATTAATCCAGAATTGGACTACGAAAACAGCTAACATAACCCCAAGCAGAACCGTTCTCTCAGAAATATGGGTTTCATTCAAGGCTATCACACATAAGTATTCTAGCATTGCACAAAAATTAAACGATTTCCTCTTCTTACTATTGACATTCTAACAAACTGTAACTTCTTCATTATATAACCCAGGATAATTAGGAAAGAGTATTAGTGTTTGGTGTCTACTTCATCTTACTTGATATCCGCATTTGATGAGAATCAGGACGTTCTATTTTATTCTACAACTCTCCAAGTTGGATAGTCTACCCCTTTGAGTTTAGCGATTATCTTACCCCTCAATGTAGATAAATCGTAAACCCTAACCTTTGCATTCAATTCTTTTGCTTTCTTAGTAGCCTCTTCGATAATTCTCCTACTACTCTCAGTGAATGCCTTTTTAGTTTTGTATTTCGCATATGATTCTTCCTTGTATATTGTTCCTCTACATGCTGCATGGTCAGATGCAAACGAAGAGTGATCAGCTACAATAGGAACCTTTTCAGAGTTGACGAACACTTCAACTTTCATTTCGCTTCAAAAATCTGTACGGAGACAGAGGTTTATAAAAACTCCACTTCAACTTGTACTAAGGATTTGAGAAAGAAATTCTATGTTATTATTCGTGTAAAACATGAGCAGAGGGAATTGGTGTGGAAGTAGGAAGTTTTATAGGTGCAATAAGTCTGGCAATGTTACTTTCATATGGAATCGTTACTTTCAGGAGACAGTGATATTGTAGTGAGAGGTCATAGTACTTATCCTCACAATGTTCTCTCAACCTACAAAGAATCTCTCTTTAGTAAGGTCATTGTAGAGTTCATAGACCATTCCTTAACCTTACATTTACGATACTCATTGTCAAACAATCTTCCTTTTCTAGGATTCCCTGAATACATTAATTATCAGGTGTTCACAATTCAGCATCTAACCATTTCATTTCCTCACCATTAGACTGTAGAAGAGCTAGAGAAGGACATGGGTTGAGGAGAATCGCTCGAAGTAGTAGTCAAATATGCTCAAAAATCACTCTGTTTCAGAAATGAGATGCCTTGCCATTTCCTTTGCCCAAGAGCCAGTATATGGATTTTCCGCGACCTCATTCAAGTATTCCTTCCAAGAAATGCCCATCGCCTCTTTCCAGATTTCATATCTCTGAACGATGTTTTCTCGAGCTTTTTCGTGAAGCTCACAATACTCATTCGCTGCTTCTCTGTCGCAGATTTTGCATTTCGCCACGCTTTCTCCTCTCCTCTTTTCTGGGGCAGTCTGGGTTGAAGCACAGCCTCCATGGTCTTCTGCCTCTCATCCGCACTTCAACTAACGGCCATCCACAGGCTGTGCATTCACTTCCCAATGATCTAACTGTGCCGCGTTGGGGGAGTGGGAAGGAGGTTTTGCAGAGGTTGTTGAAGTAGTTCGTGCAGCCGATGAATCTTTTCCCAGTTCTTCGGGAGTACAAGATTATCAGCTTTCCTGTTCCGCAGGTTGGGCAGTTGCCAACGATGCGTTCTTCCATTCTTGCCTTCTTCACGGCGCTGCTTAACTCTTCACCCAACGTCTTCTCTCTTTCCTTCAATTCTTCCAGCATAGGCTTAAGTTGATCAACTGCTTCTACAAGCACGTTCTCCCTCTTCTCACTGCCCCCTCGAACTTGCTCCATCTTCTCCTCGAGTTCTCTCGTGAACTTCACCGAGATCACTCGCGGGCAGTGTTTGCGCAAGACTTCAACTATGTCAAACCCGAGCGCTGTTACTTCGATTCTCTTGTCCCTGACGTATTTTCTGTCGTAGAGGGTCTGGATTACGTCTGCCCTAGTAGCTTTTGTTCCAATTCCTTCCTCCTCCATCTTCTTCAGAAGACTGCTCGGGTTGTAGCGTGGGGGAGGGCTGGTGTATTTGTCCTCTCGTGATATTTCCTTTAGCTGGATGGATTCTCCTTCCTTTATTGGCGGTAAGATCACCTCTTCAGTTCTTATGTATGGTTTGTAGAACTTCATCCAGCCTTCCTTCAAGATGTGTCTCCCTCGCAGATGGAAGTGATGACCATTCACTACCAAGGTGGCTCTTATACTCTGTCTAATTGCTGGCTCTCCGAAGACAGACATGAAACGTCTGACAACAAGGTCCCAGATCTTCTTCTCTTGATCGCTTAATGGACGCTCGGGTAGGTTGCCCGTTGGGTACACCGCGGGGTGTGCAGGATCTTCTTTCTTTCCTTCCCTTGGTTTCAATTCCTTTTTTTGGAGGAGTTTGGATGCCAATCTTTTGTATGCGGGTTTTTTGCTTAAGGCTTTGAGTATGGCTCTGTAGTTGATCGCTGGTGGCAGTTTTTGGCTGCTTGTTCTTGGGTAGGAGATGAGTGCTTCGAGGTATAGTCTCTGGGCTATGCCGGCGGTTCGTCTTGGCGTGTATCCGAAGAGGCTGTAGGCTTCTGTCTGTAGTTTGCCTAGGTCGAAGGGAATTGGGGGGGCCTGTCGATATTCTCTGGTATCGATACTTTCTATCTTGCCTGTCCTTCCCCTACAGTCTTCCACTATCTTGTCTGCCTCTACCCTTCGTCCGATCTTCTTCCTCTCATATTCTACTTCGTAGGCAGAACCTTGTATCTCAACTTTGGCGTTTATACTCCAGTAAGGCTTGGGAACAAAGCATCCAATGGCCCGCTCTCTTTTTACTAGAAATCTTAGAGTGGGTCCCTGCACTCTTCCCGTGCTCAGTGTGGCATACTTTCCACTCCACCTTTTTGCGGAGAGAGTTAATGCACGTGATAGATTCACCCCGTAGAGCCAGTCTACCTCATGCCTCGTTCTCCCAGCCTCTATCAGAGGGAAGTCGAGATGGGGAAGAGGTTCCTCATAAGCCCTTTCCAACTCGCCCTTCGTGAGTGTTGAGAATTTCATTCTTTTCGCAACAGTTTCCTTGTCTTTACAAGCGTACTTCAGGAGGCAGTATCCGATGAGGCTTCCTTCGATGTCGTAGTCGCAGGCGGCAATGAAATCCTCAGCGTCGGTGGCGAGTTTTGAGAAGACCTCGACCCATGCCCGTGTCTCCTTTGCGCCTCTTTCCGCCTTGTATCTTGGTGCCCACTTGAAGTTGAAGACTGGATAGTAGCTTCTTCCTCCTCTCTCTTGGACCACAGTGTACAGATGCCCGAGGGCTGGCGCAACGACGAGCTTTCTGTCTCGATTAGCAAGATAATAGGGGACGCCGTTATCCTCAACCTTTTCTGGCTTTCCTTCAGAGTCGAGGGCTTTAGCGATTCTTTTGGCGGCGTCTGGTTTCTCGGTGATTATTAGTGCGTAATTTTCCATGTGGAATCTTCCGTTCCTTTCTTCAAACTTGTGCAGAAGTTATAAATAGTTTGCGACCTTCGTTTCTTGATGTTTGTTGTAGGATGTGATGTATTGCCTCAGAAAGTTATTTGTCAGAATTGTGGCTTCATTCTTTACGAGGATATCGACTTAAAATCTCCAGATGAGATCATTCAACAGCACGATGGTAAATGTCCATCGTGCGGCAAGAAGTTGGCCTTCATTCCCGAAAACATTGAAGTTAAGCCCGCTGCGTAAAAATATTAAGTTCTCATTTCATACTGCTATTCCAGTTCTATAGAGGGTTGGTTGTTGAATCAATCACTAAGAAGAACACACCTCTACAAGTTTCACGCCGAAAACGCCAACATGACCCCATTCGCTGGATTCAAGATGCCGATGTGGTATAAAGGAATAATTCCAGAACACCTGACAGTGCGGAACGGCGTCGGCGTCTTCGACATCACACACATGGGGCGAGCACTAATAACAGGCGCAGAGGCTGAAGCCTTCCTAAACTATGTAACCACAAACGATGTCTCATCACTAACACCGCTCTCTGCCCAATACTCAACGATGTGCAACGAAAAAGGCGGCATAAAGGACGACTTCGTTCTATCCCGATTAGAACCAGACAAATTCTTCATAGTTTACAACGCAGCCAACAGAAAAAAAGACTATGAATGGCTACTGAAGCACTCCCGAGACTACGATGCTGAAGTCGAGGATATCTCAAACAACGTTGCCATGTTCGCCGTACAGGGCCCTAAGGCTGAACAAACCTTACAGAAAGTCTCAACGGAAGACCTGACCAGAATCGGACGCTTCAAATGTGGCTGGACAAGAATCGCTGAAACAAAATGCTTCATCTCAAGAACTGGATACACAGGTGAGGACGGGTTTGAACTCTTCGTGTGGGACACTCCCCTATCCAACCCGGAAAGGGCAGTAAGGGTTTGGAATACTATTCTAGATGCTGGCAAAGAGGCGGATATCAAACCCTGTGGTCTAGGTGCAAGAGACACACTGAGGCTTGAGGCTGGCATGTGTCTATATGGCAACGATATCGATGAGAACACCTCTCCCCTAGAAGCCAGATTGAGCTTCGTCGTCAAACTCGGCAAAGATGACTTCATAGGCAAAGACACCCTGCTAAAACAGAAAGAGGAGGGTGTAAGAAGGAAGCGTATTGGCATACGCATGCTCAAGAGAGGGATCCCAAGACCCGACTACGAAGTTTGCAAGAACGATGAGAAAATAGGGCGTGTGACGAGCGGAACCTTCTCTCCAATACTTGAATGTGGAATAGCTATGGCCTACGTTTCTACAGAGCATGCAAAAACAGGCGAAAATGTTGCGGTGAAGATAAGAGATAAGCTTGTGGAAGGGGAGATCGTTGGGTTTCCTTTCTATGACCCTATGAAATATGGTTACCGAAGAAAGACATAAAACAATAATAAAAAAGTGAATTTTTGGAAAAATGATTTGGGTACATTTGACGGTTTAGCGATTAGCTTTAATGCTAATATCTTCTTCTGCGTGCGCCTCTTCTCTTCGCCCAACATTCTCGGCAATAGACTGGTCTGCTTGGATCAGGCTTGAACGGAACTTCGCATTCCTTGCCGCAATCAGCGCAGGTTGCCTTGTGCATCTCTCTTGGCTCTCTATACGACATATAGACCGCACCTCCTTTTCGTTATGGCAGAACTAGCTTTCTTTTGGAAATTCTAATTCTTGCGTGTGTACTCAGTTGACAAGTTGGCTTATAAACTTATGCCAATCAGCTTGGTGTTGAGCGTTTATACAATTGTCACTCATATTTTCCATGTTCGTATTTCAGGTATGCCCGAGCATCGAGTAAGTCCTTTAAAGTGTTGATGGTAAGCCACATTCCATGGTAGGTGTATCCTTGAAGAATCCCTTTATCGGCAAGCCTCTGCATCGTAGATAATTCAAAGTCGCCTCTGTCGGGAAAGACCTCCTCAACTATCTCTTTCTTGAAGATGTGATGCCCAGCACTAACGTAGAAATCAAGATGAGACCGATGCTCAAATCGAATGACCCGCGTGCCATTCCTGAGGGCCACTATGCCAAAGGGCAACCTAGGCTTGGCCAGGAGGACGCCTGCTCCATCGGAAGCATATTCGTAGAGTTCGAAGGGATTGTAGAAGACTATGTCGTCTACGTTCATTACATAGGCTATGTCGCCTTTGACCTCTTTGAAGGCTTGTTTTGTCGCCCCGCCTGTCCCAAGTTTAGTCTCTTCCAGGGAATATTCAACAGGTAGCGATGTTAGGTCGTTTCTGTTTGAGGCGACGATTACCTTCTCAAAGCCGTTTGTGCGGAGCCAAGATATTTGCAGGTCTATTAGGGTCTGTTCGTTCACCTTCAGCAGGGGCTTCGGCATCCACTCGTAAGGCTTAAGTCTCCATCCCTCTCCCCCAGCCAGAATTATCGCTTCCTTCATCTATCACACCCGCTAGTATACTACACTAAAGAACTTGAAGAGATCAATAGTTATTATGTTTTGTTGAGAGAAATGTTTTCCGGGTTTTGAAAAAATCTGCAAAGTCGTTGGGAAAATAGAATAAAGAAGTTCTTCTATACTTAGTACGGTGTTCATTGTGGAAGCCTATATATTCGTAAATTGCGAGCCTCGAATGGTGTGGCAGATTGCGGAAGAGGCGCTCAAGATTGAGGGAGTGAAGTTGGCTCACGCAGTCACCGGTCAGTTTGATGTAGTCGCATATGCTGAGTTTGCCAACATAGATGTGCTTAGAGGAATCATAGACAAACTTGGATCCTTAAAGGGAGTTCAGCGAACCCAGACAGCAGTAGCAATACCGCCTAGACTAGAATAGCAGTAGCGGAACTGGGTAGCCGCGTAATATTTATTAGAGAGAAATGTGTCACTGCTCTGCATCTCATCATCAAGAGAGGTGGCGTTTTTGAACATTGAAAGACTGATACGCCGTGCAGTTCACTTACGACGACGTATCGACGCACTGAAAGATGGAAATCACAAACAACGACTCATCGAAGAGTACGCAAGGATCATTTGGAAAATCCAAGACCACTGAGAAGCATACAGACAAGTAGGGCGTTTGCATTTTCTAGCTAATCAATGTACAAGGCTTTGAAAAAGTCTTAAGTTGTTCGTAATTAATAGTTTCTGGTCAATATTTTTGATTCATAACCCTTTTCCCAAACAAGTTGAAAATTATAGAATTGTTATGAGCAAGAAGAAGCTTCACTATGGCGTGCGCCTACGCACAGACCAGCTGAAATACTTGGAAGAAGTTGAAAACCCATCAGAGTGGATAAGGAAAGCGATAGATGAGAAGCGAAAGCGCGAGAAGAAAAGAAATGCCACCTCCTGAAAGATACATGCTTAGGAATCGGAGGCAGATTAGCACACTGACTTTGGTGGTTAAATGACAGATGTTATGGAGTACAAAGAGAGCCCATATATGTATAGGTACTATGACCCTAGAACCTGCTGCGGTAAACGGTCTTGTGCTGATTGCATGAACATTCTCTGCTAGAGAGAACTGCCCATTATGATTAAAGGTTTTCACTTGTGATCTTGATCTTTCCATCCTTCTCAGTCATAGCGGCTATTCTCAAGTCTAATAGTATCAGCAGCTCTCTGTACATCGACAAAGAGACAACTGTGGCCGGGCAAACATATCCTTCTATCCAACCCAAGGACCCTATAGGGAATATCTGAGTAATCTTCTAAGAAATGTATGTTACTCGTTCCTCTTCCGTTCTACGCACCTTCTGTGCATAAGACTCTCTCTGTTCCTCTATCTCGTGCATCCTCTCCGTAATTCTCTTGGACTCAGCTATCTCCTTGTCTAATCCGCTTAAATCAACTTCGAGCCTAAACATCTTCTTTAAGACCTGGAGGACGCTTTTTGCTGCCTTAGGGTCTGGCAGGTAGCCGCGAGTTTCTCCTAAGAGGCATATGGCGTCTATGTTTCGGAACTTTGCTAAGCCGAGAAGTAGCCCCGCTGTCCCAACAATTGGATTCCCCGTGGGGCTGGCTACGGCGTCAGCCTTCAACGCTCTGTCTAGAAGTTGACGGTTGGTGGATACTGCCACTACTTTCGGTGTCTCTTCAGGCTCTTTTCTATACCCCCCAACAGTCACAATTGTCCTCACATTGTATTTTTCGGCGAAATCAAGTATTACACCTGCTATATCATATTGTCCCTCAATCGTTTGTGCTTGGCTGTCTCCGGTTAAGAAGATTATGTCCCCTTCTCCAGCCTTGTCCTTGGAGAAGAAGAAGTTTCCACGGAGAAGCCTAACCTCGCCCTTCTTGCTAACTATAACATAATAAGGGAAGTGGGGGGAGTACAATTCTGCCAGCTTTTTAGCTTTCAGCTGTCTGGCGAGGTATCGCGTGGCTATTCTTCCAATCATTCCTAGCCCTGGAAGCCCCTCTATCAAGATAGGATTTCTTAACTCAACTTTCGTCTTTTCCTCGATGAATGTTTTTTTCATCTATAATCAAATCTTCTTTATCGCACGTCTGTATTTTGCATATCTGTCTTCAGGTGAGAATTTAGCAGGGTGGGGTATGTGTACGTTTCCTCCACAATGTGGACATTTCTCTTGCTCCAGTGTGTACCGCTTACATTCTTTACACTTTCTGAGCAGCCAGACCATCACTTCTCCCTCTTAAAAGTTCCTTGTCCTCCCATCTTTGTTATGGTCTG
>JBHIEV010000012.1:0-29749 GCA_046760805.1 Bathyarchaeia archaeon
AAACAGATAAATGACTAAGCAAATGATTGTTAGTCATGTTGGAGACAGCAGTGGGATGGCTGGTATAGTCCTTGTGAAAGACGTGATGACAAAACATGTGAAAACAGCACCACCAGATTCCACAGTCAAAGAAGTGGTGGCTGCTATGAATAAATTCGACATCGGTTCCATAGTCATTGTACAAGATGACCGCCCATTGGGAATCATAACCGAACGCGACATACTTAGAAGAGTGATTGAGCTTGGTCTATCGCCAGAAGCCCTAACTGCAAGGCAAATTATGACCAGCCCGGTGTTAACTATCAGCGAAACAGCCAGCATAGAAGAAGCCGCTGAACTTATGACAAAGAAAAAGGTCAAAAAGCTTCTTGTTCTAAACAAACAGAAATTTGTCGGTGTAGTAACCCTCACAGACATCGTAACTCGGGTGCCTGCAATGTTATCTGTACTCAGAGAACTCTTCAGACCCTATCAGGGACCTTTCTGAGATAGTTACAGCAATTTCAGCCACATGTACTTGGAAAGACATTTACTTAGCATAAGACCTGGTTATGTAAAAAGGGAGTGCTAACATTTACGGCGGTTTCCCTCTGGATAACCCCCAAGAGTATATACCTATTATAATTGGTGCTAGAATTATGGCAGTTGCAATGAGCGCAGAGTAGAGATTAAGAGAAATATATCCCGAACCAAGCAATATGAACTGGACGATTATGCTTGTGCTGAATCTTACACCAAGCCCAACACCAAGTAACAAAGAATATTTGACTCCAAGCAATTTGCGGAAAAGCGCAAAAGAAGCAAGATATTTCGCAGTATTTGCAACAATCAAAATCATAGCAATCATCAAAGGATAAACGAGAAGAGAAGTTACGGAGACCGAGGCCCCTACACTTAGAAAAAAGATCGGGGAGAGAAAGATGTAACCTAAAAACTCTACCGCCCTCTCGTTCTGGTAAAGCCTTTCTTTGGGTAATAATCCTCTGAAGACTATTCCTCCAAAAATTGCACCAACCGTCGCTAAGCTTTCGGCGGCAAATCCTCCCAAAGCTACAAAAGAGAAGAACACAAGTAAAGTGAGCAGTGAAGTTACATAAGGTGCAGGATGATTTCTCTCTAGGATCTTCTTAAATCTACCCCCAAGTTTTATCATCGCAAAAGTAAGGAGACACAGAAAGCCTAGATCTAAGAGAATCATCAACGGGTCTGGAAGACTTTGCGTCGGGCCCATTTGAAGGAATCCAGACAAGAGGGCAACAACAGCGAGCATCAAAACCTCTATAATGTCGTCTAAAGTTCCTATTCCCAGTGTGAGTTGACCAAAGGTTGTCTTGATAACCCCGAATTCGTTGAGGATAGGCAGTAGAACAGCTTCTCCAACAGTTGCAAAAGAAAGGGCTGTAATTAGGGCAACCAAATAAGAGTTGCCTACATCAGCTGGAAAGGCAAAATAGAGAACGAAGCTTCCAAAAAAGCCTTCAAGACCAATTATGGAGATTGCGCCCAAGACAATATAGTTTTTCAGCGTTGCCATTTTCTTGAAGTCAAGGTTAAAACCTATTATGAAGAGAAGAAGATACATTCCAACAGTCTCTAGCATCTTAAAAAGGTCGCTTTCAATAGTAGGCTTGAACAGACCAAGCGCAGATAGAATGAGACCGAAGAATAGAGAAGCAAACATCCAAGGCATTCTAAGATACTTCTGCAATAAGTAGCCAAAGCTCAATGAGACAGCATAAGTGACGACTATCAGAACAAAAATGTCTTCCATACTTGACTCACCGATCTCTAATACAGAAGATGCAAAAGATTACAGGCACCACAACAAACATCTATACGGTTCCCTCACTTCCAAAGCTTTTTCTTTGGCTGGCAGTAGGTTATGCGCAATAGCTCATCTTTCGTTTTCGTACCGCCCTCTTTCAAAGTCTTCAAAGAAGTACAGAGGCACGTATTAAATTTTCTCTCCATCGGATCCATTAACTCTTTGAACTTTCGGCGCAGCTTTTATGTTTAGCTCAGGGGACCATTGCGCACGCATAGTCTTTCCTCACAGTTGCAGCACTCTTTTAAGTGGAAATAACTCTCGTTATAGTAGAGGTTGAGTGATTTGTTCCTGAGGAGAAAGAAAAAGTTAAGAGTGGATTTGGGCGAAATGGAGGATGAAAGAGAGTCCTTGTCCAGTTTCTTGCATTCGAAACTCAAAGTTGATGTCACTTCAAGTAGCAATAAAGTGTTCGTAGATTCCGAAAGTTTGTCCCCGGAAGAGTTGAAAAGAATGGTAAACAAATTTGTCTACCATCGAAATCTTATGAACAGGTATTGGGTCGCGCTGGAAAGCGATGTCGTCAAGATCAGGAAGTTCAAACATTCCGAGAAAAAAGAGAAACGAAAGAAGGAAGGCACTTCGCCTTCAACAGTTAAGCACGGTTGGTAAGTACGAAAAACTTTGCACGTAATTTTCGAAAGACGAAAAGTTTTCAAATTGCTTCATCTAGTTGTGTTTGGTTATCTCCATGAAGCTCATGCAAACTTCTAAAGGGGTCGTTTTAGAGATTAAGGTGAGGCCTAGGTCGAACAAATTTAGAATACAGCAAAATGATGAATTCACCGTATTCTGTAAAGAAGCACCCGTAAAGGGTCATGCCAACAGAACGATTGAAAAAGAACTTACGAGGCTTTTTAAGAGAAAAGTCGCTATTGCCTCTGGGTTTAATGCACGAAAAAAGCGTGTTTTGATTGAAAAGACAAGCATTGAAGAGGTTGAGCATATCTTAGCAACTTTTTGAATTCGCAGAAGAAAAACCTTGTTAAATATGTCAACTGCTAAGTTAGCTCTTAAATCGAAAGTTGTCAGCTTGATTCTTTCTGAAGACACTGAAAAAGCTCTTGATTTATTAAATCAGCATTGCAGAATTGCGAAGCCAAAACTCAAGGTTGGCATGCCCAAACGGCACTCAAAGAAGCTGGCGTGTCACGCAATGAAGAACCCAACGATTTGTGTTTCCAGAAGGGAGACTCATCACAATCCACATGTAATTCTTCACGAGTTCTATCATCATCTCAGAAACTCTAAAGATGCACAGATGGGCGTAGAGAAATACGCCGACAAATTCGCGGAAAACTATTTACAAGCCTACCGTAAAATCGCAACTCACAACGCTCCATCAAAATCATGAAGAAATAAGTGGCGGACAATCTCATTTCCAGTCGATCCACCGAATTTTTTCGTAGCAGCGGTTACAGAAAACGTGGCCTAGAACATTCACTGTAAAGTCTCTTTGGTTTCCACATTTCGGGCACCTTACCTCCCCCTGCTTCACCTTCAAGGTCAACATTCTCTTATAATCTTCTAGGCTTCGTTCAGTCACTTATCGAACACTCTCATTAGCTCTGAGGTCGCCCAAACGACGCTTGTGCTTTCCTTTTCATCAATTACCTATCCCTACGTCTTTATGTCAATTTCGATCGATTTATTTCTCACGATTTCTTAGAAAAGACTAAGAAGGCTGGAAGGCACGTTGAAAACACAACTGGGGGGAGGGTTCACTCTCCTCTGTATAACACTCACTTTGTTCTCTTTCAACGCGGTATTTTGCGACAAGCCAAGCGCCTCCAATTCTGTCTTAATGATCAGCGTGAACAGCGAAATAACGATGGCAACCGCAACTTTGTTGAAGGATGCTTTAAGCATGGCGCAAGCCACGGTAGCACGCCTAGTCATCCTGAAGATGAACACGCCTGGCGGAGAAGCCACGTCCATGCAAAACATAATGGATCTCTTTGAGGGCTCTGAGATCCCGATATGCGCCTTTGTTTATCCACCAGGTGCTAGTGCCTGGAGCGCAGGAACCTACATCATCATGTCCTCACACATAGCCGCCATGGCGTCCGGAACCACCATAGGCTCCTGTCAGCCCGTTTCAGGTATTAGCGGTGAACCGATTAGCGCTTCAAAATACCTAAATGCCTACGCTGCACTCATGGTGCACCATGCGCAGTTGCACAGCAGAAACGAGACAGCTGCAAGGCTCTTTGTACTTCAAAACATTAACTTGGGTCCAAGCGAGGCTCTCAAGGAACACGTCGTCGAACTAGCAGTCAACGATGCTAACACTCTACTTGAAAGACTGGAGGGGTTCACCCTCCTCCACTTGAGAAGCGAGCCTGAGACGCTAATCTGGAAACTTGTCCCGAACAACGATGTGCAAAATTACGAGTTCATTCGAAAGTTAACTTTTGAGAACATAAGCAAAGCCGAAAAAATTGAATACACACCAGGAATTCAAATCGCCTTTCTAGACATTCTATTAAATCCACTAGTCAGCTCACTACTTCTCGTAGTAGGAATATTCCTACTCTTAACAGGAGTCAAGACGCCTGGTTACGGGGCTGAGATAGCGGGGGGAGTATGTATCTTTCTTGCCTTAATAGCATTTGGAGCAATAGGAATAACCCCTGGCGCGGTTATACTCTTTGTCGTGGGTGCCCTCCTCGTTCTCGCTGAAATAAAGACTCATATCGGAGTGCTTGCCATAAGCGGAGCCATATGCGTAATCCTAGGGAGCCTGCTTCTATTTCCCTCACCACGATGGCTAATTTACCATCAGGTTTCAGTACAAATTCGACAATTCCTTGTGACCGTCTCAATCTGCATGTCAATCTTCTTCGCCTTCCTTGTTTACAAAGTAGCCGAGGCGAAGCGTCGTAAGATCAAGACTGGCGCGGAAGCGTTAATTGGTGCCCACGGAGTCGCTGTTAGTGATCTAGAGCCCACGGGTGAAATCCGTGTTCTTGGCGAATTCTGGCAAGCAAAAAGCGAAGACAAAGCGATACGGAAAGGGCGAGAAGTAGAAGTGGTTGGGATGGAGGGACTATTTCTCATTGTCAAAGCTACTAGAGAAAAGGTTTAATTCTGACCCGAATAACACGTCACTAGGTGATGAAATAAAATGCCAATCGACATGTTAACCATCTTAGAAGCCTTCATTGTGCTAATCATAGCTGCTATCCTGCTAGGCGGAATAAAGGTCTTAAAGGAATGGGAGAGGATGCCCGTGCTAAGACTCGGACGATATGTCGGCTTAAGAGGACCGGGCATCACCTACCTGATACCATTCATAGACAAATACCCAAAAAAAGTCTCAACGAGACTGGACACCATACCCTTCCGAACAGAACAGACGCTGACATTGGACAATGTGCCCGTAAACGTGGACGCAGTAATGTACTGCAGGCCAGTAGACATAGAAAAATGTGTTTTGAGCGTGGAAGACTATCTTCAAGCCACCCAGTGGGCTGCCCAAACAACCCTACGAGAGGTGATAGGCAAGATCGACCTCAACGAACTGCTCGCTGAGAGGGAGAAGGTTGGGTCTCACCTCCGCGAAATCATAGATGAGAAAACGGAGGCTTGGGGAATCAAGGTAACATCCGTTGAGGTGAAGGACGTCATGATACCCGATGTTCTCCAAGATGCCATGTCTAGGCAGGCTCAGGCTGAAAGGGAAAGAATGGCGAGAGTAACCCTGGCAACCGCAGAACTTCAAGCAGCGCAGAAAATGATAGACGCAGCAGAACTCTATGAAAAGAGCCCTAGGGGGATGGGACTGCGTTGGATGAACATACTCTACGAAATAGGTCAGCAGCCAGGCACAAACACCATCATGTTGGTGCCCAGTATGATGCCAGAAGCAGGAGTGCCAACTTTAGGTATGTTCGGCTTCAGACCCATTAGTAAAGAGAAGGCAACTCACACTAAGCCTAAAACCGAAAGCTAGCAAGTTAAGTCGAAAGTTGCCGGGTCTCACGAAAAATTCTGGGTTTCGACTCTTCACCAGCTTCAACGCTACATAGGAGTTCACTTCTGGAGTAAGATAACTGACGCAAATGCAGTCATCCAATGGAAACTAGTTTGGTCGACTTTCGCATATCAAGCGATCAGTTGCGAAGGTTTGTTGAGCTACGCAAGTCGTTTGCATCCCAGAGGAGTATATCATTCGCAAAACGGTATCTGGAGGGAAAACGATTTTAAGAGATGAAGAGGCTTTAGAGACGCTATACGACGAAAAGCACTGTCAAGTGAGGCATAAGTATGGAGTGGTTGTTGGCACCTATTTCAGCATTGATTTCGGTAGCGGTTGCACTCTATCTATTCTACTACGTGAAAAGACAGGATAGCGGAAGCAGACGAATGCAAGAGATTTCTCAGGCAATAAGGGAAGGAGCCCTCGCGTTCCTCAAAAGAGAATACATGACACTTGCTGTCTTCGTCCTGATAATGGCTACAGCCCTAGGCGTATTCCTACCAAACCCCGTCTGGGCTACTCAAACTCCAATCCGAAACCTCGGCCTGGCGTTGGCTTACACATTCGGCTCAACGTGTTCTGGTTTGGCTGGTCTCTTGGGAATGGATGTGGCGCTCAGAGCAAACGCAAAAACTGCCAACGCAGCCAAAAAAGGCCTAAACAAAGCGTTGCCGATAGCCTTTCGCGGCGGAGCAGTCATGGGCCTGTCAGTTGTTGGACTAGCTATACTCGGAATAAGCGTTGTCTACGGGTTTACCCGCGATTTGACAATCGTTCTCGGCTTCAGCTTTGGCGCCAGCGCCACGGCTCTCTTCGCGAAGGCTGGAGGGGGCATATACACAAAGACCGCTGACATAAGCGCTGATCTAGTTGGCAAAGTGGAGATGGATCTCCCTGAAGATGACCCGAGGAATCCTGCTGTTATTGCAGACAATGTTGGCGACAATGTTGGGGATGTTGCGGGTATGGGTGCCGACCTGTTCGACTCCTACGTTGCTTGTGTCGTGGCAGTGATGATACTTGGAGAAGTGTTAGGTTCGAAGGAATTGAACCTGCCCTTGGTGTTTGCTGGTCTGGGAATAATTGCTTCAGTTCTCGGTGTGGCCACTGTGAGAATTGGCAGAAAGGGTGATCCAGGGAAAGTCCTAAACCGAGGAACGTACATAACCTGCGTGATCTTCGGTGTCTTGACTCTTTTTGCCGCCATATATCTTCGATATGACTTCAGAATCTGGGGCGCTGCAGTGATCGGATTGGTAGCTGGTGTCATCATAGGAATCACATCGGACTATTTCACATCCATAAACAGAGCCCCTGCAAAAAGAACCGCAGAATCATCGGAGACAGGAGCAGCCACCAACATAATAACTGGTTTCTCCTATGGTCTGGTGAGCGTATTTCCACCACTCCTCGGAATTGGCATCGCAACAGCAGCAGCCTACTTCCTGTGCCTTCCCCTAGGCGCCCAGTATGGAGTTTATGGGGTCGGAGCCGCCGCCTTTGGCATGCTATCCATTGTGGGGATGGTTGTGGCCAATGACGCGTTCGGTCCTATAGGAGATAATGCCAAAGGAGTCGCTGAGCAATCACAAGCAGAAGAGGAAGTAATCGATATACTTGACAAACTGGATGCCGCCGGCAACACAGCTAAAGCAATAACAAAAGGATTCGCAATAGGAGCCGCAGGACTAACCGTGGTCTCATTGCTCGCTGCATACAGAGAGATAGTGGGCGGCGGAATTGGCTTCGATCTAATGAACCCTCTTGTTTTGCTCGGAGCTTTGATCGGTATTGCCATTCCACCACTCTTTTCAGCAATGGTGATGCTCGGCGTGGGCAAGAACGCCTTCAGAATGATCGAGGAAGTCAGAAGGCAATTCAGAGAAATCCCTGGCCTAAGGGAAGGAAAAGAAGGCGTGAAACCCGACTACGCAAGATGCGTTGATATAGCGACTGTAGGCGCTTTGAAGGAGCTTTTGCCTGCAAGTACATTAGCCATAGTTATCACTTTAGCGGTGGGCTTCGTGGGTGGTTTGGAAGCTCTTGGAGGATACCTAGGCGGCAGCATATTTTCAGGTTTGATCTTCGCGCTGTTAATGGCTAATTCTGGGGGACTGTGGGACAACGCCAAGAAGTACATTGAGGCTGGTGCTCTTGGAGGCAAAGGTTCTGAAGCGCATAAGGCTGCGGTTATAGGTGACACGGTCGGGGATCCATTCAAAGATACGGCTGGTCCGTCTCTTAATACATTAATAACCGTGATGTCTCTCGTTGCCTCGGTGTTTGCGCCCTTGATTATCCTTGTACGTTCTCTCCTATTCTGACAATATAACAGTTAGGGATAGGCGAAAGACTTCTACGTATGACTAAACCACTCAGAGAGTTCCATATCCTTTTTGGCTTCAAATCTTATGCCCATGGGTCCAAATATCTGACCCAACGCTGTCCTCAGATTTCTAATATAGTCTTCAACATTTATCTCCGAAAGACTCCTCACATGTTCCGTAGGCTTCACTGTGAAACGCTTGCCACCATACGTGAATGGCTTGACTTTTATGAATGAAACAACGTCTCGCTTGCCCACTTCTTTTCCAGAGGCGATCAATTGAACAGCACACTGGTACGGCTGATGTAAAGCCTCCTCCAAGCCCTTCTCCCTTGGATCAAACCACAGCTTCACCGAGTACTCCAAGTCTTCAAGTGCAACTTTTCTCCATCTCAGATCATTTATCGCTTGCTGAACGACAGCGACTATCCTCTTCTTAGCCAACTCGTATTCCGATTCGTTTTCCACGTGGCTCAGCTCCTTGACGCAGTCTTGAAAAGTCTTTAGGAAAAACCTAGGCGCGTTTGATTTGATTACTGTCAGCCCTTTGATGTCGGGTGTGCCACCTTCCAGAATACCGAAATAAGCCTTTTTCGCCTCGGATAGTACACAGAGGGAATAACGTTTTTCGACAGCCAGATCCAGCCTCAGTTTCTCTTTCACGGTTCTAATCAGCCATTCCACCTTCTCCATCGGTGCATTGTCTAGGAAGATCGAGTCTGTGTCACCGTAGATTGGGTCCAGCCCATTCTCCTCAGCCAGATTCCACGTTGTTTGAAGCGCGTAGCGACCATAACCGGTTATCGATTCAGCTAAAGGTGTGGATGCGAGTCCGTGGATTCTGACCGTGACACCATAACTGGACACAGTTATCAGCTTCAACAGCTTGGCTAGAATTTTGGCTAGAAGCCGCTCCTCCTCTGAGATAGAGGGTTCTTTTAGAAGGGGTTTGAACCAGTGAACCCTCAAGTCCTTTAGCGCTCCGACTAAGACTGAGTAGAAACCCCTTCTCCTTGTGCATACGTGATGATCTACTTCTGGAACTACATTTTTCTTGCACGCGTCATGTTCGCAGTCAACTGTTTCATAAGATAGATTGTAGCTGTCGATGCAGCTTGGATATAGGCTTTCGAAGTCGGTTACGACCGTGTTGAAATATGTTCCGCTCTTAGGAGTGATCGTCAGAGCACCCGGAACGGATTTCTTCAGTCTACTCCCCCTTCTCAGCTCTTCTGAAGTAGGGATCAGAGTGTTGCTTCTCCGCAGGTACGTGTAGATCATGGATTTTATCCATTCACTCACACGCCTGTTAGAATACGCCTCAGGAACAGGCAGATTAGCTATCCTCGCAATCATAAACATCAGATAATACTTCTCAAGATCAATCTTCTTGTCGATACCCAGCTTTTCGGGTTCTATCTCCGCTATCGGCTGATAGCACAAATCCAAAAATCTTCTTAGAAGGCTGAATTTCAGCGGATCATTCTTCTCTATCTCGGCGAATCTCCTCTGAAACTCGGTTCTTCTTTCTCTCACCACGCTAGATACAGCCGTGAAATGCTTCTCTTTCAGTTGATATTGCGAACCGAAAACCATACCGTGATCATAGACATATCCACGGCTGAATTCTATCTCACTCTCCCAAGCATTCTCAAACATCTTGCCGAATCTTTGGATGTTTTTTGGGTTCTTAATCTCGACTTTGGTTAAAGTTCTCATTTTGTTGCTGAACAGGTCACGCTTTTCGACCTTTGAAACCTTGCCAAAGATTCTGTTAACTACATATTGATCTTTCTCGCTTAGAGGATAAGGAACCAAAAAGTAGGGTTTATATTCACTGTCTTTGACCTCCCTTATCTCTTCGGTTGACGCATCATAAAATCTAAGCATTATCTCCCAATCATCATTGGTGAAAGCGTCCACTAAGTACGAAACCATAACCTCTGTCCTGCTCTTCCACTGTCAACATTATTGTGTAATACGAGACATAAAATCTTTGAATCTCGTAAGCTGTATCGAAAATCGTTATTCTTGATTCATAAGAGTTATAAAAAATCGTAGTCAATGGATGCCAACGGAGGATAGGATAGGAATGCCATTGTATCTGACCTTTTTGAGGGTTGATCGAACGAAGACAAACGACTGCAAAAGACATCTGAAGACTCTGCCAGAAAAAACGAATCCAGGCATAAACCTATACTACATAGCGAATGTGTTCGGAGACTGGGACACCTGCGTCTGGTTTGAAGGAAATAACAACGATAACGCGATGAACTTCGTACAGAACAAACTCGCTACAATTCCTGGCGTGACGCTAACCTATACGATGCCCACCACCCCGATAAAGGATTACTACAAAACCCATAGAAAGTGATGTCTGGCAAAAACCAGACGACAAACCCTCCCTTTTTCTGTTATTTGAGTAATCTTCGCAACGTCACTTTTGACATTATTGCGAAGTCAGAGAAGTACAATAAAGAACCAAAAATAGTGTTCCCAATTATTAAGTGGGTTCTGTAAAGTGGATTCATAATATATAATTAATCGTTTAACCCCTCGATTATCGACGAATGTTGAAGGAGATACGCTTGAGCTGGTGGATGCTATTCCACAGTTTAGGACTTGGATGCCTCTGTGGCTCAGTAATTCTGCAGATGCTGGTCTTCAGCGACATAGTTCAGCAGGGCTATTTCTTAGCTGTAGAAAGAAACCAGATGATCTTGTCATTCGAGGTCTTTCTCACACTCTTCTCGTTCATATATTTCGTTTACGTGTATCAACGCTTCATTCGTTCGATGAAATAACATGCTGGCAGAACAGTTTTGTCTAGGATTCGAAAAACTATGGAATATGAGATACTTCAGTCTCAGACTCCTATTTGTCTCTCTATTTCGAGGATTTCCTTTGGTAGAGGCTGTCGGGGATAGTTATAGATAGGCCCACTGGGGCGTTCGTTGTAGTAGGGTCTGTTGCAGCCTGGGCATCCAGATGTCATGAAAGGTTTACCTGTTCTGATCACCCGCAATAGTTTTTCTCTAGAGACCCCAAAGTTTCTCACCGCTCCGTCTTGGTCAAACCGCATCTCCTTAAATTGCGTCATTCTATTCATGATAAGGTGTTCAGCTATCTGAACCCTTCTGTAACGGGTGATTGAAGGTTGAGGACGATTCTCTAAGGGGGTTCCAAGGGCAGGGGTGAAGGAGAACAAGCTGGGATATACCCCCCGATCAACGCACCACTGTATCATCCTAATAGCGTCTTCCTCCGTTTCTCCGAGCCCCACGATGAGATGAGTGCTGACAGAATCCTTGCCAAAGATGGCCACCGCATCTTCTAGCGCCACACACTGTTTCTCCCATACATACGGACCATCAGCGAGCCGTCCTTTGACTGTGTCGAACAACTCCTCGGTAACGGCGTCAAGAGGAATGCACAGTCGTTCAACTCCAGTCTCAGCAAGCTTCTTCATTTCCTCTCGGGTGATAGGCTGGCAGGAGACTGAGATGGGCACATTTACACGTGAGAGAATCGCTTCTGTGATATTTAGAATGTCTCCGAAGACGGCTGGGTAGTTTAATGCCTGAATGCAAACGCGTCTTATCGCGCCCTTTTCCATGACGTGCTCAATCCCTGAAATCACAAGTTCGGTTGGAAAGGGAGGCCAAATCACCCTAGAAAGCATGTCTGCCCTTCCTTTGCTCTTTCTCGCCTGGGGGCAGAAGCCGCAGTTTGCCGAACACTTGCCTGAGTGAAACGTCAGTAGATAAACTGTCGTAGGCTTAGCGTCCAGTATACCATTCATCAGCCCGAGCACAACAGCAGAACCTAATGAAACACGAATCTTTTCAGGCAACCCTCTTCCAGACATTATCTAGCCTCAACCAGCTTAAGACGTATAAACTAAATCGCCGCAACTTAATACTTATCCGTCTCTTATCTATGCTTAACTAGGAGTTGGAGCACATTTCCTTGACGAAGTGGGAAGATGACTACGAAGGCTTGTTGCAGGCAGATGGCAGAGAACTTGAAGAGGCATTGACTACCGCTCGAAACATCAGCTGGAGGAACTTTGGCAAACAGATCAGCTTCTACGCTCCAAGCTTCACCTACTACAAGACCAAATACTTCAACTCATCACCAACAGCCTTCCCAACCATATCAGTAACAGGCCCCTCCTGCGCCCTAAAATGCAAACACTGCCGCGGAAAGGTTCTAGAAACCATGCTGCCCGCATCCACTCCAGAGAAACTGATCGCCATCTGTACGGATTTAAGAGTTAAGGGCTGCATTGGATGTCTAATAAGCGGAGGATGCTTGCCAGACGGTTCCGTACCTCTCGACAGATTCACTGATGCCATCGCCAAGATAAAGCGTGATCTTGGACTAACGGTCCTTGTCCACACTGGCATCATCAACTCCTCCACCGCAAAAGAGCTAAAGAAAGCAGGGATTGATGCTGCCTTAATCGATGTCATCGGCTCGGATGAGACTATACGGGAAGTCTATCAGCTCAACGCTAGAGTCGACGACTATGACGAGTCTCTGAAGGTGCTAAGTGAGTCGGGCATCCCCACAGTACCTCATGTACTTGTAGGGCTTCATTATGGAACGCTCAAAGGCGAACTGCAAGCATTAAGAATGATTTCGAAACATTCCCCATCCGCCGTTATCATAATAGCGTTTATGCCAGTGCATGGCACCCCTATGGAGAAGGTTTACCCGCCAGTACCGAAAGAGATTGCAAAGGTGCTAATAAGTGCCAGACTCATGCTACCTAAAACCCCCATAGCTCTAGGTTGCATGAGACCGAAGGGTGAACATAGAAATAAGACCGACATGCTGGCGGTTAGGGCTGGGGTGAATGCGATTGCATTTCCGGCAGATAAGGCTATTCAGCTTGCGGACTCGATGGGTCTGAAGATTTCTTTTTCGTCTTTGTGTTGCTCACAGGTCTTCTGTGAGATTCAGCCGCTTATTTAGAAGTCCGTTATTGGTGATTCTGTTGATAATCGTTGAGGAATATCCTCAGAGCACTCAGTAAGAGTGGTCCTATTTGAACCACTTGTCCTGTTTCACCGTCTCAACCGTGATTTCTTGTTCTTTGCCACAGTTTTCGCACACGCATTTCTTCTTGATGTCCCTAAACCATTCGGTGCCATTGCTGTAGGGATCTGTACAGAAAGTTTCAAGGACGATGACGGGATTGCTACAGGGTTCACATTTTGGCGACATCTTTCCTTTTCTCCTTCGTAATATTTCCTAATGCCAACCGAAAAAACGCATATATAGTTTTGCAAAACCAACTCATACGACCAATGGCTACCTCGAAAATAAACGGCGGTAAGGTTGAAGGCGAAGCTACACTTGCCCAAGACTATTTAGGGGCATTCCACACCTTCTCTTTGACTTATCAGGCTGATGTGGTTGATGTGAAGGAATACGACCTAATAGTAGTGGGCACGGGTTCTGCCATGAACGTCTTAGATGCCCTGATTCAGAAGAACCCCAACGTGAAGATTGCAGTCATAGATAAGGACGAGCCTGGGGGGATTTGTCTAACACGAGGTTGCATACCATCGAAGATACTGCTATACCCCGCTGATTGGTGAGCACGATAAGAAGAGCAGAAGGATTCGGCAAAGACATCGACATCAAGAAGATCGACTTTGGAAGGGTCATGGAGAGGATGAGAGCCCTCATCTCTAGTGATATAAATATGATACGTGAGGGGCTTTCCAGCTCAAAAAACATAGACTACTACGCCACCATAGCCGAGTTCACCGCCCCCTACACGTTGAAGGTAGGCAAAGACACAATGAAATCAAAGATGATCTTTCTCTGCACAGGGTCGAAGCCCAGCATCCCTCCGATAGATGGGCTCGAAAACGTTGGATATCTGACAAGTGACACGCTTCTCAAAATAGACAAAATGCCCAGAAGCATTGCCATCGTTGGCGGAGGGTACATAGCTGCGGAATACGGGCACTTCTTTTCAGCCATGGGATCAAAGGTCACCATAATCGGCAGAAATCCCCAGTTCCTCCCAAAAGAAGAACCAGAAGTCTCGGCGTTGGCCAAAAAAGAGTTGGAAAAACGCATGACAATCATCACTAACCACGAAGTCCGTGAGGTGAAGAAGGCATCGAGTGATTTGAAAAAACTGATCGCTGTCAACAGAGCCAATGGAAAGAAGATGGAGATAACCGCAGAAGAGATACTAGTCGCCACGGGAAGAGTCCCAAATACAGACATACTTCATCCAGAAAAGGGAGGAATAAAAACAGACGAAAGAGGATGGATCATCGTCAATGAGTATCTGGAGACCTCGCAACCAAACGTTTGGGCTTTGGGTGACGCAAACGGCAAGTACCAATTCAAACATGTCGCCAACTACGAGGCGCGAGTCGTGTACTACAATGCTATATTGAAAAGGAGGGTAAAGACCGATTACCACGCCATACCACACGCTGTCTTCTCGTATCCTGAGATCGCAAGCGTCGGACTTGGGGAGAAGGAGGCAACAGAGAAATATGGCAAAGGCGAGGTGTTGATAGGAATCCAGAGATACCAAGATACCGCCAAGGGAGAGGCTATGGCTGTGAAAGACTATTTTGTCAAGGTCATCGTTGAGAGAGCAAGCATGAAGATCTTGGGGGCCCACATCATCGGACCGCACGCCTCCATTCTCATACAGGAGATCATAAACCTGATGTATACCAATGAGCAAAGCGCAGAACCGATAATTCGTGGAATGCATATCCACCCCGCTCTAAGCGAAGTTGTGGAAAGAGCGTTCCAATCCCTCATGACACCAGAGCAGTACCACCATGTTATCGAGCACCACTACGAACTTCTTGGCCATCATTAAAAGGTGAGACGAATGGTGGAAGTAGAATACCAGCCTTGGAAGAAAATCGTGATTCATGAGGCAATTAAATACAATCTGGATAGTTTGGTTAGAATTCAGAGTTTAGGCGTTGAACCGGGCGGATTGGCGCAACCTTTGCTGTGGGCGAAGGGAACAGTCCTCTCCAAGTCAGTGATGCCTGAAACCGAGGACATCGTTAAGGAAAAGTTGGAAGGCGTGGTTCATTGGCCTTCAGTGATATGGGCGCCAATGCCTGAGTTTAAAGAGGTGATCATCATAAAAGAGACGAATGTAAAGGTCCCGATAATTGATGTCAGCACACACCCTATATACAAAGCAGTTGCGAAATGGCTGAGAGAACACACATGAGCATTCCACCACAAACTCGATAACATGCGCGCGCTCTCAAACATATTAATTTTGAAGACTCACATGTGGACCCCGTGAATGATTCAACTTCTCTCACATCGCCGCCGCGAATACAAGCATGTGTAAACGCTATTTTTTGGTTAGACCATTCCAAACTCCGTTGATAATTCCATCCTTCAAAGACGCGAACTGTCTGCTCAGCCTCTTTGCATTTTCTTTGGACATTCCCTCTTTCGTTAGCTGCTTTTCGAAAGCCTTCCTTGCCTTTCGAACCTTCCAGCCTAATGTAATCCACATCCAAAGAATGCTGAGGACTAGTTTAACGATTGAAGACGCCACACAGAGTATAGCGCGGATTTTCATCCTGCTTACTTTCCCACGTTTACAGATTTTCGAGCTGTTATTTTTGATAGACCAGTAACAAGAATGCTTGATTTGGCATGGTTCGTGCCCTCTCTACCTTCATTTAACGGAGACTTTAGCTCTCTTCCAGTTTCTTCCCAGTCTTTTCAGCGATCTTCTCTCTGATCCTCTTGGTTACTTCCTCTTCCATTTCCTTCTTGGAGAGTTTACCTCTTCTTCCTTCACTTACGGCTCCCTTAAGCATATCTCCAAGGCTTGTGAAAGCTCCTATGTAATTTTCGGTCATTCTGACTGCTGTATCCTCTGGCATTCCAGCTTCTTTTAGTTCTTTGTAGAAGGCTGCAGCTGCGCGTCCCATGTCTTTTCCTGCTTCCTCCGAGAAGATGGTGCTTATTATTCCTTTTATCAAGGCGGGGATTTCTTTAGAGACTACTCCAAGGATTTCTTTGACTTCTTCTGCTTCTTCCTTTCCTCTTTTTCCTTCAATCATGTTTCCACCTCCGCTATTTCGACTTGTTTTCTATCTTATAGACGTTCGGCGGGCTAGTGTGATGGCTTGAGCTTTGTAATATTCAGCCTCTAGCATTGCAGTCGTTACCAATCTTCTCGCTTGATGGTCCACAGGAACTGGAAATTCTACCGTGGTGGTTTCCATACGAGTTGTAGGTGTGATCTTTTCTATGATGCCGAACAGCCCCGAATCTTGCAGTCTGAAATTGCTTTTCTTCACTCCGCTTTTCTTCAAGCTCATCTTTCTCACCACTAAACTATACACCTGGGCATCCCAGTTTAAGATTCTGGGAAAAAGTGATCAGTGGAGTGGTCACTCGATCAGTTCATAAACAGTGCCAAAGCCTTCCACTACGCGCACGATGCCCTCGCGCTCTAAACTCTTCAGTCTCGCCCTCACTATTCTTCGGGAAGCCTTTCCTCTCATAATCTCGACTTGGCGAGTGACAGCAGAGATGTTCAAGGGTCCCTTCATTGCCAAGGCTTGGAGGATGCATCGAGAGATTTCGTCGCGAGAGATATGCTCCCGCTTCAGATAGCGTTCGGCAGTCTTGAGGCGTGAGAGTACTTTGATTGGCTCTCCGTACAACCCCACCCCTATTTTCGTCATTTTGAGGGATGGAGCCAAACCTGCATACTCAGGATTATCTACGATGAACGCTTCTAAAGCGTCCAACCTCTTCATAATCATGTCAAGCTTCTCGCTCAATTCCTCAAGTCGCTGGGCAACGCTTCTCTCGCTCATTTTGAGAGCCTTATGTCTGAGAATAGTTGCCTAGGCGCACTTAAAATGGTATACTCGTATCAAATCCACATATCAGCTAGGGTTGTGGAAGAGCCTAGATAGTCTGTAATGCCGTAGGGATTGGGCTACCGCGGCTGCATTTCAGTCTTGTGATTCTGTCTATTGTTTAGAAGCCTATTATGAGTGATTCTGTTGATAAGACGCCTGGGACACCTCTCATTTTGTCGCTAATAATGCGGGCAAGCTCTTCCAAGGTTGGTGTCTCCACGCGTGCCACAAGATCATATCGCCCAAAGACGAAGTGAACCGCCTTGACCCCCTCGATCTTAGCTATTTGCTCCTTCGCTGATTTTGCGAAGTCCAAGTAATCCCCAGTTCCGACCTTTATTAATACGAACGCCGATACCATACGCTGCCCTCAGTTTTATTGCTTAGGGCATGCTGAGGAATTTAATGATTACTGCTTCAGAATCAATAGTCGGCTTTAGTTTAGTCTAGGCGAATGGCTAACTCAAGCGTTGAAGGCGCCGTCGAGTTTTTCTACGCGCCACCTAACTTTGTCTGCAAACCAAGGAACCGCCTTAAAAACGACGTTGACGACCTCATCCGAATACTTCACATGGAGCACATCAGCGCGTGTGAAAAGCCAGGAAAGAAGTGACATTGATTCATCTGTCACGGGGATTGAGAAGGACGCTTGAACATACGCCTCAAGGTGGTCTGTGATCACCTGCTTAAGTAAGTCAATGTTGGTTTTGTATAAGGCTGAGATGGGAACGGACTCGGTTGTCATACCCTGCAAAACACCAATCTTGGATCGCTTCTCGCTTTCCGACAAAAGATCGATCTTGTTAAGTGCCGTAACAATGGGGATACCCGTCGCGCCTATAGTTCTAATCGTGTCGAGACAGCAAGACAATTTCTTCTCAATCTCATCGAGAGGCTCACTCACATCGATTACCAACAAGATCAAATCAGAGAAGATTGTCTCCTCA
This sequence comes from Bathyarchaeia archaeon, assembly GCA_046760805.1. Classification (GTDB taxonomy): domain Archaea; phylum Thermoproteota; class Bathyarchaeia; order Bathyarchaeales; family Bathyarchaeaceae. Next base: position 17,984 of record JBHIEV010000012.1, read on the forward strand.
AGCGTCGAGTGAAAAGCCTCTATCAGTGTTAGGGGCAGACGTTCAATAAACCCAACAGTGTCTGTCAGGAGAGCCTTCCTTCCAGACAAATTTACCATACGTGTCGTTGTTGAGAGCGTCGTGAACAAACTCGCATCCACAGGGGCGGTCTCTTCGGCGAGAGCGTTAAATAGCGAGCTCTTCCCAGCGTTGGTGTATCCAGCAAGGGAAACGGAAGCGAAGCCAAGCTCAGCTCTTCGAGCGCGATGTAGGCGTCGCTTCTTTCTTTTCTTCTTCAGCTTCTCTTGTATGTTGTGGATTCGTTGTTTAATGTTCTCATAGTAAAGGTCAACCTCATACTTTCCCAACCCCATGAAACCGGGTTGTTCACTCAGCCTCGCCAACTTGACCTTCTCTTTCGCGCGGGGAAGCTCATACTGTAACTCAGCCAGCTGAATCTGAAGCTTGGCTTCAGATGTTGATGCTCTCCGGGCGAAAATTTGGAGGATGAGCTGAAAGCGGTCTATAGCCTCTATCCCGGTCATCTTGGCAAGATTGTAAGCCTGGACAGGCTTCAGCTCGTTGTCAAATATCGCTATCTCCACACTATTCTCAGTGACAAACTCTGCCAACTCTCTTACTTTGCCGCGACCGATTTGATACCGCGGGTCTGGTTCTCTTACCTGCTCAAGAGAATCTACAACGGTGTAACCTGCAGATTCAGCCAGATTCTGAAGCTCATCTAGGCTAGATGGTTGGGACTGTTGCCTGCGTTGAACTATGACTGCTCTCGTCTCTCAGTTTCCTCCGCTTTTCCCTTCTTAAGACAAACTATGTCACCCAGAGTAACCTCGTGAGGCTTGAACAAGGGGGCAGGTGAGGCCTTAGGCTTGGAGGGTGGAACAAGTAATTTTATCTTGAGCGTATGTTCGAGCTTTTGCGCCAGCAGATGATCTGGCGTCATTTTTTCCGTCTCGACTTTGCGAAGAACTGAAACTCTCTCTCTAATTTTCCTTCCCAAATCTTCGTGGCTCAGTCCCGCTTTCCGTCTTGCCTCCCTAACGAGCGAACCAAATCCCTTTGCAAGCTCCAAATCTTCAGAGAGTGACGGAGCGGACGCTTTTTTCGTGGAGACCTTGGAGAGAGGTTTGATAGGTTCTCTGACGCTTCGCTTAGGCTTGGGCTGAACCTCCCAATAGACGGAGCCCAACTTGGCGCAGTCTCTACACACAATCATCTTGGCTTTTCCGATCATGGCCTTTAAAGGTTTGCCAATGATCTCGGAGCCACATACTTCACAGGTCACCAAAGCCCTCACCCTAAACTGTTTTTATCACGATCTGTTCTTTATACTTGTCGAATTTAATGGTGAAAACATGGATGACCAAACTGAAGCTCTGCTGAAAATAAGGAGCATAGCGGACTACCAGTTCGGGAAGGGTATCGGGAAGACTTTGTTCCCAGAAAATGTCGAAATCTCCTACTCAAAGGGAACCGGAAGAATAAGGTATGTGTACCTGAATGGAAGGCGGCTGGTGACTCTGCGACCAACTGACGGATTGTTTTCTTTGAGCATTGAAGGAGCGAGAAGAATCATTGACAGCGTGGAGCCTCGTCGAGTGTGGGTTAAGGTTCAGAAAGAAGCTGTGCCATTTGTGACCAAGGGCAGGAGTGTCTTCGCGAGGCTTGTGGTCGACGCTGATGAGGAGATACGTCCTCAGGAAGAGGTGATCGTTGTAGGTGAAGGGTGGGAGGTGTTGGCTGTTGGAAGGGCTATACTTACGGGCAGGGAGATGAAAGCTTTTAGGAGAGGGGTGGCGGTGAAGGTGCGAAAAGGCGCGGCGGAAGAGAGTTAAGAGAGTGTCCAGAGTTATTGTATGTGGAGAGGAATTTGAGGCGTAGAGTAAGTCCGAGACAAGCCAAGAGGATGATGCAACGCATGGGCCTAAGCATGAACCCCATGCCTGACGTTCAGGAGGTCATCCTCAGAACCAGTAGAAAGGAGATTCTAGTGGAGAATCCAGATGTTGCGGTTCTGGACATGCATGGACAGAAGATCTTTCAGGTGACTGGAGAAAGGATCACCGAGAAAGAACTTGAGAAACCTGAAAGGAAGGTGGCGATTCCTGAAGAGGATGTTAGGCTTGTTGCAGACCAGACTGGGAAGAGTGTGGAAGAGGCGCAGAGGGCTCTTGAAGAGACTGAAGGAGATCTCGCTAAGGCGATACTTCTCCTACAATCAGAAGGTTAAAGAGCATTTGATCACCCACCACGAGGTCTAGACTTAGTCCACCGTATGATTTGACTAGGGAATGGCGATATTTTCAAAGGGATTGCAGAATTGTGCCGTTTTGTTTTCTAATTTTTGCATGTTGAGTTAGTGAATTCTTAAATATATGAGTGGGGGTTGGGTAGGGGTTCGAAATGTCAAACAGTGTCTGGACACGGATGAGAAGCGAATTCTCGTTCATGCGTGGCAACTTGCTTACTCTTATTGTTAGTTGGGTGTTTATGTACTTCACTTTTGCTCTGGCTTCTCCCTTTGAGTCTCGCTACATTGAGGCACTTCAGGCTCCTCCTGTGGTTATTGGGTTGATGGGGTCTGTTGGGGCCGCTATGTTGAGCCTGGTCAGGATACCTGGGGCCTACATTGCTGACAAATATGGCAGGAGGCAGATTACCGTAACTATGACGTTTTCGATTGCGCTCTCGTATCTTTTCTACGTATTTGCGCCGGATTGGAGGTTTGTGCTTACTGGGATGATCATTTCTAATCTGAGTTTGATCTATCAACCGGCTCTTCAGGCTATTCTTGCAGATTCTGTTCCTCCCGAGAAGCGGGGTATGGGGTTTGCTGCAACCAGTGTTATCCCTAACATACCGACGATTGTTGCTCCTGTGGTGGCCGGATATTTGGTGGAGACTCAGGGCTTGGTTCATGGTATGCGTTATGTCTACGCGATTGTTGTCTTCTGTTTTTTAGCTGCGGCAATTGTTAGGCTCCTTTTCTTAAAGGAGACGATCCGTGAACCTAAGAGGATTAGGCTTGATGAGATGAAGGAGGCGTTTACAGAGTCTTTGGGAGCAATAGGGGAGGCTTGGAAGTCTATGTCGCCGAGTCTCAAGTTTTTGACAGTGGCCTTTTTGGTAAGTGCTTTCGAGGACCCTATGTTTCGCTGGTTCACAGCGCTTTATGTGAATGATGTTGTTGGGGTGGGTGACTTTGACTGGGGGTTCATTAACACGGTTTCTACAGCTGTTACGATCGCTCTTGGTTTTCCGTTGGGGAAAGTTGTGGACAAGATCGCGAGGAAGAAGGCAGTGGTTTTGTCTTATGTCGTGTTTATGCCTGCAAGCGTTCTCTTCATTTTCAGTCGGAGTTTCCTGGAATTGCTCTCTGTCTTCGTGGTGTTTGCTGTTGGGGGTTGTCTGATAATGCCGGCGTATAATGCGTTGATGGCGGATATGATTCCGCGAGAGAAGAGGGGTAGGATTATGGGGACCATCGGGACTTTGAACGTTATGGCGACTGTTCCTGCCTCAGCTTTAGCGGGCTTGCTTTACAGCCTTGATCCAGCGTTTCCGTTTGTCTTTTCGATTGTATTGGGGATTGTTGTGGCTTTGATAATACTCTTCGCAGTCAAAGAGCCCGAAATAAGAGAAGTATAAACACTGACAATTATTCACATGTTGTGTATGTTCAGTTGATGAGGGAAAACAATTGAATGAGAAGGTGAGACTCAGCCAGGTTAGATAAGCCTAGCCCTGGCTTTGCCATTTACTCTTCTTCTTTCTCCTTGTTTTTGCCTGTACACAAAAGTTGGCAGGCCATACGACTATTTCTTGTTCTTCCTGTACCTTTTCGGAAGTTTGACTTTGGAATTCCGATTATACTTTCGCTTGTTCTTCATTTCTCCACTTTCCAATGCTTTTCACACCCTCTCCCAAAACCATTTTATAAACATTTTGCCTCTGGTGCACATTTGCATACATGCGCAAGTCAACAAAAGGAATCTTTATTATTTTATCCGTACTTATCCCCTAGGCATAATCATTGTCTGGCGAGGACCAATATATGAAACCACTGCCCAAAGAGTGCAATTTCCTGGAAATCGAAGAGAAGTGGCAACGCAAATGGGAAGAGATGGGTATCTATCGTTTTGACTGGGACGACCACTCCCGCCCAGTCTTCTCTGTTGACACTCCCCCTCCCTACCCTTCCGGCGACTTCCACATGGGAAACGCTCTTAACCACACCTACTTCGACATACTAGCGCGCTACAAACGCATGCGCGGCTACAACGTCCTCTTTCCCCAAGGCTTCGACTGCCACGGACTCCCAACAGAAGTGGAAACAGAAGAACACTACAAAATCAAAAAAACAGACCTAACACTGGAAGAGTTTGTGAAGCTCTGCAACCAATTCGTAGACAAATACATCAACATCATGCGCACAGCCATAAAGCGCCTAGGCTGCAGTATAGACTGGACGACAGAATACCAAACCCGAACTCCAGACTATTGGCGCAAAACACAACTCAGCTTCATCCTCCTCCACAAAAAAGGCTACATCTACCAAGGCACACACCCCATAAACTGGTGCCCCCGCTGCGAAACCGCCATAGCAGACGCAGAAGTAGAACACACACCGAAACAAGGCATGCTCCACACAATAAAATTCCAACTAGAGAATGGTGACTATCTTAGAATAGCCACAACGCGCCCAGAACTCCTCTCCTCATGCGTAGCAGTCGCCGTCCACCCAGACGATAAGCGCTATCAAAAATACATAGGCAAAACCATCCACATCCCAACTACCAACAGAACAGTGAACATTATCACAGACCAACTCGTAGACCCAGAATTCGGAACAGGCATAGTGATGATATGCACCTACGGCGACAAAGCAGACGTAAAAGCCGTAAAAACCCGCAAACTGCCAGTCATCATGTCCATAGACGACAAAGGCAGAATGACTGACAATGCTGGAAAGTATGCAGGCCTAACTACCGAAGAAGCGAGAGAAGCCATACTCACAGACCTAAAAAACCAAAACCTCTTAGAAAAGAGCGAATCACTCCAACAAGAGGTGGGCACATGCTGGAGATGCCACACCCCCATAGAAATCCTAGAAACAAAACAATGGTTCATGAAAACCCTTAAACTCACACCAAAAGTGGTAAAAACAGCCAACGAGATCACGTGGTACCCAGACTATATGAAAACCCGGCTAACAGACTGGGCAAAATCGCTAAGCTGGGACTGGGTCATCAGCCGCCAACGAGTCTTCGCAACCCCCATCCCAATCTGGTATTGCAAGAAATGTGGGGAAATAATTGTAGCAGCAGAGAGCTGGGTCCCAATAGACCCAAGAAAAGAACCACCCAAAACAGACAAATGCCCAAAATGCGGTAGCAAGGAGTTCACCCCAGAAACAGACGTACTTGACACATGGTTCGACTCCTCCATCACCTGCGCTGTACATGCCGGCTGGCCAGACAGAGCAGACTGGAAAAGCCGCTTCCCAGCAGACGTACACCCCTCAGGCACAGACATCATACGCACATGGGCCTACTACCTTATGGTCAGAAACCTAGCACTATTTGACGAAACACCTTACAAGAGCTGTCTCATCAACGGCATGGTCCTCGGAACAGACGGAAGAATGATGCACAAATCCCTCGGAAACTACGTTGCCACCCCTGAAGTCTTCAACAAATACGGCGCAGATGCCGCAAGACAATGGGCAGCCGCAGGCGGCACCACAGGCTCGGACATACCCTTCAGATGGCCAGACCTAGAATACGGATGGAGGTTCCAGCGGAAACTCTGGAACGCAGCCAGATTCGCAAGTCTCGCCCTAAAAGACTACAACCCCCAACAAAAGCCCGAGCTCCAACTGCTAGACAGATGGCTACTAAGTAAACTCGAAAGAGTCACCGTGATAGTAACCGCCGCCCTCGAAAGATGTCAATTCAACATAGCCATAGAAGAAACCCGAAACTTTACCTGGCACCAACTCTGTGACCAATACCTCGAAGCCATAAAACATAGACTCTACAACCCCCAAACATACGGAGAAGAAAAACGGAAGGCAGCACAACACACGCTCTACACCGCCATCTACAGAATACTCCAACTCCTCGCACCCATAACCCCCCACACTACCGAAGAAATCTATCAAGACATGTACGCCCAAGATAAAAAACACAAAAGCATCCACACCACGCCTTGGCCAGAACCAGACGAGGCTATTATCGACGAAGAGGCAGAAAAATATGGAGACCCAGCAATGGCTGTGATAGGAGAGATCAGAAGAGAAAAAGCAGAGAAAGGCATACCATTAAACACCCCAATAAAGAAACTTACCATTTACGCATCAAGCAGAAAGAGCGCGCACATGCTAAGCCAAGCCCTCGAAGACATCCAAGGAACATGCAAAGCACAGAAAATCACAATCTTGCCCACAAAGGGTGAGGGCAGAAAAGTGCATGACTATCCAAACATACGACTCACTACAGAATATCAACCCTGAAACTTGAAGCGTAGAACCGCAGCAACGCCCCCAAAAGACTTTAGCAACATCTGACCTTCCTCTGTCTCAACCGATATAACCTCCACATCAGCCCCCAACTCATCAGCCAACTCAGCCAGATCATCAACCAAATCCTTCTTATCCACAACCGAGAGAGCTGGTGCCCCACATTTCGGACAAGCCTCGCCACTTAGCCTCTGCTCAAAATCACCAACTAACCTCTCCCTCATCGTTTCTTCCCTCGCATAATCACAAGCCGTACACCCCACCCTAACCCGAACAAGATCAAGCCCCTCAGACAACAACAAAGTCTCCACCGCACCCGACCCCAAAGCCCGCCTAACCTCTTTTTCGCCATATGTAGCCAAGCCAGTGTCATGCCCAATCTCGTCCAAAAAACCCTGCACAATCTGCTTCTCCTCAACGTAGCGAACACGCCTCAAAATATCAGGAGCCCGCTCAACAACCTCCTCGACCCCCGACTCACCGACGTATGCCGTGTCCATGATAGAGATTAACTTGTCCTTTAGGGTGTAGTGAAGATAGCCTCCCTTCTCAAAGTCATTCTTCGTGGGGCCAGGACCAGCGATTATGACGCCTTTCAAATTCTCTATGGGAAGAAAGATATCGTTGGCATGCTTTCCAACACGTTTAAAGTAACTCAGTAGTTTAGACTCACGGAGACGCTCAAATCTTCTTGCGGACTGGCCACCAGCTCTGAACTTTCCAGGCACACCTGAGGTGATCTCCTCGACGATTTCTAGTCGTCTGCCTCTCAGGGTGGCGTAGGTCGCGGCGCTTGCGTCCATAACGACCATTCCATAAGTCTCTTTCTCCCTTAAGAAGTCCTTCAGATATTCTGTGTGGAACCTTGAGTCACAACGATAGAGATAGACTTGAATGGGCTCGGGAGGCGTGATCACGTACGTCTCTATCTTCTCACTTCCGGGCCCGCCATTCTGTGGAATAGCCCCGCAAAAAATGACTAAGCCGTTCTTGGGCACCTTCTTGAAAAGTTTCAGACGTTGTGTGACTTTTGTGATGGCGTCCTGAACGTTCTTTCTCGTTGTGTCGGATTTGATGTTGGCAGCTGTTCCGTACTCCTGCTTAAGCATAGCAACGACATCACTAATCTGGCGGTCTGGAGGTACGTAGAGGGAGACAAGTTCAGTTCCCCTTCCCTCCTTTGACCCCAACCTCTGCAACGCCCTCTTTAGACGGAATCTCTCGAGCGATGTTCTTTTCTTACTCAATGTTCCATCACATGGTTAATGTATGCTTACGAAGTATCGAACTACATAAGAGTTGTCGTTTTCTTTCTTCCTGTGCACATGTAGCCGCTCTTGTGACGTGGCGCTACTGGAACATTGTTACATCAGATTTTTATAGAAGTATCTTCTACATCACGCTCGGTGTGGGCAGAGAATTACTGTAACCTAACGAGTGACAAAAGCATTTTCCTCTCACTCTCACACCTCCGACCCACACCATTAAGACGAGGCAGCTCATCACTTCTCGGCGTGTAGAGGCTCAGCAATGGCCTTCGGACACTCCTTTCGAGACGGCTATCTTCTATCTTTTTCTCCTAATGCAAAAACTGAGTTGATGCACACACTGGTATTGATGCCAAAGCACCCACGATTCTACAAATCTCTGTATCTGTTAAGCTCCCAGTTGGTAACGCTCCTTTGAAACTCCTTCCATTCCGTCGCTTTTATTTCAAGGTATTTGTTGAAGACATGCTCTCCCAACGTCTCCCTCATAAATCTGCTTCCCTTAAACTCCTCTATCGCCTCTCCCAAGTCCTCGGGTAACGTTTTGATGTAGAATTTCCCAAGCTTTCTATCATCAAAACCGTAAACATCCTCCTCAACAGGATCAGGCGGCTCAATCTTCTCTTCAACTCCCTTCAGACCTGCAGCCAACATCACCGCAAAGGCGAGATACGGATTGCAGCTCGGATCAGGACACCTCAACTCCAGCCTCGTAGACCTCTCCCTGCCCACGCTGTATCTTGGAACTCTGATCAGCGCTGACCTGTTTCTCTGCCCCCAACAGATGTACACAGGTGCTTCATAACCGCGGACAAGGCGCTTATAGCTATTCACAGTTGGGCACAAGACAGCCACCATCTCCCTTATGAATCGGAGCTGACCTCCCATGAAATGATAGGCTAGAGAAGAGAGCTTGTAGTTGTCTGTCTCATCATAAAAGAGATTTTCACCGTCTTTGCTGAACAGTGATTGATGCGTGTGCATCCCGCTTCCGTTGATACCAAAGACCGGTTTCGGCATAAAAGTCGCATCCAACCCGCTTTCGTCCGCAACAGTCTTTATAGCCTGTTTGAGAATCATCACGTTGTCGGCGCTCTTCAGAGCGTCAGAATATTCTATATCTATCTCGTGTTGGCTCGGCGCGCATTCATGGTGAGACATTTCAACAGGTATCCCCAGCTTTTCAAGGGTAGACACCATAACGGCTCGTATGTCGGTCGCCAAATCTCTTGGTGAGAAATCGAAGTATCCAGCCTTGTCATGGTACGTTCTGTCCTCCTTAGACCTGAAGAGGAAGAACTCTATCTCAGGTCCAACATGATAAGAATACCCTTTCTCCTCTGCTCTTTCCAAGATCCTCCGGAGAAGGAATCGGGGGTCGCCAGCAAAGGATGTTCTGTCCGGTTCATAAACGTCGCAGATCATTCTCGCAACCTTCTTTTGGTCTCGTGGCCAAGGTAGGAGAATGTACGTGGATATATCGGGAATTAACAGCATGTCACTCTCGTGTATCCTTGTGAAGCCTTCTATGGAGGAACCGTCGAACCATTTCCCATTGTGCAGGCAGTCTTCCAGTTCTCTCGGTGAGATTGTAACACTCTTGAGACGCCCCGACAGGTCAGAGAACATTAGGTCTATAAACTCAACCTTCTCCTCTCTCACCTTCTCGACTATCTCGTCCTTATCCATACTACCACACACTACTCTACTATCGATCAGTTTAAAACATTTTATGAGTTCTAAGATCATTCAATGGAAAGGGACTTTTCCGTAGGGCCTCAACTTCCAATTAGCATTCAACAAGAATGGAAATATTACAAAGCTAGACTTGACTTTCATAAATGTTTTATTAGCCTCTCCAGTTACGAAGCAGTCAAGTGAGGAAGAGCGAAGATGAAGAGAACAGCCGTCTACAGGGTAGACCTGACTGAGATAGAAGGGGAGGGCGAATTCCCCTGCCCATGCTGCGGGGCAATCATTTCTCCTGAGGATGAAACAGAAAACGTCTACACCATCCTAGAGACCAAGATGAGGAAAGAATCTCTAGAGGCTTTGATAATTCAATGCAACAGATGCGGAAGTAAGATACATCTTGTAGGTTTTCTCTCTTCTACTGCAGACAGGGCTGAAATCGGAGCAACTCCCGCGTAGAAGAACTGAGAGCTTTTTGAATTCTCAACGAAATGACAGAAAAGGGCAAACAAGATTCTGTCCATAAGTCGCATCACATTTTTACACGTAAAAAGAATTAATAAGATGACACTACAGTTTCGACGGGGCCACGAAATGAACACTGAAGAAATTATGGAGATGGCTCTAAAACTTGCAGGATTAAAAGAGGTTCCGGAAGACAGTGCCATCTACATAAGCGGCAACAACATTGAAAAGATACTCTTCGGCATAGACACAGGTGTTCCAGAACTTCTACTTGCAAAAGAATTGGGCTATGACGCAGTAGTCGCTCATCATCCCCAAGGCGGAACGGCAACCACAAACTTCCATCAAGTCTTCAAGAGACACATCCCACAGATGATCGCCGCAGGGGTCCCAATGAAAGAGGCGAGAAAGCTATCGAGAAGAGACTCGAAGAATTGGAGTTGGAAGCCCATACACGGAACTATGATCACGCAGTTGATGTCGCAAGATTGTTGAAAATACCGTACATGAACATACACACGCCCCTAGACGAAGTTGGAAGAAAAATAATGGCTGAGAAAATCAACAGCAGAATCAGCAACAATTCCACCGTAGAAGAGGTGGTCTGTGCTCTAAGAGAGCTTCCTGAATTCACTAATGCCGCCACAGAGATCAAGATTCGACAGGGAAGGGCTGAAAATCCTGCTGGAAGGGTTGTGGTCTCCCACGGTGCCGGAACGAACGGCGGTTATGAGATTGCACGGACTTATTTCAGATACGGCGTCGGAACAGTTGTATACATTCACGTAAGGTCTAGAGATTTGGAGAGACTGAGGGAGGATAAGAGAGGAAATCTGATAGTCACGGGGCACATTGCAAGCGATTCTGTAGGTATAAATCCGTTAATTCATGAACTTGAAAAAAGAAACGTCTCTGTGAGAAGAGTTGGAATTGTTCCAAGTTGAAACTTGCACATATAGTACACAGAATCTCAACCCTTCATTGTGCATCCATTTCTGTTTCAAGTTAGTTTTGGGCTAATTGTCTCAAGGGTTTTGTTCTGGAATTCTGCGTGCCTCATAAACTCATCTTCTATTCTGGACAATATCTCAGGGGAAGCAAACTCTTTACGTAATGTAAGTCTCTTCACCTTGAAAAACTGCGATTTTGCATATATATCTGCCACAGCTTCGCCGATCAGTTGTCTTCCACACAGTATCGCCGCTCGCCAAACTATTCCCTCGCTCAGCTGCGGATATCTCCAACGATAGCCAAAGTAGTCTTTAAGGCGTCTGTAGTAGCCCAGCAGTAATGCGTCATCGTTAAACAGTATTCTAATGAAGGAATGCACGGGCAGATCCCTTACAAGGGAGTTCAAGAGAGAGGTATCCTCGACTCTTACATAATGGGTGTCTGGATCGCCCGCTATGTTCACACTTTTGACTTTCCTCTCCCCTAACAAAGCGTTAAGAATTTCCGTGGTCTCTGTGTTCCATCCCACCCAGTGGGCGACGTCCTTTAGTGTAAGCGGGCCGTATGTGCTGAGACATTTCAAGAATAACCATTCCTTAGCTTCTTCCTCGCTTATCTGTGACATATCCAGCTCGTATGGTACCTTTCCCACCACATGGTAAAGTGGTTTCTGACCTCTTCTTCCCATTCGTGCGATCTTTCCATAGTTGTATAGATCGTAAAGGAGTTTCCTTGCCATATTCTTCAGTTGTGGATACTCTGTGCCGAACAATGTCTTGAATCCTGAAGGCGTTAAAGGTCCATTTTCGTCTATGAAGCCCAACGCAAGTTGCTGATTGTTGTTTAATGAAAGAGGGCATCTATGATAGG
>JBHIEV010000013.1:0-25531 GCA_046760805.1 Bathyarchaeia archaeon
ATTTCTTATAACCATCACGTCTCTCTCCTCACGAATTTTCGCCAGAGCATATTTGGCTGCTAGTCGGTTCGCATTGAAGACTAAGGTAGAGGGTGTGTCTGTGTGTACCTCTACGGCGTGTACTTGAATGGGTGCTTAGCTCTGTCTTTGTTCTCAACAACCTCCTCAACCGTAGGCCTACTCTCCATAGCACGCCTCACAGCATACCTCATAGCTTTATAGTTGTTGATATACACGCGATGCCGATTCACAGCGCTAGGATGAACAAAGACGTTCGCGATAATAACCAAATCTTCCACAGCTCCTTTGGGAATGATTCCATCCGCTAAGCTGTCAGCCACAGCCTTGGCCACACCAGCCTGAGCAGGCCCATAAACCATACTAGCCTGCCTCATACCTCTAATAGTCACCGTCGGCACAATCAAAGTCAAAGGCTTTACAGTCAAATTGGGCTCCAGAATAGCCACCAAGGGCTCATGCCCCGCACTAGGTGAAGCCTTCGCCTTCGCATAAGCCTCGCCAACAGGTCCATCCTTACGCCCTATCATTAAGTCTATGTGGGCAACCTCCGCACCCCCGCCAGCCAGAGCCTCACCGACACGTAGATGGAAGTCACGAATGACCTCTGGCGTGACCCCTATGGCTGTAAAACGTTCCTCTAGGACCTTTTCTTTAATCTCAAACCTGACTGGTTTAGCAGTGATCTTCCCTATCTTTTCGAGTTCCAGACGAAGCTCCTCACGAGACTCGTAAGTAAGCTCTCCGCCGACGCTTAGCGGCTTCCTTACAGGTCCCACTTTCATCCCCATCATGTTCAGTGCTTCCTTCGTCCCGACAGCCCCGCTCCTAGCGATGATGCGGGCGATTTTCTGAACACCAAACTGCACCTCCCGAGCCTTCTTGAGGTCCCCTTTCTGAACTAGGTTGTAGATTTCAAGCCACTTGTCTGGGATAACATTGGCACTCGCCAAGATCGCTCCAGAAGCTCCAGCGGCCAGGGCCCCAATAACAATCTCATCATAACCACACATAACATTAATCTTGTCCCTAACCTTCTCCAAAACTGCCAACATATACTTCAGCTCTCCACTGCTATCCTTCAGACCCACTATGTTAGGAATATCAGCCAAATCCTCCACCATCTGCCACGTCAACCAAACCCCAGTACACTGAGGAATGTTATACAGAATCAGAGGCAGATCAACCTCACTCGCAATAGTATGGAAATGCTCGTAAATCCCCCTGTCAGTCGGCTTCAAATAGAACGGTGTCACAACCAAAGCCGCATCCACCCCCGCATCCTTTGCATACCCAGTCATCTCTAAAGCCTCAGCAGTCCCACTCGCACCCGTCCCCGCAACTACAGCCACCCTTCCCCCAACCTCCTCCACAACCAGTTCAATCACCCGCCTCCTCTCCTCCACACTCAGATTCACAAACTCCCCAGTCGTACCACAAGGAACAACGCCACTGACTCCCTGCTCAATACAACTATTCACCAGCTTTCGAAGCTGCTCTTCATCCACCTCCTTCTCATCCTTAGTAAGCGGCGTCACCAAAGCAGGCAAAATACCACTGGGCTTAAACATCATAGATTCCCTCAGAAAAAGGGAGAAAAACTCACTTAGGGCTTAGGGACTGCCAAGTCAGACAGGCCCTTTCTAGAAAGCTTGGCCTCTGGATAATTCTTTTCGATGAGCGATATGATAATCTCAGCCTGCTTCACCTTCTCCCTCGCAAGAAAAGCCAGATGCTCAGGACTAACCCAAGGCTTGTACAAAGAACCAACACTCGCCCCGGGTTCAATCTTATAGTAGCAAGGCGCCGCCACCCTAGTGATCTCTGGAGTCTCCCAAAACCTGTTGAATCCACCCCAAGAATCAAACAGATAGACATGCACATCGATGGGTATGTTGACTGCTCTTCGTATAGCTGCCAACATAGGAAGCGTCAAGTCAGCCACCGGATTAAAAGTGTTCGCACCAAGCATCTCCAAAACTTTTGCTCCAGCCGCACTTGCATGTCCAGCAAAGATCGAAACCTTGAAGACCACGTCCTTCGGTAGGTCGCCTGCCTCCCGCATCTGATTCAGAAGCCAAAGAAGGCCTTCATCCACAACTAGGAAGCCCCTGAAGCCGAACTCTATTGCCCTCTTTATGTCCGCAATCACGTAAGCGAGGTTATCTGATCCTCTGAAGCGCAGTCCAGAGAGCGCACCCTCAGGCGTCCTGACCTGTCCCCCCAAATCCCAAATGGTCCTCGGACCTGGCGTCACGATTACCTCAAGCTTGGCATCCCTCGCCATCCCTGCAAATCTCTTCAACTCATCATCTGAAAGAAGCGTCGCCCCCATCACCATCGAGATCAGCCGATGAACAGGTACATCCCTCTTATCCATCTCGTCGATCAAAGCCTCAAGGGTTGAAGGGCGTTCAACCCCAGAGATCTCTATCCTATAGTGGCATCCGTCTGGAAATCTCTTCTTTGATGTTGGCAGTTCATACAAATCTCGCCCAGGTATCCCGTGCTTCTCCATACTCCTTCTAATTTCCTCCAAATAGTCCTCCTCCGCAGATGACCCAAATTATGTCCTCTGCCAGTATAAAAAACCCACGAAGATCTGCAGACGTAGATAATAGGCAGCCTTAATTTGGGTGGTTACGGACGGTTGCAGAACGAATTGTTATACTATAAATACACGTATGCACTCCACAACAGTTTAAAATAGAATCAACGGTGAGTATAAGTGCAAGCGGTTGGAAACATGGTCAGGAAAATAAGGAGGCTAATTCTTCCCTTCGCCGTCCCAGCCCAGAACCGTCAAAAAGCCTTCACAAGAGAAATGGAGAAGGCAGCAGTCTTCTGCCTAGCTGAGATGGAGAGAAAGAAGGGAGGTGGCATCCTGAAGAAAGAACCAGGCGAAAAGCTACATTTCATCGCAAAGTTTTGTTATCCGATGTGGCTGGTTCCCTGGAATGGAAGAAGCCTGTTATTCGACGGTTTCAGCATGTTTACCCATAAGTTGCATTACAGGACCTTACCCGATGTCAAGGTATTCATCAACGACATCAGAGTAAGCGCAGAAACGCGAGAAGCCTACTCAGCATTCCTATCCGACCGTCTCAATTTCTTCAAAAACTTCGTCGGCGAGGAAGAAAGAGACATAAAGGGACTAGTCATGAATGCCGAATTCCTCCAAGATTTCCTCATCTATCTCAAGGACGCAAAGGCAACAAGAGAGCCCCTAGGGGACGAAGCCCTCTTGTCTCCAGCACTCGACGAAAACTCTCTCTCATCCATAGTCCAAGACCTATCAAGTCTTAGATCCACCCTAAAAGATCAGATTGACAGTTTACGTGAGGCGATGAAACTACTAAGCACCACGACTAAAGAACAGGTGAAAGCGATCCGTGAAGGGATAAAAGAGGCTCAGAAAGAATTTGAGGGGAGAATAGAAAGCCTAGACTCTTCCCTTGCCGAACAAGCAAGCCGAATCCGAAAGAAATACGATCAGAGGATCACCAAAAGTACCCAAGAAATAGAAGGAAGACTTCACCGCCTTCATCGGAATCGCGTTAAACTAGAAAAAAATATGCAAAGCGCAAATGCCAAAATTGAACGTTGTGAGGCGGAAATACGGTCTAGCAGGCTACGTAAAGACCAAATAAGCGAACTCCGATGGAGGGAGGAGCTCGAAATTTGCAGGAAAAAGCTCTCTGCTTTGGATAAAGACATCAAGGATATAGATAGAAAGATAGAGGATGCAACTGCAGCCAAAAAACAAGAAATCGCAAAGCTCAGGTTGGAGTGTAACAAGAAAGTGGAGGAGGCTATGAAAGATTTACGAGATCTAGAGGCTGCACGGGATGCCAAAATCCGGATGAGCGAACAGGAGGTAGAGGCTTTGGAAGATTCGACGAAGATTATCGTGGATCAGATTGACTATCTAGTTGGGATGAAGAGAGCGGCTTTGGACGAACTTGACGGAATGGGCCTGTCGAAGAAGATAAGTACATGCACGTTAGTGTACCTTTCCTTCTACCTCGCTTGTTTCCAAGAGAAGCTGAAAAATCGGTATGTGCTGTATCCTCCCTCTGTTGCTGGTAGTATAGGTCTTCTTACGAAATTTAAGGGGGCTTTCGGTGCAACTAGGGTGAAATCACTCCTTCAACCCAGCTCGAAAGGAATCGCGACGCTTCTGAATGAACTCCTCCCTTTGATTGGGCAGAATCCAGTGTTTGAAAAGGAGATTATCGATGCAGGTATCGAGACTAACATTCTGCGGGGGAATGATTCACACAAGAAGTTGAGGAGGGGGCTTGAGAAGTTGGAAAAGGAAGGGTGGATCTCCAAAAGCGAATTCCAAGCGCTTAGCAGACTCCTGGGGTAGAATCGGCTCTATTCTTAAATGGATGTTCCACCGAAGGGCTGCCGTTAGGAGCCACTGGTGTTACGCGAGAATGTAGACTCTTTAGATTACATACCTTTTCCCGTATTCTACTGACTGTGCGTTTCTGCTTATCTTCTTGAATATCTCTACGTTTTCTGTGTGTATCGGGAATATTCTCTTAGGTTTGACTTGACTGATTAGACTTGTTAGCTCCCGTCTGTTTAGGTGACCAGAAGCATGGAGCTGATGGAATCTGATCTTGAAGTGGTCAAGCCAATTGTGCATGACTTTGTCTTCAATGTCCTCCTCGCTGAACGGTTCACTCATGCTGTGGATGAAGTGGCTGCTTGGATCGGGCTTTATGTCGATGAGCTCTGCAAACTGGTAGAAGTCTAGGTCCATGAGTATTTCACTTTGATGTTCATGCACGAACTTGTGAGTGACCATCTTCTCCATAAACTGGCGTTCCCAAGTGTAGTAGTCTGTTTCTAGGAAATTCCCAGTCTTCTTCCTCTTGTAGTAAATCAATGTGTTTTCGTCTTTCATAGGGTCTGGAAGATGAAGACGTTTATCTTCAACGAGCCTGCTCAATAGGTAAGCGGTCTTTGGAGATATGACGAGTTTTCTATCGTTGTTTTCGGCCACATTGTAAAATGTTCTGAATCTATCTGTGTCTCGCCCGTAATGAGTAACGAACACTATCTTATCTGTCGTGGAAACTATCTCGTTGCTCAGCTTCTTCACCTTTGACTCGGAGTAGTTCTTTTTCTGCCCAGTCTCGCCTAACCTAGTTCCTTCACTTATCATAGCCACTGGCTCACATTCACATGCCTTCTCGGCAAATTCTTCTGTCATATCTTTTCGAGGGCCGTGGACTCTGAGGTCTCCAGTATACACGATTGCGCCTTCCCATGTGTGAATTATGAAACCGTAGGAAGCAGGTATGGAATGGTCGACATGGACGGGCTCTACTATCAGATGCCCAATCCTTATCTCGTCTCCGGTTCTGAACGGTTCATACGGGTGTTCGCCAAAATGGGTGGGGCTGGTTTCCGCCATTGACTCGATGAATATCCTCGTTCCGTAGCCGCAGTGTAATGGGATTTTTTCATCGAGAAACATGATATGTCCCATGTGATCCATGTGAGCG
The DNA here is from genome assembly GCA_046760805.1 of Bathyarchaeia archaeon. Taxonomy (GTDB): domain Archaea; phylum Thermoproteota; class Bathyarchaeia; order Bathyarchaeales; family Bathyarchaeaceae. The sequence goes on from JBHIEV010000013.1 coordinate 5,541, forward strand.
TGAGAAACAAAGACAGCATCAATTTTTGGTTCAATGTAAGGAAGATCGGTGAATCTCAGTTGCCCTCTACTGTATATTCCTTTTATCTTTGGCAACAGATTGAACTCGAAATAGTCTCCTAACCCGTTTATCGCTCTGGGGCAGAGCCAACCCGTAAAATAGTCTGCACCCATAGCAAAAGATTGCCCAAAATCCAAAAAGATTCTAATGCTCCTATCTTCCAAGAGAACCTTGTTTCCGCCGATCTCGTTTACTCCACCGTAGAAGGTTAGACTGGTCTTGTCTTCGCTCATTCTAGCCTCCTCTCAACTACCCATCTTCCTGCAGATGTTGGATATAGCCAAAATAACGTGGGGTAATGTGAAAATGCTAAAGACCTTCGTGTATCGGGGAGAGCCCGCCTTCCTGATGGTCTCTTTCTTTCCCCCAACCTCTAAGTACCCTTTGATGAACTCTGTTGCAATAAGCTCTGCAGAACTTGTAGGAGAGAGGGGAGAGGCATAATGCCCAGAATAATAGAGGAACTCGGCTATGTCCCAAGTTTGGTCTCCATCTCTCGAAGCTTGCTCAAGGTCCACGAAAAAAATGTTTCCATCCTGTGCAATTACTATGTTCTCTGGCTTGCAGTCGCCTAGACTGACACCGAGTTTGTGAGCTTCGGCGATTTTTCTGCCCACCTTCCTAACCAAGATGGCCTTTGCGGCTTTTTCCTCAGGTGAAAGTATCTGTTTGATGGTTTCGACTAAGTTGTCTCCCTCTATGTATTCTTTGAAGATCAGTCTTTCTTTGTGGCTGACATGAAGAATCCTTGGGACTGTGAAGCTATGATTATGCAGATACTGGTTTACGGCGTATTCCCTTTCCAGCCTAGACCGCCCAAGAACAGCAAAGGTCTTTGTCCCAAGTGTCCATAATGCCAAGGGAAACCATTTGAAGCCAAACCAGTCTTCAAAGTCCTTAACTATAACCCTTCGTTCCTTGCTGTTTTCTCGGTATGTAAGTAGATATACTGTGTTCAGAACTCCGCCCATCTCTTTCATGTTTATGTCTGAAACATTCTTATTGGAGACTATTTTCTCCGTAAAAACTTCAAGACTGGTTCTGTCTGAAAGCGGAACCAGTCCATGGGGTGTCGGCATCATCAAGTACTTTTCAGGGTTCTGAAGCTGGAAGACAAGCTGTTCGGCTTCGATCTTTGGATGAGATTTTTTGTAGGTCTTCTGTTCCTGCATGAAAAGACTGGTGATTCTTGGAAATATGTTTAGCAAGTGGAGTAGTGTTGTTCTTTGGATTGATTTGAGAAAGGGCGGGATTCTGATTTTCTGACTTCTGATAGCGTTAACATAGTTTTGAGTAACTTTGACGTATCCATCTGAAAAAGCAATCCAGTTCTCTTCTGCGAGCTGGTTGATTGCTTCGAAGTAGCCGCTCATAATAAGGTCTGTATTTCGTCTTCTCAGACGTGGGCTGAACATGTTGAGGAAGCTGTATGTTATGGGCGGGAACAACTTAGCCCTACGCCTTAGAGTTTCATACATAAAATACTCCGCTTTGATGAGAAGCTCTTGAGACAACTCGGGAAATTCTAATAGGAGATTGTCCAAAAGTTCCCAGACGATTCGTCTTTTGCTCTTTACCTCATGGCGCCTCAGATATTCCTTGTTGATCAAAGGTTCGTAGGGAAAGGTTACCTTTTCAGCAACAAATTCACCCAGCCAACCTCGTTCTACATCCCTTTGAAAAATTCTCTGATCAACAGCCAAGACGAAAGTGTTCACCTCATTTAGAGCTTTAATATGGTATCTCAATCCGATTTTATAGCCTCTCAGCACTAGAAGTACGTGAACGTCACTCTTCTCATGTGCATAGCCACACACCCGTGGGCCATGAAAAGAAACTGCAACAACCTCACAAGAATTGGCAATATGCCTACAGTACTCTAAGACGTTTTCCTTCAGGCTTTCATCTGATAGCTGAATCATCTCCACCAACATTTTCCCGTTGACGGCTATATTCTTTATCTCTTATTCACTTTTTTAGGCTTGATTTATCAAGTAGTTTACAGAGTAGGTCAGGCGGCAGATCTTGACTGAATGAGGTTAGATATTCTCAGCGATAGCAAATGTGGAGTGAGATGGTCTGCTAAGCTGCATAGTAGTAGTTCAATCTAAACAAACGGGAGAAGACTTAGGACTACTTTTACTTAGCTTCGTAGCATAGGCTTGCTATAGATGGAGTTAAGCAAACATCTACTTTCTGAGTTCTTCGGCTGCCTCGGTGATGATTTTCACCATAGACGCGAATACGCCTATCGATGCGATCAGAGAGCCGATAAGGACGCCAGCGAAGATGCCCATCATTGCACCTGCCATTGCTGTCGGGTCTGTGATTGCAGCGGGATTTGTTATTACTGCGAATAGTGCCCCTCCGCTTAAGATTGCTCCGATGATCCCACCTACGATTCCCCACACTATGCTCCACAAAAAGATGATGAAGCCTTTTTTGAATGCAAAGCCCCATTCTGTCATTCCTATCACTAAAACAACGTTGTGCGTTTCCAAGGCTTATAAGCTTTTTCTGCATCAGATCCAATGCTGCAACTTCTTCGTCTAATCAGGGCAGTTAGCAATTGCGGTGCTGATGTTTTCGAGTTGCTTATATTATGGAGTTTGTCTTTCCTCACTGAGGGACGGAAATGGACTCTTCGGTTATTGATGCACATACGTGGAAACGCCTTTTAGCGCTCTACAAGCTTGCAGGACTCGGTGCATGCAACAGAACCGTGAAGGTTTCAACTGAATACTTGGCTGAGAAGATGGGTGTTTCCCAACAGACGGCTTCTCGACACCTCATCCAACTTGATAAGAGTGGCTTAATAAAGAGGACGATTACACCAGAGGGTTGCCTGATTAAAATTACGGATTCCGGAGTGACTGAGTTGAAGAAGCTTCGTTCTGGGTTGAATCTGATAATGGAGGCGCCGTATCCACCTTCTATTACACTTGAGGGTGTGCTGTTCACAGGACTGGGTGAGGGAGCCTACTACGTGACGCGTGACGGATATCGTAGGCAGTTCATCGAGAAGCTGGGTTTCGACCCATATCCTGGAACCCTTAATCTAAAGCTGACCGCTGAATATGACATGAAAACTAGGTCCGAACTTGAGACATACCCAGGGGTAGAGCTAGAAGGCTTCAAGGACGAGTCTAGAACTTTCGGTTCCGTGAAGTGCTATCCAGTTATAGTCAATAATAAAGTAAAGGGCGCGCTAGTATGTGCCCTACGAAGCCACTACAACTCTTCCGTTATGGAGATTATCGCCCCATCGTTTCTGCGCGGTAAGTTAAAGCTGAAAGATGGAAACAAGGTGAAGGTGGAGGTTCTAATTCTCCCCTGAGAGGGAGACGTAGGTGCGTTTGAACTAGCATGATAAGTGAAACGCTGCCACAGCCTTCTTCCCTGACCGGATGAGCCTGTTGTAGGTTTCACAAGCCAGCTTTGTTGGTTGAATGATAAGTTCAATATGTTTCTCCTCAACGTGTCTTTTGGTTTCGGCCGGCACCTTCATCAGCCCCCAGTAACCAGTTCCCACAACAAGCACCTCAGGCTTCTCCTCAATCGCTTCCTCTATGTCCTTGATGCATAGTCGGTGGCCCTCCTCCCTCCACCAGCCGTCCTCTACCCGGTCAGGAAAGATTATGACGTCCGCAGTGTAAACTTTCCCTTCGACTACTATTCGACCAAAGCCATAAGATTCTATCATAGCCCAACTACTAGTTACAGGTTTCAAATTAAAATACTTGGCTGCTTAGGTGACTCTGTGGTGTATCAGTCGCATTGAAACTTGGAGTTGTCTCAGACACTCACGTGCCTGCAATGGGGACAAAGATTCTAGAGAAGGCCTTAGAGGTCTTTCGCAGACGCGGGAAAACTTAAAACGAGAGGACAGATTATTTGCATGATGCTCTGGGAAGGCTCCGGTAGAAGAATGAAGATGTCTTCTCTGCCGAATATAGCCAGGTCAAACACCAAGTGTGAGCCAAGTATTCCGGCCTTTCGAGCCGGAGACGCGGGTCCGAATCCCGCCCGGAGCACCATTGAACCTTAGTCAGGCCGAGGTTTAAATTCTCGGCTTGCGTAGATAAAAGAAACAGCATTGGTTCAAATTCATCTGCTTTCAATGAAACAAGAATTCGAACCACCGAGGGCTACCAAACTCTACTTTTCCAAGTTTTATCTAAAAGGTTAGCAGATGGCGCCCGTACGTCCTTCTCATAAAATTTTTATTTAAAATATTCATAAAAATAAACGAAATCTTTGTTGAGGTTTCAGTATGGAGATTAAATATGAAAAAATTCTCACCATGCTTATGTTTATTATGCTCTTAGGGTTTATCTATGTGGGTAAAGTAAGTTCTATAGTGGCTCCACCAAGTGAGTGGATGCCCCCAATAGACATTGAGTGGACATCTGAGCGTGGCTCTCCTGATGGAGTAATTGAAGCCTCTCCGATACCTAACGTTAATGAAACCATCTGGTCAAAGGGTGGGCCTCCTTCAGATTTAGGTTTTAGCGTGAAGACTGAACGCGACCTCTTTCCTTTAGCACCCTTAATAATTGATAAAACAGTGATTCTTCACGACTCCGAAGACGTATATGCCTTGTACCTTGAGAATGGAACAGTCAAGTGGGGAGTCTCCATATATTGGGATAACCCGATGGCTTTCCCATGGTATGTAGACTTGGGACTGGGACTGGAGGTTTTTGTCAAAAGCTTGGCGTCCCAAGATGACTGCTTATTCATTGCAACCTCTGCAGACATTGCCCAGAAAAAAGGAAGGGTTATCTCTCTTAATGCCTCCACTGGAGACCTCATCTGGGTTCAAACCCTCGTTGGTCAAGAAAATACCGGGGTTTTTTCTAATATTGTTGCCGTAGCTGGCAGAGTATATGTGGGAACCATATGGAATTCCCATCGAGTTTATTCTCTGAACCCGACGGATGGAAACATAATTTGGAACACCACGTTGCCTACATCGTCTAATGTACAAGGCATCGCTGTAGCTCAAAACATGGTCTTTGCAACCAACGAAGCCGGGGAGATATATGCCATTGACGCGCAGAGCGGTCAAATCCTGTGGTCAACAAACCCTAACAGTCTTGACTTAAGCATACCAGTTTTCAACAACGGTTACGTTTACCTAACATCTTTGATGGGAAACCTAATCGAAATAAATTCAACCACAGGCGAAATCGTTAAAAAATTAAATGTCAACGCAGGTTATACTCTTGCTCCTCAAATCTTTAATGACAAAATCTTCATTAGCGAAGCACTTGGAGCACCCAAAGGTCTCGTTGCCCTAGATGCGGACACATGGAGCGAAGTATGGAAATTCTCTGATCCAGCCATAACCAGTTTCGACACTCCTCCAATCATCACAACCGGAACCATCTCCAAAATAATTGTAGGAGCTAAGGGCATCAATAACACCGTTTTCGCAGTTCACCAAGCGAATGGAAGCCTCGCCTGGAAATATACATTACCTCCAAGAGATTTCATAATGAGCATTTCTCAAGGAAAACTCGTCTTGGCGCAAAGAGGCGAAAACAGGTGGGAAGGAACCGTGCGGGTGTTTGGCGAACTTGAAAGCCCCATAATCAGCGACATAACCCACACTCCGCTGGTGCCTCGAAGCACAGAAAAAGTTAACATTTCATGCATTGTGGCTGATAAAAAGTCCGGACTCTACAGAGTTATGCTCTCTTGGAGTCTAGACGCCTTCACATGGACCCATGACGTGTTGAATCTTGAAGCATCTGGGCGATATGTTGCCGTCTTGAACCCTCAACCCAATGGAACAAAAGTTTACTATAAAATCACCGCCATCGATAACGTGGGAAACTGGAAAATCTCACACGTATCAGACTATACGGTCTTTGACCCATATATACCTCCCACAATACGCATTACAGAACCTGAAAATGGCACAACGATAGAAACAAGCAATGTCATGATAAAATGGACCATAACCCAAGGCTCCTTTGACATCAAAAAGATCGAAATTAGACTTGATTCTAGTGAATGGATAGAGGTAACGGGGAAAACCAGCTACAACTTTGAACAGCTAAGCCAAGGAAATCACACAATTACCGTAAAAATATACGACGCAAAAGGAACAACAGACCAGAGCGCTGTAAGCTTCAAGGTTACGCCGCCTCCAACTCCGTTTCCAGACCCGATCTTTATAATAATTGTGGGAGTTGTGTTAGCAGTCATAATCGGATCCGTAGCATGGGTTCTTAAACGCAGAAAATAGTAATCTGCATTAACATACGCCTTTTAATGCGGTTAGAATACCCGCAACAGTTATTGAGCCAAACCTATCCGCATGATATCCTCATAAGGCTACAAGCCAAAAAACGGACAGAAAACCGTCTTCCATTTGACTATTTAGTGCACAACATCAGCAAGTGAGAAATTTAGATGGGAAAGTCATCTACTCCGGGTTACCATTCTAGAACATCATCTTAAGGTTGATTCGAAGGTATTTTCCAGAAAAGGTATAGAATTGTGGAGCAAAACGATATTTTAAACCGACATTTAAACCTATTTCGGAGCACCATCTTACCGACAAAAAGCATGCTAGAATGATCCTTAGAAACATATGGGTGGAAATTATTTATCCAGTCAGTAAGAGATGGAGACGCCCAAAAATATTAAAGCGTACTTACCGCAAGCTAATCAGGCAGGTAGACTTCTTGAACAGCTCAGCCTAAAAATTACTTAACTATCAATACAGGGCACGCAGCTTCATCGGCAACTCTATCACTTACGCTTCCTAAGAAGAACCCCTTGATGCCACCTAGCCCGCGACTCCCCATAACTATAACGTCAAATTTGCCTTCTTTGGCAACTTCAACTATCCTTTCAGATGGTCTTCCTTCCACCAGCTTCGTCGAAACATTCAAGCTCGGCTTGGTCTTGTTGGCTTTCTTGAGAGCTTCTGAAGCACTTTTTCGTATCTGGCTTCAACTTCTTTCCAGTACTTCTCCGTGACAACTGGAGCAAGAGTTGGCGCACCTGATGCTTCATAAACAGTCGTCGGCACGGCCACAGGAGGGATGACACTTAGTAATACAATTTCAGCAGAATATTTCTCAGCTAGGTCAAGTGCGAAGTCTAAAGCTTTGTCTGCAGGTTCGGAACCATCAAGCGCAACCAGAACTCGTTCAATCAAAGCTTACCCCAACCAGACAAGCTTTAAGGGTTCTAATAAGACTTGCGACATGTCATACACAGCATCTTAAGACCCTACAGATTTTTATTATACCTCGCTTACTCAAGTGGTAATGGAGAATTCAAGATGCCACACAAGAAGAGGAAAACTAGAAAGAAACGCGGTTCAAGAACTCATGGTTACGGTATTGTAGGTCAGCATAGAGGCGGAGGACAGCGAGGCGGCCGTGGAAAGACTGGAGGCAAGAAACACAAGTGGACCTACACAGTGAAATATACTCCTGAACGGTTTGGAAAACACGGATTCAAACCCCCCAAGAGAAGGGAGGTAAGCGCAATAAACGTTGGTGAACTAGATCAACAAATTAGCAAGCTCGTAACCGATAAAAAAGCCAAGAAGACTAAGGAGGGCATCAAAGTAAATCTTAACCAGCTTGGCTATGACAAGCTGCTTGGAGGGGGACAAGTCACGCATCCGCTTGTTGTACAGGTAGACTCACACTCAGAGTCCGCAGCCGAGAAAATAGACAAAGCTGGAGGCAAAATCCTAAAACCTAAGCAATAAAGTTCTGCAGGCTCCACTTTTCTACGTTTAGATATTTACGCTAAAAAGGAGAAAGAAGCAAATTACCAATGCTATCAAAGCAGGAGGCGCAGTCACTCGCAGAAAATCTTTGATTTTTACCTTAAAAAACTCGGCTGTAAGAGAAACACAAGGGTGAACAGGAGTAAGAGCATATCCAAGAAAAATGCTGAAATACGTAATTGCGAACACAGCAGGAGAAATTGGTCCAAACTTTGTGAGAAAAATTGGAATGATCACCCCAGCGGGGGTCACAATCCTTCCAGTGCCAAATCCGAGTAGAAATCCTAAAACGACCGAAAGGATTTCTGGAGTGATCTCAGTACCTGCTATCAGCTCCGGCATACTCGACATCGTAAACACGTAGAGAAAGGTCATAATTCCAAAAATCATCAAAGCAAAGTTCCAGGGTTTCGACTCTCTAGTGACATTGTACATTCTCCTTAACGATACTCGTCCTGTGGTAATGGCAAGGACAAGACTGGCTACTACCGCAATTAGTGTGGCAACTTCTTCTGGAGAAACGCGGTCTTCGAGGAGCAAGTCAAGAATCGGAGCAACGAATATCACAGCAAAGGGAGGAAGAAGTTTCTTCAAAGAGAATTTTTCTTCATACTCTGTTCTTCCTGGTACATCTCTGAGAAAGAAAAGATATCCTAAAATCAATGAGAAAAGGAGGAGTAGAGCTAAATAGGGGATGACTTGGAAGACATCGAGCTTAGCTACCTTGGCAGCTACTATTAGGGAGGGGGAAAGGGGGTAGACTAGGTACAAGACGTGGCGGAACCAAACGTTCAGTCCAACCTTCTTCTCATTAGATATGCCTTTTCCACCCTTTTCAACCAAAGGAGCAGAAAGAAGAGCCCCTCCAGGCATTGGAAGCATCCCGATCAATGCTGGGGAGACTGCTAGAAACGTCTTTTTCCCTATTCTCAGGTTGTTGATCAAATCGTCCATTTGACCTGAAGTTTTCAGAGTTCCTCCTATTATTGGGATCAATGCCACAGCTAGAGCCAGTAGGACTGTGGGCAGATCGGTGAAGACCGAATAGAATGCCTCTGCTGTCTTTTCTAGAGATAGTGTGAAGATGCCAAGAATGAGGGCTCCAAGAAACATTGAGACGGCCAAGTTTTTCCTTGATACGAGGAGTATAGTAGCTATACTTAGGAAAAATCCTAACCACGCTAGGAGTTGAGGCATTTGTTTTCTCCTTCTTCTACTTTAGCGAGAGACACTGAGGAGGTGAAAGTCATGATGGACAGTTTGGTCACGGCTTCTCGGTTTTTGGATGTGATGAGACTCAAAACATTGCTACTTGTCGTTCATAAATGTTTATTGCCCGTCTGTTGTACTACTAGTTGGAGTTGGACGAGTTTAAGCGGGTTATCCTTGTTACGGGGACGCCGGGTGTGGGAAAGACTGTTGTTTCTCGTTTGTTGGCGTCGCGATTGGAGGGATTGCACATTGATCTGGCGGAGCTTGTTAAGAGAGAGGGGTTGACCAGTGGTGTGGATGATGCTAGGGAAACATTGATTGCGGACATGGGTAAGGTTTCGGGGCGAGTGCGAGAGATTTTGCAGAGTTGTGAAGGGGATGTAATAGTTGATGGCCACTATGCTGTCGATGTTGTGCCCGCGAAGGATGTCCACTTGGTTTTTGTTCTTAGGAGGCACCCAGATGAGCTGAAGAGGTTTATGGAGAACCGTGGATTTAGAAACGGAAAGCTCTGGGAGAATCTTGCCGTTGAAATCTTGGATGTCTGTCTCTCTGATGCAGTGCAGGCTTGTGGTCTCGAGAAAGAGAAAGTGTGTGAGATTGACGCTAGCGACAGAAGCGTTGAAGAAGTGGTTAGCGACATGCTTCTGGTGTTAGAGGGGAAAAGAGAATGTAGGGTTGGTGTGGTTGATTGGTTGGGGAGGCTGGATGAAGAAGGGCAACTGGAGAAGTTTCTGAAGCATTTCTAGATTATCCTAGTCTCCGTAGAATCTGACGTTTTGTGAGCAGAGTGATGCCCCGACGGTTTGCGTATGCTTTTGCGTGACCGCTGAATTTCTGAGAAACGATCATCGGATTGGGGAGATCCAGATCCGCCGATGCCTTGTCCAAGTTTATTATCATATTGACGCCTACGGTTCGCTTCCAGTCCTTTATTCGAACTAGGCGCCTCTCATTGCCTTTATGAATGACTAGTTCAAATCTGTAGGGTAGTCCGGAAAGACCTTCTAAAACAGCGTCTTTCTCTATCTTATAGCCTTCGCGTTTGAAGTATTTGATCGCAAGGTCAACGATGGAAGCCTTACTCATCTTGCGGTGCCCTCTTACTGCAGTTATACGTGTGTTAGGAAAAAGCTTTTCGCCGAAAGAGAAGGTTTTTCTAGGCTTTCCAGTCTTTATGGCAGGCTTTGCATTCATTAGTTTTTTATACGAGTTAGGCAGACAGCTTTGCATCGGAGGATATGCTGTATGGTAGATAAGGCTGAAGTTTCAGGGTACGTTGTGTTGTTTGTGGGCGTGGCTCTACTGGTGTTCACTTTCATTAATGCCTATCTTTTCCTTGTAGGCTGGTCAGAGATACCGACAATACTGGATTGGGTGGCGGAGCTTGGTGGGCTGTTGGGTCCGTTGGTCGAAACTTGTATACGAATAATGTATCTTGGCATAATGGGGTGGATCGGTGCTTTGCTAACGAAGAGGGGGATAGAGTTTCTTACAAGGCTTCCGCCTAAGCCGAGCAAAGAAGTTGTGAAGAAATCTGGTGGCGAAGGAAAGAAAGGCTGATGAGGCAGTCCATAAGGGCGCTGGGCTGGGCAACTAGGATACTTTGGATTGCAGCTGGGGTTTTTATTGTTACGTCTTTGTACTCGCCTCTAAAACTAGTGTTGGAGAGGCAGATAGAGATCGGATCACCGCAGGTGTCTCTTACAGATGGGACAATGGCGGTGTCTCTGCCCTTCTTCGTTAATAACACTGGTTTCTACGATATATCCGATTTGAATATTTCAACGTCAGTTGCTGATTACCGCGGGGTTGTGATATCAGTGTCAAAGACGTTTGTGCAAAATATACCCCGTGGGGGGAGTGTCAATAAAACACATACGATGTCTGTTAGCTTAACTGACATCATGTCGAAGAATTTGACCCATTTATTATTCCACGATACTCGTCTCAACCTGAATGCGTCTGTAGGATTGAGTTTGGCACACGTTATTCCTCTTCGGGTGTCGACTATGATGAACATGTCTTGGGGAGGGCCTCTGTGTAATTTGTCGATAGGGGGCATGGATTTTCCTGAATGGCATAACTCTACTCATTATGCCACAGCTGTATGGCTAAGCTTCGATAATCATTCACCCTTCGACTTGGTTGGAGTGATGAGACTTGAAATGTTTAAGGAAAGTGGAGAATATTTTGGTTTGGGGATTAAGGAGGTAAATGTGCCATCGGGACGTAAGTTTAGTGAAGAGGTGATCATATACGTTCCTTCAGGTGACCTCGGGAAGTTCACTGAGACGGGGAAGGTGCATGTCTTCTTTGAAAGCCCTATGGGCAGTCTGGAATGGTGGTGTACTTATGGCTCGTGAAGAAGACATAAGGTCTTTGGCGGAAAAGATCGCGCCCCGAGTTGCCAAGGCGGCTTTGAAAGGGTTCTTGATGTTCTTTCTTACCTATCTTCTGCCGATGCTCTTGATAGAAGCCATGATGCCTGCAGAGTCCCTTTTTGGAACGTTTCCCCCAGACTATATGACTCTTGTCTATGCTTTCGCGGCGATTGCTGTCTTCTTTGCTGTTGTTATTGAGCTCTTCTCTGGAACGATACTCCAGCATGCGTTTAGTATTGGGAGAGCGTTAATATTGATAGTGTATTTCATCTATGCATTGAACGGTGGTGTTGTCACCTCTGCCATTGAGATTCCTGGGCAGGGATTGGTTATGCATATTTTTGCTGACCTGAGAGCTTTGCTGGCTCTGTTCATCTTTGTTAACTTGTTGGGGTTTGCAAAGGGTATGTTTGAGGCCATAAATTTCCTAATCAGCAAGGGTTGAGCCAGCTCAGCGATGGATTATGGGGCTAGAGACTGTTAGTGGAGCACTCATGAACTCAAGCCGAATGCTTCCAGAGGGCACTAATAAAATAAGCTTTCAGTATGCTATTGAGAAGGTGAAGAAGAGGGTAGTTTTTTAAAAGATAAGTGAATAGAAAGTAACCTTATGTTAGATAGGAAAGTTGTAGAGGATTACATTCTCGAAAAAACAAAAGATGCTGGAATAGACATTCCTAGAAGGATTGATAGGAGAAAACTGGTGGAGGCATTTTGTAGATTCACGGAAGACGACTACTATGAATGGCTGAAAGACAACTTCAAATCCTTTTTCAATCATGGGAATCCTGACTGGGATTGGATCAAGAAACAACTTGCAAAAGTGAAGTGACAAAACCTAGCGAGGAAATGCATGGCGAAGCACAAACCTAGGGCTTAGAGATAGATTATGTATCCTTAGTAGAAGATATGACCGTTTGAAGTCGGTGACTTGATGAAGTTCTCTTTCGTGAACCCGCCCCTCAACACAGAACTCTCAACAAGAGAGAAGAAGAAGATGATAGGGGCAAGCCCGCCCATGGGCATCCTATACGTAGCCACCTACCTGAAACAGAGCGGCATAGAGGTCTCCGTTCTAGACGCCACCGCCCTAAACCTTACGATGGACGAGACGGCACGTTGGGTGAAGAAAGAAGATCCAGACATTGTAGGCTTTTCCACCCTAACATCCACAAGCCGAACAGCACCTCAAATCGCCAAACAAGCTAAAGAGGAAAATCCCAACCTAACAATAGTCTTCGGCGGACTACACGCAACCTACAACCCCAAAAAGATCCTCAAGAAATACCCGTGGATAGACATAATCGTCAGAGGCGAAGGAGAACACACAGCCCTAGAACTTGCAAGAGCATTAGAAAAGGAAACCAGCCTCAAGACCGTTCAAGGCATAACCTTCCGCAACAACGGAAACATCGCCTCAACTCCAGATAGACCCTTAATAAAAGATGTCGACACCATACCGTTCCCAGATCGCACACTCCTAACCACAGAATACCACGCCCTAGCCGCAGGCATAAACGCCGCCCCCAAAAAATACACAAGCTTCGTCACCAGCCGCGGATGCGTCTACAACTGCAGATTCTGTGGCATAAGAGCCCTAGCTAAAAATATCTGGCGCCCCAGATCAGTACGAAACGCACTAGAAGAGCTGCTGTTTCTAGAGAGCGAGGGCTACAGACAATTCCACTTCGTAGACGACAACTTCATGATAAACCAGAAGAGAGCTATCAAACTATGCAAAGAAATCAGACGAGAGAGACTCGACATAGACTGGATAGCTCTTGGACGCGTCGACAACTGTAGCCAACAACTCCTGAAAGAACTCGTACGCGCAGGCTGTAAAATCATTCACTTCGGCATAGAAAGCGCAAATCAACGCATACTGAACTACTACAACAAACGCATAACCCCCCAACAATCCAAAACAGCCGTCAAAACCGCAAGAAAAGCAGGCGTAGATGTCATAATAGGCTCACTCATCGTCGGCGCCCCAGATGAAACTCGCCAAGAAATCCAGAATACACTAGAATTCGCCAAACAACTAAGGCTAGACATCCCCGAAATCAACCTCCTCGGAGCCTTCTCAGGTATGGAAATCTGGGACGAACTCGCTTCGAAGGGCGTTCTCGACGAAGAATTATACTGGGAAACAGGCGTATCCGTTCCAGAAATTTGCCCAAACGCCGTCCCCCCAGAAGAGATCAACAAGATGATAAACGAACATCTTCGCCACTTCCTCCTCCGACCAAGCTTCATGATAGACGAAATCCTAAAAACCCTGAAAAGTACCTACCGCCTCAACCTTTTCATAAACAACCTCACTAGGATCGAGACAATCCTTGAAACCGTACGCTTCTTCACATAACACCATTAAGAATAAACCATCCAAAACCCATTCTGATTCCCAGAGCGTGAACTCATGGAAGAGAAAGAAGACGTAAAACCCGAAGACATCCCATATCTCCTACACCCATACCAAGCCACACTCGTCACCACCATCAGCAAGGACGGAAAACCAAACGTCCTAGCCATCGCATGGATCATTCCAGTAAGCATCAACCCACCTCTAATAGCCATGAACCTACGTCCCCAAAGGCATTCATACAAACTGCTCAAAGAAACCCGCGAATTCGCCGTGAACATCCCAGACTTCAACCTAGCAAAGCAAGTTGTATTCTGCGGAAGAAGATCCGGAAGAGACCACGACAAGTTCAAAGAGACACAGCTGACGGCTGTGAAAGCCCGCAAAGTCTCAGCACCAATCATTAAAGAATGCAAAGCACACCTTGAATGCAAACTCGAAAAGACCATACAAATCGGCGACCACATTCTGTGCATCGGAAGAATCGTGGCAGCATACGCCTCAAGCAAACACTACAGAACACTCTACGATCTGACTCAACACCAACCGCTACTACACTTACGAGGAAACACATTCACCACAACGACGAAAGAAGCCGTCGAATACACGGTGACATAGAATAAGCTTCTCCGCAACCCTATTATCCCTCCAACCAGCTAAGACCCACGGTGGACGCCGGTTGAACAACAGAATCCAAGAAGGAAAAGACATCCTCCTATACCTAGACAAAAGACGAACGTACCTCGTCAAGGTAGAGAAAGGAAAGACCTTCCACACCCACAAAGGCTACATCCAACTGGACGAACTCATCGACAAAGAATACGGAACCTCGATAACAAGCAGCATGAACACAGAGTTCATCGCCCTAAAGCCGACCCTAAGAGACTACATATTCAAAATGCAGAGAAAGACACAGATAACCTACCCAAAAGACATAGCCCTCATACTCATCTACAGCAACGCAAGCCCAGGCAGCCAAATCGTGGAGGCTGGGACAGGAACAGGCGCCCTAACCACAGCACTGGCCCACCACATCCGCCCAGCAGGCCACGTCTACACTTACGAGATCCGACCAGAATTCATCAGGCTAGCGGAGAAAAACCTCGAAAGAGCAGGCGTATCAGAATACGTGACAATCAAGAACAAGGACATAACCCAAGGCATCGAGGAAACAGACGTAGATGCAGTGGTCCTGGACCTAGCCACACCATGGCTAGTCATACTACACGCCCAAAAAGCCCTCAAAGGAAGCGGAATCCTCGTCTCCTTCAGCCCGACCATAGATCAAATTCAAAAGACGGCAGAAGCCCTAAAAGAAGCAGACTTCATAGATGTCCAAACTGTGGAATGTCTTGTGAGGGGCATGCAGGTTGAAAAGGGGAAGACTCGACCCCAAACTCTGATGACTGGTCACACTGGATACATAACACATGCAAGAAGAGCCATCAAAAAATGACCGTATTAGGGATGGGACATTGGATAATAACTATAGTGTGGGACTGGTCGTCGCTTCTTAAAAATCAAGTAGACAACTAATGAAACAAAGAAACTGACCGCCAATATCCAAACGAACGGATCGGCTGGCTCATAAACCAAAGTTCTCGCCTCATGATCATATGTCTCCATGGTCATCTTCTTCCACCCTTCTGACAGAGAAAGCGGCTTAAGATATGGTGCGTCCGTGACAAACGGTCCTTCTTCGCCATGAGCCATGAAAAAGATCTGTAAGGGCAAAAGCATGATTACTGCTCCTAGCAAAACTGCTGTCGCGGCGTACACCAAGACTTTCTTCATGGCTCTACTCTCCTTAATAGATATGAAAGATCATGAAACCTTTATAAACCTACATTTTAGAACACTCCGTCCCTCTTCTAGAACGGCTTCTCCCTCCAAAGCCTGACTGTCTCAAACCACAAGATAAGGCATCCCAGAGAGCCAAATGTAATGGCTGCGACATTGTGGATAGAACCATACCACCCATAAAAGATCAAGTAGATGACCAGCATAGTTGAAAAGAAAATGGAATAGAAAAGGTAGCGAGGGACAAGGAAGCGACCAAGTCTAGTGAAGAATCTAAGAATACCAACATTAACCTCTTCAACCAGAAAATACTCGCCCGTCCTGCTCTTATCGACCAAGCCAAGCGAGAGAAGCTTATTCAAGTGGTGAGCAGCCACGCTCGGACTCGAAAATCCCAGAGAGCGCTGAACCTCACGGACACCAACCCTAGGGCTCGAAGCACCCAGCAGATACCAATAAACAAGCAGAGTCTTCCCCCTCAACTTGGACTCCACTACCATCGAGTCAGAAATATCAGACATGAGACTCGCCCCAGAATAGTTATCCCGACTAGATATTAAAGCCTAAACAGGCCTGCTGTGAAGGAACTCTCAAATCGAAATGTCGGGTGGCACAAAAGACGCCAAGTTGTGGGTGGGGTGAGGTGATTTCACCGGGTGTGGCGATTCCCCGCGAACTCTCTTTTTTAACTCCCATGTCTGCGAAATGGTTTTAATGAAACGTGTTAACGTTGAGCAATGAATTTCTCGTAAGCCTCTTCAACACTTTCTACTTCTTTGACGACAGTTGAATACCCGTTCTCCTCTAGGTAATCTTGGAGATTGATTGTTTTTCGCTCATAAGTGATGATTGTCCATCCCGGAAATGGATGAGTTATCTTTGGCTCGTATATGACAATGGTGCTCTGTCCTTTCGGAACAAGAAAGTATTTGGAGCCGTTCGCAGCTGCTGCCAAAGCCTTCTCTGGAATTCCCCCCACTTGACCAACAGACTTGTCACTATTTATCGTTCCAGTCATGTAAACAGTCTCGTTGAGGCTTTGCTTCCATACTGACGCAATGAGAGCTACTGTTATGGCAGCCCCTGCACTTGGGCCGTCCACTATTTCCACGTCTTCACTTGCTCTTATAGTAAGGATGACGTCTGTCTTGCCAAAGGAAGTACCGGTTATGTTTTCTGCTACTAACACCCCTGTTCGCAGACTGGTTTGAATATCTATGCCAATCTTCGGTACAGTATCTACGAGAATTCTTCCGCTTCCCTCTCTCAACTCCACTTCGGCGGTCATGACTACGCCTTCATGTTCAACCTGAAAACCTTTCTGGATGGTTCGCACCGCTACAACGTGAATTGTTGTTTGGCCTATGAGCCCTGTAGTGGCGTTGCCAGAGGTTGCTAGGCTTGAATAGTATTCGGCCTGTTGCTTGTAATAGTTTAGTTGGTTGCTCGTCAGGTTTAGCTGCTGTTCAAGGGTTCTGTAGGAACCAGCAAGATCGCTGATCTGACTTTGTAGGCCATTATTCTGCAGAACAACGAAGCCTGTCAAGAAGACGAGTAGGATGTTGCCAACTAGGCTCAGGAGTAAGAGCTTCCTAATATAGCTCTTGTGAGCATTCTCCTCCACAGCGAATCACCAAATTTTTATCATCCAAGTGTGCCATATTTGGCTTTTTCGTCGTATTGCAAAGATACCCCTCGCTTACCACACAATCCCGCACTCTCTCTTCTATTCCCCCCAGAGGTGCCTACATGCAGGCATGCAGTTGCCAGGTCTATTACCGACACATTCAATTTACTGCCAGCGTCGATGTCAAAGCCACCTTAATCTCAGTAACCTTGTTTGAAGTTGGAATCGAATATATCTGTCAGTAGGATGACTTAGTCTTCTTTGGAAAACGCAAATAAACATCGATACATCAAAAGTAGACTGAATCACTGAAAAGTGGCCGGGGTGAGGTAGCCTGGTAGCCTACAGGCCTGTGGAGCCTGGCGCCCGGGTTCAAATCCCGGCCCCGGCCCTCAAGGCGTGTTTGGCTCTGGAGCTTTTGGCTATTCTAAAGTTGTTGGCATTTTGGGCAGATGTAGGATGATGTGCTTCCTGTTTCGATTTTCTCTATTTTTGCGTTGCAGTTGGGGCATGGTTTTCCTGTTTTGTAGCCCACGAGAAATTCGTTTATGGTGAGTCTACCTTTTTGTCCGTAGAAGTCTCTTTCGTAGGCTAGCCCCCCTAGTTCGATGCTTTGGTTTAGTACGCTTAAGATAGCATTGTACAGATCATTTATTTCTTGTTGGGATAATGTTGAGATTTTCCTGTTTGGGTGAAGTTTGGCTTTGAATAGGATGTCTTGTATGTAGACGTTTCCTATACCTGCTACATTCTTCTGGTTGAGCAGGAAATTCTTTATTCTTGCTTTCCTGTTGGCCAATAGTTTTTTGAAGTGTTCCGGTGTGAATCTATCGTTGGTTGGGGGGATTCCAAGTTTAGCTGTCAATTTGTGTTTCGTTAGGTCTTTTTCTGCGACGAGGTGGATGTAGCCGAACCATTGGAATTGTATGGTGAAACCTGTTTTGTCGCTGAAGGTTAGTTTGAATTGGTATTTTGGTGGGAGTTTCTGGTTTGGGGCGAAGTAGAGTATGTCTGCGTTCATACCTCGGTTTATGAGCATATAGTATCCATGGTCCAGCTTGATGAATATCCATTTCCCCCTGCTTCCTACACTTTTAACGGTTCTTCCTTTGGTGATTTGCACGAATTCTGTGACTGGTATGTTTAGGTTTTTTGGCTGCCTTGCTTCAATGTCCGCGATGCGTTTCCCTGTGATTTCCTTGTTCATTTGTCTCGCGATTACTGCTATTTCTGGAAGTTCTGGCATGGTTTCCACAAATCTACGAAGACATCGGCAAGGACTAGGACTACAGATTATTTAAAATGCGCGCACTCTTTAGTAAGTCTTTTAGCCGTCAATTGGGGTAGCTAAACTGACAAGGAGGTGACATCAATTGATCAAGAGAGTCAACTGGCTTGAGATAAAGGTAACCGACATGAAGAGGGCTATCGGTTTCTATCGTGACGCCCTTGGCTTGAAGATAAAAAGTGAATGGTCAAATTACGTAATTTTCGACTTGGCTGGAACAGCAACTTTCGCAATAATGCTTGGGGGGAAGAAAGGGAGAAAAGAAGGAGCACCAAATATCTATCTAGCCGTGGAAAACCTTGACGACGAATACGAGAAACTGAAGGCAAAAGGCGTTGATTTTGTGGAGCCGCCAAAGAAACAATACTGGGGTGGTTATGCCGCTCTGTTTGCTGACCCAGACGAGAACCTATTCTATTTAACGCAGATAAAGGACTAATCAAACCTTATTGCATCAACGTTTCTTCTACAAAACATTCTTCTGTCAGTCTTCTTAGCGCTGAGCATGGTTCAGGAAAGTGCGTCTTCAATTAGAGGCAGTTTTTCTGCCTCATTCCAGTAACAGTATCGTTTGCCTCTGATTATCCAAGCTTCAAGCCCAATTTTTTTGATGGTCTTCAGATTCCTCACACAAGAATTATAATGAAGTCCGTTATGAAGTGATTTGAGTTTCTCGCAGATCTCAAAGTCATCGCATTTATAACAAGCGTAGAAACCTCTATCTCTGCAACATTCCCTAACCCTACAGGATGTGTCACTATCTTCCCTTTCCCTGCAAATCTTCTCGCATCTCAGGCCGGTCATGAATCCAAGCATCTCACAGAATTTGTCATAATCTTTAAGCTCTTTAGGGAACACACATTTTGCAGTCCGATCGAACTTGTGCTTCTCCAGCACCATCATGAAGCCACTTGCTGCATCGGCGATCACACCCGTATAACCTAGGCAATCGCCACAGTAAAACCCACAATA
This sequence comes from Bathyarchaeia archaeon, assembly GCA_046760805.1. Lineage (GTDB taxonomy): Archaea > Thermoproteota > Bathyarchaeia > Bathyarchaeales > Bathyarchaeaceae. The sequence goes on from JBHIEV010000013.1 coordinate 25,008, forward strand.
AGCAAGCAACTCTTCACTCTCCGTCATCTCCTCGCCTTCCTTCACTATTCTGTTGCATGCATTTAGACACAAATGCCTTAAAGAAGGTTTATGCACAATCTGTGCACGCTTCACTGAAATCCAATTAGTCCCAACAGGAGAATAGATGGAATCAGGATGGAAACGAAAATCTCCAGAGCCTTTCTACTGGTCGGTAGGAACGGTATGAAGAAAGGTACCTCGCTCTTGTAGTTCTCAAAGGATTCGCCATATCTTCTGGACAGATCCAGTTCTTCTACATATGCCAGCAAAATGTACGCGAAGAGTTCAATGAACCACACGCCTATAGTCTGTGATGGGCTCAGAAATCCGATGCCGAAAGTGTTGTTTAAAATCCAGACGCTCCAACTAGTCAAGCCGAGCGTTGAGAGTATCATTCCTAGATATTGAGGATGTCTGACCAACCGATAAGGTCCTGAAGTAACCAATCCTTCGTGTCTCTTTATTCTCAGATGAGCCACAGAGTAAACAAGAATCAAGAGACC
>JBHIEV010000014.1:0-25246 GCA_046760805.1 Bathyarchaeia archaeon
CGCGGGTAGCCCGTTTAGCTGAATGCCGTCTCTGAACAGAAGGCGGGTTACGACCAGCACACCATCCCTTCTATAAACTATGCTCCCTCTCCTTGCCCAAGAATAGAAACTTACCGGGAAGAAGAATACATTTTCTTTCATCGCCAGCGAGGAAGTCACTGTTCGCCAGATCAATAACAGGCTAATTTTCGAGCAGTCACGATCATTTCTTGCTCTGCTTTTTTCTTAGGGCATCAACGGTGGCAGCTGCAACTGTCAAGAGCGATATTAGTAACCAGATAGCCATGGCTCGGAGAGGGATTATGGGTATGGTGAGTAAGTAACAGAACAGAAACCAGACACCCATCACTGCAGCGGGTACACTTACAACCATCCAGAACTCTGTCCACGTGTAGATTCTCAACAGATCCTTAAGCCACTCAAACATGAGACCACTCTATCTCTCTTTTTTAGAGAAAAGACAAGGTTCTTAAATCTTTAGTGTCGTTTAGGGAGTGAGTGGGAGTCAAGAAAAAGGTGGACAGTACTCGTCTAAGAATAATCGCCTATGTCCTTGGAGCTCTAACATCAGCCACTTGGGTTTTCATCTCTCAAAACGCCACTTTCGCCATGAACTTTGTTGCGATGACCATTGCATTATACGCCGCCAACTCCATTGTGGTTGGAGGAGGATTTAGAAGCTTTTTGGCTGTTTCTGTAGTTTCATTTCTCGCTGTTGCAATATCCGATTTGTTCTTCAATTTTCTTAATCAACCGTTCATTGCTTTCTGCATCTCTCTCTTTCTCTTGCTGGCTGCAATCAAGCATTTTTTGATAAGAGGCCACGATTCAGGTTGGTTTGGAGCCCTCTGCATCGTACTAATGGGCATGATATTCTTGTTTGTGATCGAGATGATCTTGGCGTTGGCACATTTGTTCCTTCCGCTTCCGCTTTGAAGGATTACTTTTTTGACTCACTAAGTTCACACCTAATGGAAGCCTCTTTTCAAATCCTGAGTAAGCTGAAATGAAGGCAATAGGCAATAAAGGAGATATTGTACATGATTAGGAAATGAAACTCCTCTGCAACTCCACAACTTCGCCACTGTCCCTCGCACCAGCGTAGCTTTCAAGAAGGTCACCATTCAACTCGATAAAGTTTAGACCCCACTTGAAAATGGAAAGCAAGCGCCCCGCCTCATCTCTGTGACCAGCAATGTATAGGGCTGAGGCTAGAGCCTCCACCGTACTCAGCTTTGTAGGCACTCCATAGTTCACGGGGTTAGCGGCAACAAGATAAGGGAGGCAACGCGAGGCACCGCGTGCAGAAAGCTCGAAGACGTCGTCGGCGTGCATCCAACTGCAGTCTAGGGCTGCTAGGCCCCTCCTTTCCACTCTCTCCCTGTCCGCTGGAGAGAAAGCCTTCTTGGAGAAAGGATTTAGGATAACGGCTCCCCGTGGCAGCCATCTGACTTGGTGAACGATTCTGACTAGTTGGTGGCGCTTAAGCTTTAGGGCGGTACACTTTTTTGGATCGCACTGAGCTGCATGATAAACTGTGATTCTAACACTTTCAGAAGGCATTCCTTCGCACCTTTAGATGAGACATCGGGTCGTCCATGACCCGTGGAATCCATTCAATAATGTCAGTTGGGATCATGTGACAGCCCTTCTCGCTCTGGACAAAGTCTCCAGCGGCACCATTTATGAAAGCTCCAGCCACCGCAGCCTCAAACGGATCAGCCCCCTGCGCCAAGAAGGCACCCACGATCCCAGAGAGAACATCGCCTGTTCCACCAACAGTCATTCCTGGGTTGCCTGTGAAGTTGAGTTTAATCCGCTCTCCATCAGAGATTACATCCACATGACCCTTCAGCAGAATCACAGCCCTCATCTTACCCGCGGTTTTCCTCACCTCTTCCACTCGCTTCCTCATATCCGCAGGTAGTTTCTTGCCGGTCAGCAATTGAAACTCTCCTCCGTGAGGGGTCAAGACAAGCGGCGAACTTGTCTTTCGTTTGGACTCGCCGAATACCTTCAGCCCATCAGCATCCAAAAGCAGTGGAATCCTCTCTTCTTCTACCATTTCCACGATTTTCATCACTGCATCTCTGGTCTCTGCGTGCAGTCCTAACCCTGGACCCATAACAACGGCGTTTGAAGTCTCTAGGTACCGCTTGATGACGGCTATGTTGCGGGGGTTTAGATGGTTTCCTTCTAGCTTCACGGTAATCAGGTCGGGAGCCATCGAGGAGATTGCGTAGGCTGTTTTTTGTGGAGCAGCAACGTAAGTCAGGTCCACACCCGCACGAAGAGCAGAGAGAGCCACGAGAGCCGGGGCACCAGAAAAGATTTCACTCCCACCAACAACCAAAAGTCTGCCAAAATCCCCCTTGTGTGCCTCAGGAGGCCTAGACCTGACCACCAATGAAACATCTCCAGGACCCGCAAAGCTTTCAAACTCTTGAGGCACCCCTATACCCTTCACAGAAACCTCTCCCACATGTGTTTTAGCCTTTTTCAGTCCACGCTTTACCTTGTGAAATGTGACTGTTTGATGGGCTTCTACCGCCTCACCCAAGATTCTACCAGAGTCCGAATCCACGCCAGTGGGCACATCTACAGAAATGCGGTATGCCTTTGCTTCATTTATCTTCTGGACCAACTGCGAGAAAGGGGGTTTCAAGACCCCTTTCAGTCCTACCCCGAGTAGAGCGTCAACCACGACATCAGCTTCTACGCTTGAAACGAGTGTGGAATCGTAGATTTCGCTGAAAGCCACAACATCTTTCAAGGCTTGTAGTGCAAGCCAGTTTCTCCTTGCCTCTTCATCCAAAATATCTTTAGACCTTCCAGCGAGTATCACATTGACCTCGAAGCCCAGATACACTAGGTGGCGTGCTGCGACAAAGCCGTCCCCACCATTTCCGCCTAGACCACAGAAGATCGCGACTCTCGTTTTTTTCGGGTCGAATCTGGACGCTATCTCATCAGCTACGGCTTTCCCAGCATTCTCCATTAGTTGCAGTCTCGAAACACCGAAATATTCAGAGTTCAGTTCTAGGACTCGCATCTCCCTGCTGGCTATCATCTTGCCCCTCTCACGCTTCTTATTTAAGGGATCACAAGAAAAAGGTTTAGGATGCTAGTAAAACGCCAGCCCAAGCATCAATGGTCATGCGCTACAATGATAACTCTTTTATCTTGACAGATTGTCTAGAAATTCGAGGTATCGGTTTGAGGAGTCTATGGCTTGGAGCTTTCGTAGGCTTTCTAGTCACTCTTGTTCTTGGGGCGGCGTTTCCAATAATTGGTCATCTGATTGGTGGACTGGTCGCAGGCTTAATCGCTGGAGGCGGAATGGGCAGAGGAGCATTAGCCGGCTTTCTAGCTGGAGTATTCGGTGCAATCATCATCACAATACTCGTGATTGTTGGATTAGTGGCAGCAGGTGGAATTTTAGGCGGAGGCCTAGGCGGGCTATTAGGTGGCATAGTGGGCGCAATCATAGGAATCGCAGCAATTATCCTAAGCCTTTTTGAAGGAATAGTAGCCGCCATCGGGGGACTAATCGGTGGAGCAATAGCGAAATAGTAACAGCTCACCAAAGACTACGTGAATTTCCTCTCTGTACAGAATATTCTCGATTTGCTTTTCATAGGAATAAATTTTTAGGGTAGCAAGCCAACTCATAAGCCGAGGAGAATAGTATGCCAACAGCATTCGTTCTGGTGAACACAGAGATAGGATCGGAGAATGAGGTTCTGAATGCACTCAAGAAGGTTGATGGCGTAAAGGAGGCACACCAAGTTTACGGAGTCTACGACATCGTTGCCAAGATTGGAGCAGAAACCATGGATAAACTAAAAGAAATCGTCACCTGGCACATACGAAAATTAGACAAAGTTCGATCCACGCTGACCATGATAGTGATCGAGGAAGCCTCTTAATTCACACCCCCTCCTCTTTTTGTACGCTTTCCACGTTAAAGAAGATTATTATCAGCCAACTCTCCCTTCATAGGGCGTGCTGAGCACTGATGACTAGGATGCACATTGGATTCGACGACACAGACTCGCCCAGAATGGGCTGTACAACCTACATAGCGGCAATACTCGTTGAGAAACTACACAAGCTAGGCGCCTCGTTCACTGACTACCCAAACCTAGTCCGGCTCAACCCAAACGTCCCTTGGAAGACTCGGGGCAACGGCGCCCTTTGTCTAAGAATCAGATGTAAAAAAGAATCTGTGGAAGAGATTAAGGAGGCTGTAATCAAAGAGGTTGAGGAGAATGCAGATCTTGGCTACAAAGGCACAGACCCAGGAGTAGTCTTCTTCTCAAATCACGTACCAGAACAGATCACAGCCTTCGCAAAAAGAACCATACAAGGCGTAGTGAAGATGAATGAGGCTCTTGAGCTAATTGACAAGTTTGACGCTGAAGCTGTAGGTTTCAAAGAGGGCAGAGGCATCATCGGAGGCTTAGCTGCCATAGGAGAAACACTCATAGGAGATCACACTTACGAGCTTATAGCATACCGAACACCAGAAAACCGTGGAACACTCCGAAGAATAGAAGCATCATCCGTAGTTAAAATCAATGAGAAGACCTCGCCACTAACTTTCAACAACATAGACCCCGAAACAAGCCGAATCCTCATCACACCGCGTGGCCCAGACCCCATCCTATACGGAATCCGCGGAGAGAGCTCGAACGCTGTCAAGAAGGCGCATAGAATGGTTCGTTCGGGGGAACCAATAGAGAGATGGGTCATCTTCCGCACGAACCATGGGACAGATGCCCACCTGCGAACAGTTAGCTCAATCGCTGATGTAAAACCCTTCAACCCCATAGTTGTTCGAGGGGTTGTGGCAGAAGAACCGGAGGTCATCACCGGAGGGCATACCATATTCGCAATACAAGACGAGACTGGAAAGGTGGATTGCGCAGCCTACGAACCGACAGGCACACTTCAAGAAACTGCGAGAAAGCTTGTAAGGGGAGACCTCGTTGAGGCTTTTGGCGGTGTTCGACCAGCTTCATCAGCGCATCCGATGACCATAAACTTAGAGAAGCTACGAATTCTGAAGCTAGCTTCAAAAGTTGTTCTTCATAATCCGAAGTGTTCTCAGTGTGGGAAGCGAATGACGTCAATGGGTTTGAATAAGGGCTTTAGATGCGAGAGGTGTGGCTGGCGATCCTCGAAGCTGGAGAAGGTGGCTGTCGAACTGAAGCGGAATCTCCATCTAGGAATTCACATCACTTCTCCAAGATCTCAGAGACACCTTACGAAGCCTTTGTGCAGGTATGGTAGGGAGAAGTCTGGTACGCCTAGGCGAATGGTTGGTAGTTGGTGCTTTCCGTGAACCTGTAGATTCTAGGCTTCTTCCGGTGTTTGAAATATTTCACAGAGTATCTTGTAAAGTTCCTTTCCGCCTTGGACCTCTGTAAACATATCTCTCTCAGCTCGCAGGATTCTTCCTATCTTCTCATAGGTCTTTCTCCACTCCATCTCCCTCCACATTATCCGGTAATTCTTGAATTCTACCCAGGCGCGGAACACCAAAACAACAAACATTGCTACGGTAATCACCAAGTTCAGTAGATATATCGCCAATAATTCATCCAAGCAGATCACCTCTCAGCGAATACTCATGAAGATAGAGACTAAATCGTTTTAATAATTTCCCGCCTTTATGTTAAAAGCATACAAACGCATTTTCAGAGTGAGGAGAGAACAGTTGTGAACCAACTAGCCCTACTAAAAGAATGCGCTCAAAAAATAGCAGAAAAGGCTCTGCCGCTTGTTGCAAAACCAGAAGCAGCCAAGACTTACGGTAGGGGCGCAGGTGGAGACCAGATGAAAAAGATTGACCTGATCGCAGAGAAAGCCCTAATCGAAGTCCTAGAAGAAAACAATGCATCCTGCACCCTCATTAGTGAAGAGTCTGGAACCAAGAAAATCGGCTCAGAACCTTCTGAATACTATCTCACAACAGACCCTATAGACGGTACAACAAACGCAGTCCGTGGATTACCTTTTGTAGCCACTTCCTTGGCAACATCAAGAACCAAAAACATAAGCGACATAGACACGGCATTAGTATCCGACATACTGCACAACGTCACATACACCGCAACACGCGGCCAAGGCGCACATCGAAATGGACAGAAAATCAAGCCCTCCATAATATCATCGCTCAAAGAAACGGTGATCGGCATAGACTTAGGCACCCCCAAGAGTAAAGAAAGCATCCCCAACTTCGTCGCTCTCCTCCAAAAAACAAAACATCTCCGACACCTAGGAGCCAACGCCCTAGAAATCTGCTACGTCGCTGATGGCACAACAGACGCATTCATAGATGTGAGAGGAAAACTACGAGTCACAGACGTAGCCGCAGCCTATCTCATCCTACTCGAGGCTGGAGGAACAATGACCACACCAGAAGGAAAAGGGCTTGATGTTCCATTAACGCCCACCCAAACAGTATCGTTCATAGCGACCGCCAACAAACAACTCCACGAAGTTGTCGCAAGCCTTTTGGTCTAGAACAGCTGTGCAGTCGCCCTTACCGAAGCAAACATGGGCCTGCTGCTCATTACAGAATTTCTACACAGATTTAACTAGGAGCCTATGTATAAAGAGTAGAGTGCCTTAGTTGAAGCCTGTAAGACCGTACCCAGCCATGCTTCTACAAAAGAAATCAAAACGGATCCTTGTCGTAACGGACCTCCACGTAGGCTGGGAGGCGGCTCTAACAGAGAAGGGAATTCACGTTCCATCCCAGACGCCTAAAATTCTAACTAGACTGCTACGGCTCATCAAAGCAAGCAGACCAACGACCTTGGTCTTTCTCGGCGACGTGAAACACGCAATCGCAAGAGTCAAGATGGAGGAATGGCATGATGTCCCAGACCTTTTTGAAAACCTACGCGAAAAAGTTCCAGACATCAAGGTTGTACTGGGAAACCACGACGGAAACCTCGAGCCTCTCCTGCCCGCAGATGTGGAGACGCTCCCCACGAAAGGGATTGCCATTGGAGATGTTGGTCTTTTTCACGGACACGCTTGGCCAGCTCCAGAGCTCTTACAGTGTCAAACTCTTATCACAGGTCATGTTCACCCTGTGGTTACGTTTCATGACCCTCTCGGCTTTCGAATTGCGAGACAGGTCTGGGTTAAGACTCGGTGTGACAGAGCGCGATTGGCGAGCTCTCTTCTAAAATATATGGGAATCAAAGCTGATGCAGATCCCATTGCTCTCTTAGAGAAGCGTTTTGACATGAAAGTCAAAGCAAAACATTTCTTCATAATGCCGTCGTTCAACGATTTTCTAGGAGGCCAGTCGGTCAACAGGAAAAACATTGGAAAGAATAAGAGATCAAGGGAGTTCATCGGTCCGATCCTGCGTTCTCGGAGCGTCGATATCGATCGTGCTGAGTTGTTTCTCCTCGACGGAACGTTCATAGGCACAGTTGAACAGTTGAGGAGCCACAGTTAGAAGATTTAGTGGTTTTGTGAACATCTCTTTGTGGATGTAATCTCGCGATTTAGCTGTATTCTCTGAAGGTATAGTTACACTTTGTACATCTGAAAAACTGCGTTGAAGACTCATCCGTTCCTCTAGTCTGAACCTGCCAAACGTAGGCCTGCATATTTCCACACCTAGGGCATTCAATCCTAACCGTAGGCAAGGTCCTTAGCTTCTGCTCTTCCTTTCCTATCACAGCTATACGTTCCTGAGGGCTATGCTCTATTATCTTTGGAGAGGACACGGGTGCAGTCGCTGGTTTCTTGTAGCGACATTTGGGACAGGAAAGAACGATGGTGACTTTGCCCTTGGTTTTCTTCTTAGTTGGAGTCAGTCTTGTTCCACACTTGGGACAGAACTCCATGATATCACCCGTCGTCTCCTTTCCGATAGCCTCGACTCTTTTAAATCTTTTCTTCCGACTTCGAAAGCCCAGAAGCCACGATATGAGCCACTCTAAGTGCTTCTGGCACGTTGCTTCGCGTAGAGGTCTTCCTTAAAATCACTCTTACATCCTCCTCTGATATTCCTACAGCCTGCACGTACAAGGGTTCTTCCGCATCTCGCGTCCGCACCACGAATAGCCTTCCAGCATTCTCTATTGCCTTCCACCTTTTACCAGATTTGGGTAGATTCTGGAGAGCCTTCTTCATATCCTCAAAATCAGGCTTCTCCCTTGTCACAGCTATGACCGGCAGTCCAGTCTTGTTGAAGAGCGCCTTCAAATCAACTACATTGAACCCCGCAAGTGTAACCCCGTCCAAAACAACGACCCTCAACTGGTTGTAATGAGGCGAGTTCATGATCATAGACGCTATCTTCTCTGTTGCGTCCATTCCATCGATCTCCACCTCAGTCCGCATAACACCGTCAAGCCAGTATCCACCCCGAAATACCACGCCGACGACATCCACCGTCCCCTTCGTGTGAGGCTGGAAAACCCCGTCGTCAATGCCCAACATCCTTATCTCAGGCTTCACATGTCGAATCCTCACAGTCTCCCTCCCGCGCATTGGTTGCACCAAACATCATCAGAAGGCTTGGAAGGATAATTAAGCTTTTCAAACACCCTGTGTTAGTAGTAGAAATGCTAGACAAGTGGAGAATATGTTAGATTTCATATCAAAGCACAAGACGCTTCCCGAAGTTTTGATGGATCAAAAACTTGCAGCCCTAGGAGACGCCTACGTGAACTTGCTTTTCTCTCTAGCCCTTTCGAAGAAGAGAGGTGAACCGGTGGGCGCGAGAGTTAACAACAATCTGCTCGCTGTGGCTCTCAGAAAAGCGGGACTAAGGGAGCTTCTACCGTCAAGAACAAATCGCCACGAACGAGCAAATGCCGCAGAAGCCTTAATCGTATATGCTTGGATACGAAACGCCATGACTATCAAAGAGGCCATTAGCATCTTAGAACGCGAGGAGGACCTAACTGAAGGTTTCTGCGCCCTCATCCTCGTAGCCAAAGAGAAGCTTAACCTGTAATGTCATCGACCATCGCTAGCTAGAGTTTTTGTTGTATTCCTTGAAAGCTTTCTCCAATGCTTTTCTCAGTTCTTTGCTTCTTTTCCGCAGTTTTTTAGCCGCATCTCGTAGTGTGGTTTCTGGTTTTCGTCCGCCCTTTGTGCGAACATAGATGATGGATCTGGTTATGAGGGGATGAGGCATGTCGTATCCAGCGAATTCAACTCCTTCTTCCTCTAGTAGTGCCTTCTGTAGCATGTTACAGAACGTGTGTCCTTCCCCCTCTACCTCTATCTTTAACTCGCTAGGTTGCCTTCGTAGAACTTTGATCTTCATAACCATTCCCTCTAGACATTGACTGCCCCATAGTCTTGAGCTGCTTTCCTTGTCTCGATTTTCCCGCATTTAGGACACTGCATCTTCTCTCTTTTCATTTGTAGAAGATGTCCACATCGCGAGCAGAAGGCGTAGATAACCCCTAGAGTCTTGTCCTCCGTCGACAAGTGATATGTTCTATTCAGATCAGAGACAACCTTTGCCCTCATAAAGTCGCCTGGCTTACAGACGCCGTACATGGTCTCGATGTAGCTTGGGCTTACGTCGGAAATGTGTAGAATTCCAGTGAAGAACCCTGAGAGCGATCTCTTCCCAATGCTTAATACACGCAATACAGCGTTTTTGCTTCGGACATCTGAAACTTGACCGACAACGGTGCTTCCTACGCGAGGGACACTCACTACATGAACCAGCGGATAGACTGAAACCTTCTTGTTCAGCATATCAAGTAGAGCACGTCCCGTCGCCTTTGAGTATATAGTTCCACGCTCCACATACGTTCCCGGACCAGGCATAAACTCCTCAATGACTCCCAGACGAGTACCTGGAACAACGAATTGCCCACTTTCCCTCTCAGACGGATTCACAAGCTTTCCCTTCTATCCTATACAGGTCAACGTTAACGCTACGTCTCTTCTTTGTATGAAACTTGAACAGCCACGGAATGTCAATTTTCATAGGAGAGATTCCCTTAACCCTTCCTCCATGCTTCTCAATAAACGTTTTGATAAACTCTCGGTTACGCTCGCCACCCTTGTGAAGCGAGTATATCCTATCTCCCAACTCAAGAGCCTTCCTTATGAACTTTCGGTCTGCTCTCCTTCTCTGCACGCCGAAAGGTGGATTCTGCAAAACAGTGTCGAAGGTTCCCCGTATAGCACCTATATCTGCAGCAATCCAAAGCGTCTTCTCCTCCATCCCCACATCTTCGGCATTTTTCCCTGCCAACCTCACCGCTGCCCTGTCTACATCAACTCCAATCGTTTCCCTTGCACCCAGAAGGGCAGCACCGATTGCCAATCTTCCCGTTCCACAACCCAAGTCGATGACTCTTTTGTCGATGATATCATCATAGATATACGCCGCGATAAAGAGTATTTCTGCAGCAACTTGGGGCGTTATCGTGTACTGCTCTAGATATGCTTTGGGTTCAGGGTGTGGCTTGATCCCGACTATGGCTTTCTCTAGATCTAGTTTTCGAACCAGCCTTCTCTGCATAGCTCCTCCCAAGTGATTTCGTCTAACACGATGCGTGCCTCGTTTAGTGTAATAACGGGTTTTAGAAAGTTCTTTGCCTCGTCTAATGATATTCGGGGGCACGCCGTGTTTACGAATGCATCTATGTCGGGAAACTGCATTAACGCCTCGGGTGTGATCTCCCTTATTGATAGTAACGTAGCTCTCTTTCCGATCTTCTCCAGCTTTTCTTTCAGCTCCACGGCTTCTCCAAGTCTTTTCTGCCCACTTTTCAAGCCGACGAGAATGGCAAGGCTTTCCGCTTCCCTTGCCTCGCAGATGCTTGCCCACCTCTGTTTGAGTATGGTCTTGACCTTGCCGTCAATAGGAAACGCCTTTTTCTCGTATGGGTCAGCTACTATAGTTGGTTTTCCAGTGGCTAATGCTACGCCTATGGCGTGGAACCTGCCGCCCCCAATGAAGAGAAAAGCGTCAACATCTTCTGAGATAGATTTGGCGTTGCTGAAGTCGCAGCCGATAACTTGTCCAACGTATTTCATGCGCCCAGCATCCCCGACCTTGACTGTTTTCCCAGCCCTGAGAAGCCGTTCTTCCGCTTCCTTCAGTTTATGTACGTGCTGAACTGTAGTCACCAAACCTATCCTTTCCCAATCTTTGAGAAGAGGTATAGCCTTCTCTACTGCCTCTTTAACCCCTATCTTTGCCTTTGCTTCCAAATAGACAGAAGGTATACCCGCTCGTTCAGTCATCGCAGTGTGACCGTAATGAACAATCAAGTCTACACCCAAGCTTTCTGCATCTGACAGCGCCAAATCACAAGCACCATAGCATGGATCAGCTGAGACGATGGCGATGGCTCCAGCCTCTTCTGCTACGGATGCTAGGCGAGGCCCTTCTGGCTTTAGTCCTTCGGGCAGTTGTATGAGAACTCGTTTTGCTTGACGTTTCTCAATTTCTTCCTTCAGTCTCTCCTCTTCAAGGTCATGGCTTCCCATTTCTATGCACATTAACCATTACGTCATAGACCTGTGCAAAATGGAACGTGGAGTCTGAAGTCTACTCCCACCCGGGCTTCCATTCCCGATTCTTCTTAGACTTCTCAGTTGGGTATTCTGTGGCTTGTTTGCGCATTTCAGCCAATTGCTCTAGCAAGACCTTCTGCTCAATGCTGGCCACGAGTTGTCTTGTTCGAACCACGGCGTCTGCGTTCACGGATATGCTGTCAATGCCGCAGCGAACAAGAAACTCTGTGAAATCTGGTAGATTTGATGGCCCTTCGCCGCATATAGAAACGGTAGTGCCGTTTTCGTGAGCCACTCTGATCATGTGGGCGAGGATACGCTTTATGGCCGGGTCTCTCTCGTCAAAGTATCCCATTGCCCCCAGTCTTTCTGAGTCTCGGTCGATCATGAGTATACCCTGTGTCATGTCGTTGGAGCCTATGGAGAAGCCATCGCAGAGCTTGGAGAACTCGTCTGCCATAATGGCGATTGAGGGAGTTTCAGCCATGAACCACACTTGGAAGTCCCTTGAGCTTTCCAATTCCTCCTCCTTCATTAGTTTTAGGCATTTCTTGGCTTCCCACACAGTTCTAATAACGGGCAGCATGACCCACACATTCTTCAGTTTCCATTCTTCTCTGCATTTTTTGATTGCACGGCACTCAAGCCTAAAAGCCTCCTCGTATTGTTGGCTTATGTATCTGCTCGCTCCTCGCCAGCCTAGCATCGGATTTGCCTCTAATATCTCGTATTTCTCTCCACCTTTGAGCTCTCTGTATTCGTTTGTTTTGAAGTCGCTGAACCTCACTACGACTGGGCGTGGCTGTATGGCCCTCGCAACGGTGGCTATTCCCTCAGCTAGTTTGTTTATGAACTTGTCCGCCTGCCCTGTCTCTAGGAGGTAGAGGGGGTGTTCTCCTATGTAACTTGCGAGAATGAACTCGATTCGCATGAGCCCTATTCCATCAAACGGTAGATTTTTGTACTCATCAATCATTTCTGGAACACCGAGGTTCATGTAGATCTTGGTAGCTGTCACCGGAGCCGATTCCAACTGACTTGGCATCGACACGGTTGGTGGTTTCTCTTCGGCTCGCCTTGCGAGTTCGCTCATGACACCCTCGTATACCACGCCACTTCTTGCGTCCACTGTGTATTCGCGTCCAGTCTCCAAGAGTTTTGTTGCGTTTTCGGTGCCGACTATGCAGGGTATGCCTAATTCGCGGCTTACTATGGCTGCATGGCAGGTGACGCCTCCCTTATCGGTTACTATCGCTGTGGCCTGTTTCATGTACGGAACGTAGTCTGGGTTTGTCATAGTGGTGACCAGAACATCTCCTTTCTTCATGACCTTTGACGCTTCCTCGGGGGTAAGAATAACCTTTGCGGGGCCAGCTGCTATGTCTCTCTTCCCGGCTGCTATTCCTTTCACCACAACCTTTCGTTCGGACGTGGGAGATGGCTCTGGGGTTTTTGGCTGTTCGATTTTCTTCCCTCTTTTCGGAGCCCAGACGGTCTCGGGTCTGGATTGAACTATGAAGACGTTTTCTGGGAAAGAGAGATTTCGGTCGAGGGCCCATTCGATGTCTTGGGGCACTCCGTAGTACTCTTCAATGCGTTTGGCAAGTTCGGCAAGTTTTACGACCTCCTCATCAGTCAAACAGGGTTTCTCTTGTCTTTCCTCCGGCACGCGGACCTCCTTGGTCTCTCCTGTCGTTCGATTTCTGATATGCTCTACCGTTTTCCTCGAAATTTTCCTTTCTACAATATGAAGCGATTTCTTGTCCACCACGTAATGGTCGGGTGTAACTTCCCCAGAAACGACTGTCTCACCCAGTCCCCAGTTGGCTTCAATGACTATATGATCCTCTTCTCCTGTCACGGGGTTTATGGTGAACATGACACCAGCAGCCTGCGCATCCACCATCTTTTGAACGCCAACGCTGATTAGAACATCCTCATGCCTGAAGCCCTTCTCAGTGCGGTAGAAGATAGCTCTCGGCGTGAACAGGCTTGACCAGCACTTCAGGGTTCTGCTCACGAGTTCGTCCTCGCCCCTCACGTTCAAGTACGTTTCCTGTTGTCCAGCGAATGAGGCGTCGGGTAAGTCTTCAGCTGTGGCGCTTGATCGAACGGCCACAAAAACCTGAGCCATATCTGCTTTCTTACTAAGCTTGTTGTAAGCTTCTTTGATGGGTTTCTGGATTTCCTTTGGCATTGGAGTTGATTCAATGATCTTTCTAACCCTCTTGGATGCTTCTTCGAACTGTTTGGGGCTCTCAGTGCCTGCTGTGGTCTCTTCTATGGTTTTGTAAATCTTATCAGCAATGCCAGTCCCTACGATAAATTTCTCATAGGCTTGGGCAGTCACTGCGAATCCGGGTGGAACAGGTATCCCAGCTTGGATCATCTCGCCTAGATTCGCGTTTTTGCCTCCAACTAAGGGGATGTCCTCTTTTCCCAACTCTTCAAACCAAATTACGAATTTTCCTTGTGAGACTCTCTTAACCTTCTCAGAAGCCTGCAACACTATTCACCCAAATTAATCTGCAATTTTCTCAACAATCACTCGGCAAGGCATCGGAAGTTTTGCGCCTCCACATCTAAGGGCCTCTTTTACGACTTCCACGCCTTCCTTGTTTACTCGAGCGGTTATGATCGTCTGGTTTCGATCTACTCTTGCGGCTGTTCCAACTGGTTTGCCGAAAGACTTCCTCATACCGTCTTGAAGGCGATCGGCATGTGCTCCAAAGATCATCTTGTTCTCTCGAAGCACTGTGTGAGGGTAAGGTTTGACCTGTAAATAGTAATTCTCTCCTAGTTTTGTGGAGAGTATTCTGTTAGAGGCTATGCGCGCCGCCTCCAACGCAACATGACGAACCTGAGCTGGCTCTTGGGCGATAAGGAGCCCTTGATACTCGAAGTTGCCCGTTGGGTCTCCCATAGTGAATTTTGTTATTCTTGGCGAAGGATGGCCTCGAATATATTTCTTCCTAGTATAGGACTGTCCCTTTACCTTTCGATAGTTCTTTGCCTTCAAGGTGTTTCCTCCCAGCATACAAAAGCCGCGGTATTTAAAAGCGTTTGTTTAGCGCTGTTCTTTATTGAAACTATGAATTTTGCAGGTTACTACGTAGTGATGCTTCTTAGTGTCTATGGTGGGTTATTCTTAAACCATGTTTTGGTCAGTTCGTCGAAGTTTGGGAAGACTTTCCTTAGGATCGGAAGGTACATTTTCTTCTCGTCTTCGGTCACGTATTGAAACTGATAAGTGCCCATATAAGGTGAAGGCTCACCTGTTCTTGTGAGAAACTCGATGTGCATGAACGGGTCTCCCCTCTTTATCGTTATTGGCTTTCGGTCATTGCTCAAATTGACGATCTCCAACGCTAATCTCCCGACAAAGCCGCTATGAACCTTTGCTGCGTTCAAGAAGGACAAGCCCATCCTTCCATACTTGCTCTTTGCCGTGAGGTGAGCCACGTACTGGGGCGGCGTGAAGACGATCTCGTAGGAGATGATGTTCTGGTGTTCCAGATAGTGCAGGGTCGTCTCCTTTTTCACGGTCAGAATGTAGCTGTCACCGTCTAAAAGATCATAATCGAAGGGATAAATGCACTTGTACTTCTCAATAAGTTCCATCAGCTTGTCCTTACCGAGAACACACATATCTCAATCACCTTTAGCGGACAGTAATGCATCTACGAGCTTATACCTCTTTTCGACTGGTTTCTGAACACTTTTCGGCTTCTACCAAAACTATCCGCTCAAAAGCAACCTTCCTCTCAGCGATTATGCCCACTCGAAACCCAACTTCTCTGAGTTTCCGCACAGTCTCGTCTATATTAGAGAGGGATGATTGAACTAGAAGAATTCTGCCGCCTTCCTTCACGTGATTCGATACCTCAAATATGAAATTGTCAATAATATATCTTCCAGTCGGTCGACCAGACCAGGCTCGCTCTATCCAACTTTTTTGGTTGCCCGCTTTTGAGGGCAGATATGGTGGGTTGAAAATAACTACATCAAACTTTTCTTTTTCCTTCAAAGGCTCATAAAGATTGCCAAGCCGTATCTCCACCTTCCCTTCTACATGATTTAGTTTAGCATTAGTCCTTGCACACTCAACCGCATACGGGTTCACGTCTACAGCTACAACCTTCGCCCCTTTTTTTGCTGCTAGAATCCCTAAAATTCCGCACCCGGTGCCCATGTCGAGTACAACCTCACCTTCTCCCACCACAAGATTCTCAGCGAGTAGAAAGGTGTCCTCCGCAGGCTTGTAGACATCATGCGAAACAAGAAAAACGCAATTATCACAGAATATCTTTTCACTGTTCCCCTGCGCGATCTCGTTTGCTAAAAACCCGAAATCTTCTGGCGCAAGCCTTTTGACTCTTCTATCATGGAAGGGTAGCAAGTCCGCAAGTCTCCTCGCCTCCTTCCCCTCCATTCCTCTCTTTCGCAGCAAAGGAACGATGGCATTTCTCATCTTCTTGTTTCTCTGAGTGAACAATGTTCGCACGAGTTCGAAGAAGACCGTTTCGTCCTTCACGGAAAATGGCGGCTCCCTAGGCTTCAGACGTACGATTCTAGAGTCCACCTCTGGCTGCGGATAAAACATCTCCTTAGACACACGATCAAGGAGTTCCGCCTCCGCCCGATAATACGTGTTAACAGTCAACCTACAGTAGTCCTTGCTACCCACCTGCGCCACCAACCTTTCCGCAAGCTCCTCTTGGAAAGTCAAAACCGCACACTCAAAATCCCTCTCCAAGAGCCAGAATAGGAGGGGAGAGGATATGGAGTACGGAGGTGTGGAAACGACTTTGTTGAAGGAAGGTACGGAAACATTCAGGATATCACCTTCTATCAGAACTGCATTATCGAAACCTTTCAACTCCTCTCTCAACGCCTTAATCAGTCCAGCGTCTACCTCTATGGCGAGGACCTTCTCACACTTACGGCAGAGAAGCTTCGTTAGAAAGCCTAGTCCCGCTCCAACCTCCAAAACGATATCCTCTTTGCCCAGAGACGCGTAAGAAATCATCTTTTGCAGAAAAGCACTATCTATCGCGAAGTTCTGTCCCAGACGTTTTTTAGGACGTAAGCCGTAGCGACGGAGAAGATGTTTCGTTTTCTGCAAGAGAGCCATCGCTTTATCACTACGGAGCTCGGGTGAAAAGGCGATATTTACTCTCCCCAGAAAGCTCCTCTACAATTCTCTTCGCGATAAGCTTGGCTGGAGCAGGCATATTGACACGTTTTTGTAGGTCAGCCAAGCTCTTGAAGGGGTCTCTCTCACGCTCATCAATGATCTGCCACATGTATTTCTTCCCGATGCCAGGCAGAAGTTCTAGCGAGTGCATCCTAGGCGTTATTGCTTGAGCTGTGTTGAAGAATGTGACAAAGAAGTTCTCACGGTTTAACACTATCTTCTCTACCACCCCCGGGAGTTCCATCTTCGCGGTGGATGTCAACTCCTCGTAGCTTATGCGCCCAATGATGTACGTGACCTTTTCCCTAGCCTCCTTTCCGACATAGACTCTGTCGGAGGTCTTGACTGACACGTTTTCTTTCACTGTGGCCTCGAGAAGTGTGAAGTACTGTTCTCCAACGAGTTGAACTAGTGCACCTGCCCGAAAGCTCTGGCTGGTTCCAGGTCTTCCGTGGGCAAGATAGTCGAGGACGTAGGCGTATTCTTCATATTTCTGTCCTCTTTTAGGAGTTTTCTCCTCACTAGCCATACAGAAAAACCTCTATCATCACTGACTTTTGCTATCCACGGCTTAGAAAAGTTGGGTTAACGTCAGTGTGTCGGCTCATAACCTTGCACCATGTAGACTGTAAATGAAAGCTAGAATATAATATATATAGTGACGTTTAAATTTTAGGCTCGTTCAATTCAACTTTCAGTTTCTATCTCGTGGAGAATATGTTGATGTAAGATTTGTTGTTTTAGTGCTTTCTACTTTTCTCTCTTGTGTTCATTTAGGAGAGCTAAGATTCCTTGGAGTTTGGACGTCTCAATGATTTTGCGTCCGCCGCCCAGAAAAACCCTGATCTCCTCTATGCTCTCTGGCATGCAGTTAACTATCTGAACAGCCTCCTCCTCTTCCACCTCGAACTCGTCCATCAACTTTTTCACTAATTTCTTGCCCACGTTAGGCTCTACTTTAGAGAACTTCGCTGCGTAGTCCAAGGACCTTCTCTGAAATTGATCTAAGTGCTCTTCACCTATCGATTCAAGTATCTTCTTCACTTCGGGGACTGTCACAATGCGTTCCTTTATTGCTTTTCTGGGCATTCTCATCCCTTTGGCATAGATTTCAGATGTTCAGGGCGTGTAATTATCTCTTTGGTAGCGTCTCCTTCTCTCACCTCTACGATGTAGGCCCTACCTTTTTTCTCAGTTACGATGCCCATCCTCCCGTGATATCTTCGATGTGGCATGCCCTTATGAACACTCGGATTTATCTTGATCACGACTTTATCTCCAGGTTTGTATTCGTGGAGTATTTTGCTCAGCCCTGTTTTGCCTCGTTCTCTCGGCTTTCTCCTTAACAGAGAACGAGTCTTTGCACGATAGCCCTTTGATTTTCTTCCCATCCTAGTCTCCTCGGGAGATTATGTTTAGAACATCCAGCCTCACAGGCTCGGCTTTAGCATTAATGATCTGAGCCACATTTGGGTCTGTTCGTCCCTCATCGCCCGTTATCAGCTCTTTGATGTAAAGTCCTCCCTGACAGCGGATTCTCATCTCTATCTGGTTCGGCTTCAACCTCTTTATTTTCGCCTCATATATGTACTTTTCCCGAATGCGGTCCGCTCTTCCACGCAAGACTCGTAGAGGCGTCTGCTGTCGGATCACGGTATTTGTGAGGGCCTTCGCCAAGATTTCTAACTTCTCGTCTGAAACGTCTCTGTCAAAATCGACGACCGCCTTGTAGACTTTCGTTGCACTTTCCTTTCTCTTCAATCTTCTAACTGTGTCCTTGCTCGCGAAACGTAGATCCTGAACCTTTACTTTGCCTTCCGCCCGTTCATTGATGGTCTTCGCCAAATCTTGTAGCTCTATAAATCGCTTCTTCGGCTTCTTGACCTCCACAACAAAGGGTCTCCCACGCCCTAGCATACGAGCATCTACGTCCTCTCGTCCCGCAGCGTGAAAGGCAGTCCCCTCTCCATCAGTCTCTTCCAAGGTTGGACGCGAGATCAACTCTTCGACAGATTCTTGATACACTTTTCCAGTCCATTCACATTCGGCGCAGCCTTCTCCTCGGCAGTTTGGGCAGAGCCACCTGGATTGAGGTATTCCACGAGCGAGTTTTTTGTATCTTCCTGTGATGTAGAGGGGGTTCGCCTGAAGTACAATCTTTGAGGTGAAGGGGTTTATGATGATCACCATGTCAGGCGTTTTGTAGTCTGCAGTCTTTTGCGTAATCTCGGCAATCTTTTTCCCTATCTCGCGGCTAAAGCCGTTTCTCATGGCCTCTCCGTATTTCACGTCGAATTCAGCTTTGAACTCGTCTTCCTTCTCCGCGACACCAGTCGGCAGTTTTATGCCAACAAGAAAGGTATTGTACTCGTAGTCCTCCAACTTTTCTATTGTACTACTCACAAATCTTGGGATTTCCTCAAATCTCGTCTCGCAGAGGTAACACTCTCGCCTTTTTCCAGCCTTCTTCTTCAGCTTTTTCAGTACATTTGTTGCCATGTCGAAAGAACCGTTCGTTGCCAAGGTGTTGAGTTGTGAGACGCCGTCTTCATCTCCTTGAAGTGCTAGTTCGTTGGCCTTCATGGTTAGCAGGATTTTTATCGCTTCACCTCGTTTTTCATCGTCGAGTCCATAGCCCAGAAGAGCGAATTGTCTTCCTAGGCAATGGTTGCAGAGTGGATAGTTCTCAAGCATTTTTTGTGCTTTTTCAAGTAATCCCATGAGAAGTCAGCTCACTTCTACTGCCCTTCAGATTTTCTTCTCTACCTCGTCGGGAACTTCTTTCCAAGAAATGGGAGTCCTTTCCTTCTGATGGCCTTCATCATTTTCTTCATATTTTTGTATTGTGTAAGGAGTTCCTTCACTTCCTTCTCGCTTGTGCCTGACCCACGGGCGACGCGACGTATTCGTGAGGCGTTGAAGATCTTGGGGTTCTCCCTCTCGTCAGGCGTCATCGACTCGATGATAACCCGCCATTTTTCCATATGATCCTCGGCCATCTCCATTGTCTGGTCAGGTATGTTGTATGATAATCCTGGAATCATTTTTAGGAGGTGTCGTAATGGTCCAAGGCTTTTCATGGATTTGAATTGCTCGTACATGTCTGTGAGGGTGAATCTTCCGCTTAGAAATGCCCGAAGCTTCTTCTCGGGTACTTCCACCTCTGCCTCACGCACCTTCTCGATGAGGCTTTGGAGATCTCCCATGCCTAGCAGTCTGCCTACAAATCGTGACGGAACAAAAGGCTCCACATCACCGATCTTTTCACCAGTGCCCACGAAATTTATCGGTGCCCCTATGGCTGCTACAGCGGAGAGTGCGCCGCCTCCCCTAGCAGAACCATCGAGCTTAGCCACGAAAATGGAACCTATGGGTGTGGCTTCGTGAAAGGCCCTTGCTTGAGTTGCGGCTTGCTGACCTATGGTGCCGTCGATGACCAAGACAACTTCGTCGGGTTTGAGCTTCTTCTCCATCGCCCTCATCTCCTTGATTAGACTCTTCTCGTCTTTGTGTCGCCCTGCAGTGTCGATGAGGATCAGGTCGTAGTTATCGAATTTCTTGAGTCCGTTTAGAGCTATTTCGATGGAGTCCTTCGCTTTGGGGTCCCCGTACACTGGCACGTTAACCTGCTTTCCCAGTTGCTCCAGTTGAGCTAGAGCTCCTGGTCGGAAAGTGTCTGTGCAGATCAGCGCCGTCTTCAGTCCCCTCTTCTGAAAGTATCTCGCCAATTTCGCTGATGTCGTGGTTTTTCCTGAACCTTGGATTCCTACGAGCATTAGAACGGTTCTTTCACCAGTCTTAATCTTTAGAGGGGCTGGCTTTTCACCCAGAAAGTGTGTTAGTTCTTCATAGACCACCTTCACCACGTGTTCTCTTCTCGAAACTCCAGGTGGAAGCTTCTCTTTGAGGGCTCTCTCTTCTATGCGTTTGGAGATTTCTAGAACGAGTTTCACATTCACGTCCGCCTGTAGTAGAGAGCGCTGGATGTCGCGAACTAGTTCCTTGACAAGCTTCTCATCGACAATGGGAGCTCGGAAAACCTTTCTCAGTGCTTCATAGAGTGAAGAGCCGAGACGGTCGAGAACCATGGTGTCTTCTCCAACTCTAAACCTAGATTCACACTTTTAAATACATTTACTAGGAGACGTACGCATTTCACCAAAACTCTTTTTTCTACCTCTTCAGCAGTTTAGACCGAGGAATACCCTTTGTCTGAAGCCGTTAGGATTGTTGAGAAGAAGCGTATACCTTCAGGCGCTATTATGCTCCAGGGGCTTCCAGATGTAGGTCTCGTCGGTCTTATAGCAACCTCATACATAATCTCCGAACTCGATTTGGAGGAGATAGCATATGTCGACTCAGACCTGCTCCCACCAATAGTCGTTCTACATGAGGGCCTTCCACACGCAACGCTACGAATGTATGGAAACAAGGACCTGATCGCATTGATTTCTGAAGTAGCTGTTCCTGCGAAGGCGCTCCATCGTATTATGGGGAAGCTTGTGGACTGGGCGGAATTAAAGAAGGTGAGGATGGTGATGTCGATTGGGGGACTGCCAGTGCAGAACAGGCAGGATATCAAGGAGCCCAAGGTCTTTGGCGCGGGTTCCAGTAAAGACTCGCTTGAATTATTGCAGAAGAAGGGAGTTGAAATATTGAAAGAAGGTTTCATAGTTGGCCCTCAGGCGCTCACTATGCGATACTGCACGGAGAAGAAACTCACTGCCATCGCACTTCTGGCTCAGTCCTTCTTTAATTACCCCGACCCTGAGGCTTCGGCTGTCGCCATAAAGAAGTTTGCTCAGATCACTGACCACAAAGTAGATGTCTCGGACCTTCTTGCGAAGGGAGAGGAGATCCGGCTGAGAGCTAGGGATATCATGAGAAGGACTCAAAGTGAATTGAATCAGATGAAGAAGTCGCAGGAGTACGACCTTCCATTGTATGTTTAAGGAGGGAGACTGAATGTACAGAGAGAGAAGGAAGCGTTCACTCTTTGAGATAATGAGTGAGTACATGGAGAATCTTGATGATTGGGCTGGCGAAGTGCTTGATTCTATCCTAGCGGACCGTCCAAGCTGGGATGTCCAATCTCGTTGTCTTGAACCTCTGTGTAACATTTTTGTTACAGCGGACGAGGTTGTAGTCACCGCCGACCTTCCTTATGCACAGCCCGAAACAGTGGAGGTGGAAGCATTAGGGGAGAACCTAATAGAGATTTCAGCGAAGATGAAACGCAAGGTGAGGTTTGACGATTTCGGCATAAGCCATCGAAAGGGCGAGTTCTCCTCGTTTCGCTCTCGCACTCGCATCCCAGTACCCGTCGAGACTGAGCGCATGAAAATCCATTTTAAACGTGGGATTCTGGAGGTCCATCTGCCTAGAAAGAAGGGTTATAGAATAAAGATTGAGTAGCGCTCCTCAGCCTTAATGTATACCTAACCCTTCATCCTCATTATCTTTGTTCTGCCTAAGATGCGCCAGTACTCAACCTCAACCCCGGATGCGAGTTTGGATTTTACTTCCTTATCCTCTGGCACGGGGGCTTCAAAAACTTCGTATGTTTCAAGGTCCATAAGCTGGACTGAGCTGGGTAACAGTGCTATGACTTGGGCGCCCTTCTTCTCGATTATGGGCACCTCAACTTGGGCGCTGACAGGCTTGACGAAGCTCCTTTTCACCCCGTCGAAGACCCCTATCGCGACGACCCTAGCCTTCGCAGAGCCGTGTTTCCCAGGCTTTGATTTTGTATAGTCAGCGATCCGACACGGTTCATTCTCTACTATCACGTAGCTGCCGATCTTCAAGGCGCCCAATTCCGCGGGTCTGCTCATCATTTTCACCTGTACACAGCAGTTCTTACACTCACGAATTTATAGATTAAGGTATCGCTACTTCAGTCAAATTCTTCAACCTTTCTCTATATCAGTTTAAATAGCAAACGCAATTATCAAATTGAGGGAGGCGAAACTGTTCAACGTTGTCGGAGTGGTCGCGCGAGTCGACCAGAGAAAGGCGTTAGATTTTGCAGCAGAAATAATAGATCATCTAGAAGCAAAAGGACTGAAGGTCTCCCTTGAACCGAGCCTGGCAAAATACATGAAAAGGAAGGAGGCCAGCATACCCCTAGAAAAGATGAAGGCGGATCTGATCATCACCGTGGGCGGCGACGGTACGATTCTCAGAACGTGCCTTTCAATTCCAAAGCCTGAGCCACCGATCCTCGCCATTAACATGGGTGTTCGCGGATTCCTCGCTGAAGTGCCACCTAGGGAAGGGATTGAGGCTGTAGATAGGTATCTAGATGGAGAGTTTCATCTGGAACGGTGCATGAAGTTGGCTTCTTCCATAGGAGACGAGAGGTTGCCAGACGCGTTGAATGAGGTTCTTATAACGTCCCACGCGCCAGCCAAACTATTGTACGCCAGAATATGGAAGGGTGAGATGGCGGTGGCTGAATGTCGAGCTGACGGGATGATCGTCGCGTCCCAAGTTGGGTCCACGGGATATTCCCTGTCTGCTAGTGGCCCTGTTCTGGACCCTGATCTTGATGCATTTGTCTTCACTCCGATCTGTCCTTTGACAGTCTTTCATCCTGTAGTCTTCTCGGCAGAAAATGCGATTACTATAGAGCTTCTCAAGCCAAAGAAGGCGGTTGTTGTCTTGGATGGTCACTATCAAACCGAGATTGCCCCGAAGAATCCTCGGATAAGAGTTTCGAAGTCGGAGTACGATTCTTCCTTCGTTCGATTCGGGGACGGTTTCTATCGCCGTCTGAAGAATAGGCTTCTCTTTTCTAGGAGTTAAATGCCGTTGGCGCCTGAAGAGAGGGTTCTCGTTCTCGACGCCTCAGCCTTCATCGCTGGTTTCGATCCCTTATCTGTCAATGAGGAGCAGTATTCGGTTCCGGAGGTTAGGCGTGAGCTTGTCTCGAACTCGTTGCCCTGGGTGAGATTTAGTACTGCGGTTGACGGTGGAAGATTGAAGGTTGAGATGCCTACTGGTAGTTCTCTGAGGAGGGTTAGAGAAGCGTCAAAGAGGGTTGGAGATGCGCTCTTTCTTTCAGATGCTGATTTGCAGGTGTTGGCTCTAGCCCTGGAATTGAAGGACGAGGGGCATAATCCGCAGATTGTCACGGATGATTATTCTATTCAGAATGTGGCTGACCAGTTGGGGATAGTATTCGCTCCTCTGATGACTTTTGGGATAAGGTTTCGCCTAGAGTGGATACGCTATTGCCCAGCCTGCCACCGCAAGTACCCCTCAGATTACAGGTTCAAGTCTTGCGAGGTCTGCGGCACAGAGTTGAGGAGGAAGCCTTTAAGGAAGAAGGCTGTAAGAAAAGGCGAATGATTGTTTTCTAGATGTTTCGGGCTTCTGGAAATGCTGAAGAGGCTATCTCTCGACCTCGAACGCTATTTTGACGGTTGCTTTATACTCCTTGATCTTCTCTCCTTCTATCTTTACGCCCAGCTCTGTCACTTCTGCCCATTTCATCCCTCTCACGGTCTTTCCTGCCTCTTTGACGGCGTTTTGAACGGCTTTGTAAAAGGCTTCGGGGGAAGTGCCGATTATCTCTATCTTTTTCAATACCATGTGTAAACACCTCCGTTGACCATATTTTGCTAAGAGCGTATATATGAGTTAAGCATCACGCTTTTCTCAGGTTGTTGAAGGTCTTGTTGTATTGCTTCGCCTTCTCTGTGGGATTTTCGGAGTAAATTATGGCTCTTCCCACGTTAATGAGGATGTTCTTTCCAGCTGTTTGGATGACCTTTTCTGCGTCTCCTTTTTGGGCTCCAATGCCAGGGAATAGGAGTAGCTTGTCTTCTCCGGCTCTGGCTCTGATGGTTTTTATGTCTGTGGCTGTTATGTGGCCTGTGGCGCCTATGACGCAGCCGTCTGCTCTGTAGCGTTTTACGTCTTCGGCGATGGCGACGTACAGGAATCTGCCTCCGATTATTGCTTGTACTTGGTATTTGATCGCTTCTGGGTTTGAGGTTAGGGTTAGTACGATTATGCCGATTTGTGGCTTGTATTCGTGGGCTGTGTTGACTGTGGTTTGGAGGTTTCCTAGGAGGGGGTTGAAGGTTAGGGCGTCGTAGCCGCAGTCGTGGGTGTGGAAGAGGGCGGACTCGATTGTAGCGCCGATGTCGTTCAACTTGTAGTCTAGGATAGAGATGGCATGGGCATCATGAATGGCGGTTGCGAGGGTTTTGTGCTGTTTTTTGGTAAAGCCCCAGATGTATTGTTGATTTGGTTTGTAGGCGCAACACAAATCGCTTGTCTCGTCTATTATGTCTAGGCAAAACTCAAGTCTAGCCTCGTTCTCGTCTGTCTTCTTCTCCAAGTATTTCTTGGGTATTGTATTTTGGCTTCTTTGTCTAGGGAGAGCAGGATCTAAACCAACACATAAGATGCTGTCTTTTTCTTCTGAAAAACGCGAATATCTCTCCACAAACTCTGTCATTTTAAGGTTCCTTAGACTGTAAAGTCACCCCTCTAAGCTAATTATGTTTT
>JBHIEV010000015.1:0-25094 GCA_046760805.1 Bathyarchaeia archaeon
CAACTTCTACTTCTTGGAGATGAACACAAGGCTGCAGGTGGAGCATATTATCACTGAGATGGTGACTGGAGTTGACATAGTTAAGGAGCAACTAAAGATAGCGGCGGGAGAAGAGCTGCAGTACAAACAAGACGACGTAACGATGACAGGCCACGCCCTCAACTGCAGGATCAACTCGGAAGACCCCTACAGCGACTTCGCGCCTTGCCCAGGCACCATAACAAAATATCTTGCCCCCGGGGGTCCAGGCGTCAGAGTGGACAGTGCCCTCTATGCGGGGTACACTATTCCGATCTACTACGATTCACTAGTTGCCAAGCTTGCCGTTTGGGGTATGAATCGTGATGAGGCTATCTTGCGCATGAAGAATGCGTTGAATGAATATGTTATTGAAGGGGTCAAAACCACCATACCTTTTCACAGGAAGATTTTGGATGATGAGTATTTCAGGAAAGGGGAAATACACACCGCCTTCATTCAGGAAAGAATAGGTAGTCTCGCGATGGAGGAGGTTGAAGGCGAAGAAGTGGCGGCTCTGTCAGCTGTTCTAGCTGCCTATCTAGACACCAGACGCAGAGGAGTAGCTGTCATTCCAGAACGAAGGGTTGAAGGAACTTCCGCTTGGAAGTTAGCGGGAAGGAGAGCCTTGATGGAGTCTTGAGCTTTGAACAGTGCACATATACGGAAAGAGAACCACATTCTTGTCGATGGGAAAAGGCACATAGTTAAGTTGCTTAGAGTGGATGACGGCCCACCCTATCTGGTCGGGGTTGACGACAAAACATACGAAGTACAACCTCTAAATGAACTCAAGTACGACCCACGCGTTTCTATGAAAGTTGGTGGCAGGCATTTTAGAGTTGAGTTAGAGAGAGTTAACAAAAGCAAGCCATTCTCCGTCAGAGTTAACAACAAGTTGTTTAAAGTTGAATATGAAACTTTGAACAGAATTCCATCAAAACCGGTGGAACCCACCACACCAACAACTCCCCGAAGACCGATTGCCAAATTGGGTGTCGATAAGGGTGTTGTTGCTGCTTCGCTGCCAGGGAGAGTTGTTTCGTTGAAAGTTAAGGTGGGAGATTCTGTTGAAAAAGGCGATGCTCTCTGCGTCCTAGAAGCCATGAAGATGGAGAACGAAATTGTGGCTCCGATGGCTGGAGTCGTCCAGGAAGTCGTAGTTTTGGAGGGTGCCAGTGTAAACAGAGGAGACGCACTTTTTTTGATTAAATAGCATACTCGCTGGAACACTTGCTAGATACACGTATTATGCTCTTAGAAAGCCCTTAATGGAGTCTTTAATGGATCTAAGTAATGTGTGGTCAATCTTCTCTGGTTCTTGGAGCCCTTCCAGTCGAGATATCCTGAAGTAAGCGGGGGGGTGAGGGTCAAACCTCAGCCACTCAGACCTTCGGTATCCCCGAAAGGCAGGCTCACGTTTATACAATGGAAAGAGTCTTCTGAAGGCGATCTTTCTCAAAGCTTCTGCCATCACCTCTGGCTGTCCAATCATCTTGGCTGAGTCCAGATCGGCTCTCCCCTCCAAGAATTTTCCAAAGAAGTAGATTAGCCATATGGCCACCATGAAATAGAGCCAATAGGAGTATATGCCGAAGAAGAATAGGTAGGGCCAGAACAGGTAGAAACGAAGCAGATATTCCGCGCTAGATAGTGAGAACATCACCAGAGGATCACGATTCTTCAAGTGACTCAGCTCATGCCCTATTACGCTTAACAACTCGTCTTCTTCAAGTTGTGTCATGATCCCTGTTGTCACCAGCACAGTTCCCAGCTGAGGGCTTGGGCCTGCAGCCGCTGCGTTTGGAATTATGGTATTTGCCACCGCAATTTCTGGCATGGAGAGACCAAACCTAATTGACGCTTTCTTTACAATTTGGAAGAGGTTCACCTTCTTAACGGAGAAGTCTCCTGGTTCACACTCTATGCCATAGTTCGCGAAAACTTTCCCAGCGGTTTCGCAGTCGATGGGTTTGTCAGCAGCCAGGGTTGCTTCATAAATCCCTTTTCTAATTTCAGGTATCTTCTTGGCATGTTTTTTGCGAAAATCCTTGAACTTGTCAGGTGAGAAATTGTATTGTAAGAGGTGTATCTCAGGTTGGTTCTTGGTGATTCTCCAGTTGCCGCTTCTGGCTATCAACTTTCCAGAGAAGAGGGATAATACAAACGTAAGACCGACGAAAATTAGGGGCGTATACCAGCCGAATATGTAAAAGAACAAAAAGGTTAGAGCCATTAAGGCGATGTAGAGGGGCAACATGGAGTCCGTGAAAATTCTTGCAAGCATTCCCGTTTTCTCTCTTTCAGGAAGTATCTTTTCACCGGGCACAAAGGCAAGATACAGGGTGGTTTTGCGAGTCTCCTCTTCGAATAGTTGGACTATGAGAAATAGGTCCTCGTAAAGTTGTTCCAAAAAGGATTCTGGGACGCTAGGCTCGCTGAGTCTCATAGTTACTCTTATCGGAATACCGGCATCGACCAGAACGTCAACATGCTGATTTGATTCAGGAACCAGAACTCTGTAGGAAAGATAATGCTTTCCGCCTTCGGTGATTGTTCGAATGTCTCGGAAGGTTCGGTATTTTTCGTGTTGAAGCAGATAGTGGCGCCTCAAATACTCTGGGAGAAACTTCAAGTTCCCCATGGAAAGTTCTGTGTCGATTATGTATTTGCGCTCCCTTTTACGCGCGTTTGCGCCTTCGGGCAAGATTCTACCTCACACTATGTTATTTTATTGCTGTTCGTGTGCCCTCAGAGAAGGGCGATGCGGCTTAGGAGAACATGATAATAGAAGATAGACATAAATTCTCTCTCCAAGACTACAATCTAACCACCTAAAACGTGTAGAATTAGGAAGGTTTCCAAACAAAAGTGGTATAAAAATTGGGATAGAATCAACCTTGACACAACTCACGAACAAATCATGGCATTTCTAACATAGTCGAGTGTGACAGATTATTGAAGGTTAATATAATTTCTCTAACGTGCTGTGCTGGATGTGTATCCTCCCTTCTAAATGCTGGTGACGCTTTACTGGAAGTACTTTCAGGAGATTTTGAGATCGTATATTCACCAACATTCATTGATTTGAAAGAGATCCCACAGGTTGATTTGGCTATAGTTGAGGGCGGAGTCAGAACCGAAAATGATGAAAGCCTGCTTAGAGAGGTGCGGGCCAAAACTCGAATTCTTGTTGCCTTGGGAATATGTGCGACACATGGCGGAGTAACAAGTTTAGGCAACATACTCTCCGTCAAGAAGCTTTTAGAGGAGAAGTATGGCCTTCTCGATTCAAGTAAGCTTCCAGAACTGAAGGACCTGATGTACCCAATATGCAATTTTGTCGATGTCGACTATTACGTCCCAGGTTGCCCGCCCATGCCGCTCCTGATAGTTCATACTTTGAAGAGCATAGTAGGCGGGAAGACACCCATCCGCCATCACAGTGTAGTCTGCACAGAATGCCATAGAAAAATAGTACCAGCAAAGCTCGATCGCCTCTACGGAATATACGAGAAGGAGGCAGACCCGAAAATATGTTTAGTGAGCCAGGGTTTCATTTGTTTAGGTTCCCTAACACGCGATGGTTGCGGAGCGCCTTGCCCAAGGGCGGGGTTCACATGCTTCGGATGCAGAGGACCAGCCGACTCGCTAATGTATAGGTTAAGAGACATGTATGCTTTCTTTGTAAAGGTTATATCGAAGAGAACCAGTATTTCGGAGGATAGAGTGAAGGAAGAGCTTTACCGCACCCCCTTCATCTTCCACACCTTCATCTTCTCGAAATTTGAACGTTTCAAAGCGAGGGAGAGGGTTGTTTGAGCCATAAAAGGGAGATAACCATCTCGCCAACGACGAGGATTGAAGGGCATGGAAAGGTTACAATATTTCTTGACAAGTTTGGAAATGTTTCAGACGCCCATTTTTACGCCACAGAAATCCGTGGCTTCGACTACTTTCTGAGGGGAATGGAAGCAGAAAGGCTTCCCTTTATAATTTCAAGAATATGCGGTGTATGCTCAACCGCCCACGTCATCGCGTCTGTAAAGGCCATAGAAAGCATATACAAAACAGAGATAACAGAAACCGCCAGAAAACTCCGTGAACTCCTACTCATGGGACAGATAATCAGCAATCACTCACTAGTCTTCTTCTTTCTAACCCTCCCAGACTTTTGGTTCACCCCCGAAGAAGACCCTTCAAAAAGAAACATCTTTCAAATCATGCAAGAAAAACCAGAGACGGGGAAGAAAGCCATAGCACTGAGAAGCTTCGGAGCCCATATTCTAAGGGTTATTGGTAAGCGCGAAGTCCACATCGTCTCCACGATACCTGGCGGCCTAATCAACCCACTCAAAGAAAGAGAAAGGAGGGGCCTCCTCAAAGAAGCAAAGAACGCCTGTGCAATCACGAGAGAATCGCTTGCCCTTGGAAAGGAACTCTTCGAGAAGAATTGGGAGGATTTCAGAAAGACTGGAGACTACAAGACCTGTTACATGGCGTTAACAAAGAACGATGCAGTGGAATTTCACCACGGCAAAACCCGCGTCATAAACCCCAAAGGTGAAACCCTACACGAATTTGCCGCGCCTGAGTATACGGAACACCTTGAAGAAAAGACCTATGAATGGACCTACGCAAAATTTGCCTACCTTAAAGTCCTAGGATGGCCGAAAGGGATAGTTCAGGTGGGTCCAACGGCGAGAATGAACGTGAATAGGCGGATGACAACGGAGCTTGCCAGTCAAGAGTTGAAGGAGTTTAAGAGAAAGTTTGGAAGCCCAGCGTACGCGACTCTGCTCTTTGACTATGCTCGTCTCATAGACCTCATCTACGCATGTGAAAAAGCGGGAGAACTCCTACAAGATGAGAGCTTAACGCGTACAGACACGAGGGTTGAAGTAAGGCCTAAAGGTGGCAGAGGCATCGGCGTTGTTGAAGCACCCAGAGGAACGCTAGTCCACGAGTATGCCTTAGCCCGAAATGGACGGTTAAAGAGCATGAAACTGATAATACCGACGCAAGTCAATAACGCAGCCATAAACCTCAACGTCAAGGATGCTGCAACGGAGTTCATACACAACGGCGAAATCAGGCCAGGGCTCCTGAACAGAATAGAAATGGTGATACGAGCCTACGACCCGTGCATAAAATGCGCCACGAGAGTAACCAACGAGAGTTTGAGGGTGGAGATAAGGAACAGTAAAGGCAATTTGCTGAGAATTCTATAGGACACTAGGTGAAGATCTCTATGGCTTGACTTGGACAGTTAACTTGGCATGCTCTGCATAAAGTACAGTTTTCCTCGTTAACAACCTCTGGTCTTGCCGACTTCTCATTACGGAAGATTGAGGCGGGGCATACTTCTACGCAGATTTTGTAGGTGTCTCCAACGCATTTGGCATAGTCAATCAATATTTTGACCATAGTTTTCGCCGTTATGGGATGAGCTTCTAGAGGCAATTAAACTTTCTTATCTGGTTCATTCTCTTCTTGCCAGATTATCGGTTTTGAGTTACAGACGTTTCCTAGACCTTTCTAATAGTGTCCTTATAGGAGCATCCAAAAATTCAGATACAATCCCGCTCCAAGCGACGAGATTAAGATTAGAGAGGCAATCGTTTTTTTGTAAAAGTTGTAGCGTTCACTCAGAACAATCATAGAAATAGCCACGGGCATACCATGCATAAGTATTAGTGTTGATCTTTCTACATTAGACAGGTCAAATAGCGTTGTGGCTAAGAAAGCTATGAGGGGCAAGAATATCATCCTTAGTAGGCTCAACTTGAAAGCCTCAGCGATGTTTGTATATCTCCTCCCATAGAGAAAGACCCCAAGCATAAAGATAGCCACTGTAGAGGTTGTGCCTCCCAACATGTGCAACGGGGTCGAAATCGGAACAGGAACTTCTACCCCAATAACGGACAGGAAAACACCCGAAACAATAGCTAGAATCAGTGGGTTTCTTGAAAGCCTTTTCAGGACACGCCTTAATCCTTCCCATATCGTGGATTTCTCGAGCTTGTAGAGTTCGAGGATTGTAATGGATACAGTGACGCTTACTGGAGATATACTAGCTGCTGAGAGTGTTGCCAGATGTTCTCCTTGTTGGGGGAAGGCAAACATGATGAAGGGTATGCCAAAGAAGGCTAGACTACCGAAGATTGTACTAAGAGTCAGCAGGTAAAGGGTTTTGGACGAGAGCTTGAGTACGAGATAGATAGAAGCGTATAGCACCAGCACTGCGACGACAGGGATAACAGCAGCCAACATGAATCTGAGAGTTTCTTCGTTAAAAGTCGTCTCAATCATATTGACAAAAAATAGGGCTGGCAGTGCAAAATAATATACATAGGCACTAAACACTCGTTCATCGCCAGATTTCAGAAATCGCATTCTTCTTGAAAAGAACCCCATTCCAATTAGAAGAAGAATGGGAAGTACAGTTCGTACAATAATGTTGCTGTCCATGGCTGTCTGCCTTCAATTAGTATGTGTTCTTACTTTATTTTATCGCAACAACAACTTCGTGAGAAGCAAATAACCACAGAGTGTTCAATGCAGAACAATGACATTACTCTCAGTGATGGTGATGTTCATGTTTTCTGGGTTCTTCTTTCTCTATCTTTGATAGGTATTTTTGCGGATTTTTCTTAAATTCTTCTTCACAGTGGCTTGAACAGAAGTAGATGACATATCCCTCTTGCTCAATTTTGCTGTAAGCCGCCTCAGGTTCCACTTTCATTCCGCAAACCGGGTCTATGGTCATATGCTTTTTCTCCACGGATTCTACTCCTTTTGGCTCGTATTTTCTCAGAGTCTGGCTGTTGAAGGCAACTATCACTGTGCTTAAAGACATTATCAAGGCACCAATCGCTGGGCTTAGAACCACGCCTAGACTGGACAAGATTCCAGCTGCTAATGGTATTGCGATTATGTTATAGCCTGACGCCCACCACAGATTTTGAACCATCTTGGAGTAGGTTTTTCTTGAAAGGTTTATGACCTTCGAAACATCTCTCGGGTCATTTCTTACAAGGATTATGTCTGCACTCTCGACGGCTACGTCGGTCCCAGCGCCTATGGCGATGCCAACATCTGCCGTGACAAGGGCTGGCGCATCGTTTATGCCGTCACCGACCATGGCAACCCTGTAGCCCTCTTCCTTCAGAAGCTTAACCTTTTCTGCTTTCTCTTTCGGCATGATTTGGGCGAAGTAATCGTCTATGTCTAGTTCCTTTGCAGCCCACTGGGCGACTTCTTCGGCGTCTCCTGTAAGCATATAGACCTTTAACCCTATCTCCTTCAGTTTCTTAACCGATTCGTAAGATTCTTTCCTTATTCTGTCAGAGAGCCCGAATGCGCCGACAAGTTTCTCATCAATTACAGCAAAAACGACTGTCTTGCCCTGTTCCTGAAGTTTCTTCACTTTCCGATCTTCTACTTCTATCTTCATCTCTTTCAGAAGGGCTGGGCTTCCCACATACACTTCCCTCCCTTCAACTTTTCCGTAGGCGCCCCTACCTGGTATTGCTTTGAATTCTTCAGTTTGAGAGATTTCTGTGCCCTTTTCCTTTGCGTACGCCACTATAGCTGTCGCTATTATGTGCTCTGAGTTGAGTTCAACACTTGCTGTTAGCTTCAAGAGTTCATCTTCAGGAATGAATGAAACCACATCGCTAACACCGAACTCGCCTACGGTCAGTGTGCCAGTCTTGTCAAAAACAACGGCGTCTACGTCCTTAACCATCTCGAAAGCTCTTCTATCTCGGATGAGGATTCCGCTTTTTGCGGTTATGGAAGTGGAGAGTGCTACCACCAAGGGTATTGCAAGGCCTAAGGCGTGGGGACAAGCTATAACCAGAACCGTGACGGATCTCTCAAGTGCAAAATCAGCGTTACTAAGAAAAAACCACGTTAGATAGGTTATTATTCCTGTCCCAAGAGCAACATAGAAGAGGAGAGCCGCCGCTCTGTTTGCCAAGTCCTGAGTCCTCGATCTACTTTCTTGGGCTTGTCTTACTAGCTTGATTACCTGTGCTAGGTAGGTTTCTTCCCCTGTCTTCTCTATCCTCACCTTCAAAACGCCTTCACCGTTTATGGCACCGCCTATGACTTGATCTTTTGTCTCTTTGTGAACGGGTTTTGACTCACCTGTTAGGAGGGCTTCGTTGACGAAGGACTCACCCTCAACCACTACGCCGTCGGAAGGTATCTTTTCTCCTGGACGGACAAAAACAAGGTCGTCAGTCTTTAATTGCGAAACTGGGACGTCTTGGACTTTGCCGTCTTTCAGAAGGTGAGCTGTTGTCGGCATTATTCTCACGAGTTCTTCTAGTGCCCTTGAAGCTCCCATCACGCTTCGAGCTTCTATCCAGTGTCCAAGAAGCATCACATCGATAAGTGTGGCAAGTTCCCAGAAGAAGTCTTTCCCGCTTACAAGGAAGACTGTTCCTGAAGAATAGAAGAAGGCTACCGATATGGCAGTGCCTATGAGGGTCATCATTCCTGGCTGTCGAGCTCTTACCTCTTGAATCATGCCCTTTATGAAGGGCATTCCACAGTAAAGATAGACGACTAGAGATAGAAGGAATAAGATTGTTTTCTGGAATGGTATTTCTATCTTGAAACCGAACCATGTTTGGATCATTTCGGAGAGAAGCAGAATTGGAATTGTGAGTACGAGAGAAACCCAGAATTTTCTTTTAAACTCTTGTATGTGGTGGGCGTGGTTTTGATGGCTGTGCTTACTATGGCTTTGATGGCTGATTTCCAACAATCCTCCAGTCAAATCCGAGTTCGCTCTATTACAAACCTGAATAATTATTCATATGAATAATACCTCATATTAATAAGCATTGTGGTACCGAGCCAAACTATTTCACTAACGAGAAACAAATACATGCATCAAGATTTTTTATAACTTGCCCCTCCTTAATGACCAAGGAGGTTGCTGCAAAAGTGGTTGATATAGAGAAGTTTGCCGATGAATGGGGACCTGAAAAGGTTCTGCAGGTTTACGACCCCTACACCGAAACGCAGGGAATCCTAGTGATTGACAACACCGCTCTGGGCCCAGGCAAAGGTGGAATAAGAATGACACCCACGGTGGACGTCGAAGAAGCCTTCAGGCTCGCAAGAACTATGACGTGGAAATGCGCCATGGCAGAACTACCGTTCGGAGGAGCAAAATCAGGCATAATAGCAGACCCAAAGAAAATCTCGAAAGGGGAAAAACTAAATCTGGTTAAAGCCTTCGCCGTGGCGCTGAAGCCCCTATCTCCAAGCCAATACGTCGCAGCTCCAGACATCAACACAGGAGAAGAAGAGATGGCGGCCTACGCCCTCGCAAACGGCTCCTTAAGGTCTTGCACCGGAAAACCCTCAGACATGTGTGTGAGACCAGGCGAGAAATGTGGCATTCCACACGAGTATGGATCAACTGGGTATGGTGTATTTCATGCAATAAGAGTAGCGGCAGGAGATGTAGGCATCAACCTGAAGGAAGCAGCAATAGCGATTGACGGCTTCGGCAATGTCGGCTCTTTTCTAGCAAAGTACCTCAGCGAGTTCGGTGCAAAAGTTGTGGCAGTGAGCGATAGCAAGGGCTGCATATACAATCAAGAGGGACTAGACCACGAAAAACTGAGGAAGGTGAAGGAGAAAAGCAAATCAGTAGTCAACTATGAACCAGGTCAGGTTCTAAAGTACACTGAACTCTTCGAGTTGCCAGTTGACATACTCGTTCCTGCATCAATTCCCGACGTGATTAACAAGAAAAACGTGGACAGGATAAAGGCGAAGCTCATCGTAGAGGCAGCCAACATACCAGCTACATATGAAAATGAAAAGAGACTACACGAAAGAGGAGTGTTAGTTGTTCCAGATATTATTGCAAATGCTGGCGGAGTCATATCATCCTACGCTGAATACAAGGGTGAAAACCCGAAGAAAATGTTTGAGATGGTTGAAGAAAGAATCGCTAGAAACGTGAGATTAGTTTTGAGGAAGGCTAAAGAAAGAAAGACAGCTCCTCGAGATGCTGCGCTACAAATCGCACAGAAAAGGGTTAGGAAAGCGATGGAAAAGAGAAGACTGAAGACCCGGGAACCCAAAACTTAGCCTATGATGCGCTCGGATCCGTTTTCTTTTATTTCGACAGGCTTATCCTCCAGGGGCCCCATGAAAGGGAACATTTCTCCACAGGATGTCCCACCAATCTTCCTCAGTTATGGTCTCTCCTCGCACAAGAATCTCGAGCACCCTCTTTAAGAGTTGGTGATGTCTCTTCTCATCCTGTAGTATTGCGTTTAGGAGAAGTTTGACTTTCTCGTTTTTGATGCCAGGTATTTTTTTGCCGATTTTCTCAATGAGTTCTGCCTCTAGTCGTATGTGCTCTTTCACAAGTTCTTTTTGTTTGTCGAGTTGTTCTTGTGTTAGGGCTGGAGAGACTTCTGTTAAGAGCCTGACTGCTGAGTTATACATGTCTGCATGTTTGAGGGAATCTAGGGATATTCCCTTCAAAACTCCTTTGACAGCAGGATTTCCTATCTCGATCAAGGCACTATTTAACGAGTTCACGATCTTATTCTCGATCTTAATCTGTTCTTTAAGAAAGCTTAGTAAGTCGTCTTTGGAACTCAAAACATTCACCTCACTCTTGACACCTTGTCAGGCTAAAAGCATAAGTCTTTCGGAGATTCTCTCAGCAAAATCTCGAGAATATGTAGGTGCTTAGGATTGCGTGCATTGTTAAGATTGTTTATTAGGAAGATGCCGAGAGGTACTTCAGATTGTGATGTTAGTCGGGAATAGGCAACTCTTGATTTCTGCAACTGCTGGAAGGTATGCGGTAGGAGCCTTCAACATTCAGAACTTAGAAAGCCTGCAAGCGGTGACCAGCGCAGCCAAAGAAGAAAACTCTCCAGTGATAGCGGCTGTAACTCCAAGTACAATCGAATATGCTGGCTTGACCTATCTGGCTAAGATTGTGAGGACAGCAGCACAACTTGTGGACATACCCATGTCTCTACATCTAGACCATGGAAAAGATATCCGAACAATTACAGAGTGCTTGAACGTTGGGTTTACATCGGTTATGATCGATGGTTCCCACTTAACCATCAAGGACAATATTGCACTTACAAAAAAGGTGGTTGAATTGGCGCATGCGAAAGATGTCTCGGCTGAGGCAGAACTTGGAAAACTCTCTACTGTTGAAGAAGCTTCCATTGAGGAGAAGGAAGCTATACTGACAGACCCTGAAGCGGCGAAGGAGTTTGTTGAACGCACCAACGTGGATGCGCTTGCGGTTGCAATCGGCACTTCACACGGTGCTTACAAATTCAGGGGAGAGCCAAAACTGGACTTCAGGCGACTAGCAGAGATCAGAGAGAAAGTTGATATCCCCCTAGTTCTGCACGGAGCCTCCGGGGTTCCGACTTGGATAACGGAAAAAGCCACCAAACACGGGGCACAACTTGCAGGCGCAAAAGGGATACCAGACGAGAGCATAAGGCAAGCCATAAGCCTGGGAATAGCGAAGATTAACATCGACACCGACCTGAGACTTGCTTTTACGGCTACAGTAAGAGAAGTTCTAGCCAACAAGCCAACGCAGTTCGACCCCCGAAAAATCTTGGGACCAGCAAGAGACGCCATGAAAGAAATCGTGAAAATTAAAATGCGTTTATTTGGAAGCTCAAACAAGGCATAGATGAACAGGGTGGGCAAAATGAAAGTGGGCGTCCTCAGCGGAGGAGGAGATGCTCCTGGAATCAACGCTGTAATAAGGGCGGCGGTACGGAAGGGCATTCTATATTACGATTATGAAATGATAGGCATCAAAGATGGATGGAGAGGACTCCTGGAGGGAGATTTCATGCCACTTAGCCTAACAACAATTAGAGGCATACTCCCCCTCGGCGGTTCCATTCTCGGAACTTCCAGAACCAACCCGTTTAAACGTAAAGATGGCCCAAAGACGATATTTGAAAATGCTGAAAAGTTCGGTATTGACGCTGTGATTGTGATCGGAGGAGACGACACACAAACTGTCGCTCAAAAACTGCACGAAATGGGACTTTCATGCGTTGGAGTGCCTAAGACTATCGATAACGATTTGGCTTACACTGACTACACTTTCGGCTTTAACACAGCCGTATCCATAGCAACCGAAGCCCTCGACAGAATTCACACCACTGCAGAGGCTCATCACAGAGTGATGATAGTTGAAGTCATGGGAAGATACACTGGGTGGATTGCCCTAGAAGCGGGAATTGCTGGAGGAGCCGATGTTATCCTTATTCCAGAAAAGCCGTTCGACATAGAAGAAGTATGCAAATACATTAAGCAGAGAGAAGAACGAGGAAGAACCTTCAGCATAATCGTCGTCGCCGAAGGCGCCAAGCCGAAGGGCGGAAAAGAAATCATTTACCGTGACAAGGTTGACGAATTTGGAAACGTGAGACTTGGCGGAGTCGGCTACTATCTTGGTAAGGAAATAGAAGACAGAACAGACATTGAAACTCGGGTTGTGATGCTTGGACACCTACAACGAGGAGGCTCCCCAACAGCATTCGACAGACTCTTGGCAACAAGATATGGGATAGCCGCAATCGATCTCGTCAAAAAGGGTAAATTCGGGCTTATGGTTGCTCTTAAGGGCAACGAGATAGTCTCGGTCCCATTAAAAGACGTGACAGGGAAGCGAAAGACTGTTGACCCAAAACTTTACGAGCTTGCAACTGTCTTCTTTGGATAGCGTCACTCCACAGTAGAAAAGTGGCTGAAAGCACACGATTTGGCATTGGCTTGTGGAAAGGCATATCTGACTTAACCCCAGACTAGATGAAGTGCAATAGGATGATCGATCTCATAGTAAATATATTGATCATTACCATCTCGCTAGTCGTTTTGGCTTCAGCTAGCCATTTTACTATAAAGTCAATCGAAAAACTAATTGAACTCACTGGCTTAAGCGAAGCCTCTGCAGGATTTGCAATTCTTGCGGTGATGACCTCAACACCGGAAATAATCGTGGCACTCTTTTCAGTACTTCAAGAAACCCCTGGAATCAGCATAGGAGACATTCTCGGCTCAAACGTCTTCAATGTAGGCGTAGTTCTAGGTATATTAGGAATGCTTGGTTTCCTCAAAACATGCTGCACAGACCTTCTGGTGGAGCTGACAGATGTTCTCTTTGTTATATCCCTGATTCCGCTACTCCTCGTCGTCTCCCATTATCACATATTCGATGTTGCGAGTCCAGTCGTTGGCGCAATTCTTTTGGGAACTTTCTTGATCAGCATCTTTTTCATGGTGAAAAGAAGAACCCCGGTGGTCAACGCCAGCGAGTCGGCAGCGGCAAGGAAGGAAAGCAGGAAGAAGATTATCGCACTGTTTATTCTAGCTGTTGCTGCTGTCATAATAGCGGCACGTTTAGTAGTTTCGTCTGGTCTTAACATTGCTCTCATCCTCGGCGCCCCGCCGATCTTGATTGGAGCAAAAGTGGTTGCGATAGGTACTTCTCTACCGGAGCTTACGTTGGATCTTGCAGCTGTTAGACGAGGGCGTGTTCAACTGGCAATTGGAGACATCATTGGCTCTAACCTTACAAATCTGACTCTTGTGCTGGGGCTAGTTCTCCTTACTTCACCCTTTGCAGTTGACATGACAATCTTCACAGAGATTCTTCCATTTTTGCTGATAACAACTATCGTCTTCTGGCGGTTTCTTACAAAGGGTGGTGTGTCACAAGTTGGCGGCATAATTTTAATAATGGTGTACATTCTATTCCAAGCCGTCATCTAAGACGAACTTGAATGCTGAATTGTCTCTCTCAGAGCTGTGTTAGAATCACTTGATCTTCGCTACTTTCCTTGCGAACTCCCTTCCAAACTCGAAGCATTTCTGGAGTTCATTCTTGTCTGGAACCCATTTAACCCCCAACGGGGGAGCGATTATCTCCATACCCGCCTTCTCCAAGCTCTCTTCTATAGCCTTGATTGCTCCACCACCCCAGCCGTAGGAGCCGAAAGCAGCAGCAATCTTATTTCTTGGTCTCAGGCCCTGCATCTCCTTTAGGAAGGGAGCCACAGTTGGCAGAACTCCATTGTTAATAGTTGACGACCCAACGAGTATTCCTTTCGCTTCGAGGAGTTCTTTTATGATGTCTCCTCGATCCGAGAATGGAAGCCTGAACAGCATCGCTTCAACGCCTTCACTGCTGATGCCTTCAATTATTGCTTTAGCCATTTTTTCTGTGCTGCCCCACATTGTGTCGTAAACAACCAGAATCTTCTTGTGTGCCTCCCCCTTTGCCCACTTAAGATAAGCTTCAACTATTCTCGTCGTATTAGTACGCCATATGATACCATGGCTAGGTGCAATCATGCTAATCTTCAAGCCTAACTTCTGGATCTCCTCAATTTTTCTTATCACCAATCGGCTGAAAGGCCAAAGGATGTTGGCGTAGTATTTAGCTGCTTCTTCCATCAGTATGTTCGCATCAACTTCGTCATCGAATCTCTTTGAGGTTGCTAAATGTTGTCCAAAGGCGTCATTGGGTAGGAGTAGGGCGTCTTTTTCTATGTAGGTGAACATACTGTCTGGCCAGTGAAGCATAGGGGCTTCAATGAATTTCAGGCTTCTTTGACCGAGACTTATCTGGTCGCCTGTTTTTACAGCTTGGAAATCCCAGTTGCCGAAGTAGTGTTTCTGTAGTCCTTCTTTGCATTTGGCAGTTCCTAGGACCTTTGCTTGAGGAGCCAGTTTCAAGATTGCGGAGACGGCTCCTGAATGATCGGTTTCGACATGGTTCGCTACTACGTAATCTATCTTAGACGGGTCAACGATCTCGCTAATCCTTTCTATCATCTCACCACTGAAAGGCCCATAAACAGTATCGACTAGAGCCGTCTTTTTGTCAACGATTAGATAGGCGTTGTACGTTGTTCCACGATGGGTTGAGTAAGTGAAGCCGTGAAAGTGTCTAACGTTCCAATCGACGGCTCCAACCCAGAAAATGTTTTCTAATACTTTGACGGGAGGCATGTTAAGTTTCACTTGGGGGGAGTTGACGATTCATGCATATTAACCTTCCTTATTCGCACACGCAAAGAGGCTGCTGTGCAACGCTTCTTCTTTTAAGGATGAAGTAAGTATTCCAACCAATGAAAAAAGACCGACAATCTAAGTTGCGGTAAGGATATCAATTGAGCTGGATACTTGTTTTCACTCCCCCTTCGATGATTTCCCAGTCACTGTCAAGTTTTCTAGGCCTAACGAGAGATTCAGATTTAATAGCGACGGACAGATATGCATAAACTAAGAGCGAGGCTCGAATGCACCAACATTCCCATCTATTGAGAGACGTGAAGTACCTTGGGATAGCCCTGGGTGTCACCATATTCT
This sequence comes from Bathyarchaeia archaeon, assembly GCA_046760805.1. GTDB lineage: Archaea > Thermoproteota > Bathyarchaeia > Bathyarchaeales > Bathyarchaeaceae. The sequence continues at coordinate 15,433 of JBHIEV010000015.1, forward strand.
TCTTCTTTGTTGAATTGATCGGAGGGATATTAACGAATAGCCTAGCCCTCTTGACGGACGCTTGGCACATGCTGAACCACATTTTCGCCCTAGTCTTCGCCCTCATAGCTGCATGGCTTACTGTGCGTCCCATCTCAGAGAAAAGAACTTACGGCTATTACCGTGTAGAGATCTTAGCTGCCTTCTTGAATGGCATCTTCCTGTGGGCAGTTGCAGCCTTCATCTTCTACGAGGCTATTCAACGGGTTCAACAACCAACTCCAGTGGAAAGCCTAAACATGCTGATCATTGCGGTGTTGGGTCTTGTAGCCAATGGACTGTCAGCATTGAGCCTTTCAAGGTCAAAGGATGAAAGCCTAAACGTTAAGGGCGCCTTTCTACACGTAGTAGCAGATACTCTGGGATCCATTGGGGCAATTTCCGCTGGGCTAACCATGTATTTTACCGGGTGGTATCAAGCAGACCCTTTAATCAGCATGGGAATAGGTGTGCTGATCTTCTATAGCTCGGGGAAGCTCGTCAGAGATTCCTTAAACGTTCTTCTCGAAGGTGTTCCCGCCCATATTGACGTGACCGCGGTAGAGCGTAGAATGCTTGAAGTGGAAGGAGTGAAAGGGGTTCATGATCTTCACGTGTGGTGTATCACTCCAACCAAAATGTGTTGTATGAGCGGTCATGTGGTGGTGGAAAAGGACTTAAACAGAAAGAAGCTCCTCACGACTTTGATTAACGTATTAAAGAACGAGTTTGAAATCGACCACACTACAATTCAATTCGAGGATGAAAGCTACCCAAAAGCGGTTAGCGAACATTAGAGGCTTAGTGTCTCTTAAGAAAGAGGGTAACTTGTCCTTTAGCGGTTTGTTGGCTGTCCTAGCCACTTTTCTTCACCACAGCCTTCGCAAGCCTTTCCCCTAGCTTAGCCCCCTGGAGCTTATCCGCTTCCTTAGGAGCACCTTCTATAGCTATTCCAGGCTTCACCCAGCTTGGATTAAAGACTCCGATATTCGATCAATGTTTTCGAGGGCCGTTACTTGACTTCCGTTTCCAGTTGTGAACACCGCCATTGGCTTTCCAGCCATCTTTCCGCGCACGGAATACAGGTCTGTCAAAAGTGTAAGTACACGGCCAGACATGATGCTAAAATGCGATGGAGACCCAAACGCGTAGCCGTCGGCGTCGCTAACATCCTCTGGAGTCACGGATTCGGCTCTCTTCAGATCAACGATGACCCCTGAGACCCGCTTGCTCCCTTCTGCCACAGCCTCAGCCAGTTTCTCGGTGTTGCCAGTTCTAGAATCGTAGATTATTAGGATTTTAGGACTCATTTTCATGGCCATCTCGTAAATTGAGTGTTGATTACATAAAAACTATTTCCTTCTATGTCTCTCAACTTATGCTTAGGAGATGAAGAAGAGGGGCATAGGAAAAAGCATCTGCCCCACTTAGCATCAGCTGAATGACCTCCGTTTTTACCTGATTTCAATTTTTGCTGAAGGCTTGGGTTCCTCTCTTAGTGGCACTTCAGATCTGAGTAGGCTGTTGCTGAATTCGGCTTTGGCTTTTCTGGGACTGACCATTAATGGGAAGTGTAAATGTCCGTGAAATGCTAAATCTTCCTTTTCTGCGTGGACCTGGATCATGTCTTCGTACATGCCTAGGTCTATGTTCTTCTTCACTCCAAACAAGACGATCTTTGAGAATTGCTGCGAGCCTTAGTCTTCAGAGTGAGGAGACTCCTCTATTGAGAGGAAAGCCCATTCGTCTATCTGGCGGTCCGAGAGATGTATTATGACATACGTCATATTTATATCTTGCCTTCACCACTCATAATTAATGATAGGAATATCAACTGACGGCGCATCTAGGAAAAGTATAAAAGGATGCTGTATAGCTCATCTTGAAAGTAGGTTTGGGATGAACATGTCCAAGACAAAGAAACTCAAAGAACAAGTGGAAAAAGCCCTAGGAGAACTGAGACCACGGTTGCAGGCTGATGGAGGAGACATAGAGCTTATGGAGATAGATCAAGGTGTTGTTAAGGTTAGGTTGAAGGGAGCATGCGCTGGATGTCCAATGTCAATGATGACCCTCAAGGCGGGAGTGGAGCAGTATCTCAAGAAGGGCATACCAGAAGTAGTTAGGGTTGAGGCAGTATAGCCTAGACTTTCGTAATAACTCGCAGTGCACCTCATTTGCGAGGCACACAGGAAGGGCAGGCTTGCCAGTTAGAGACAGACATCAAAACTCTCTCGCTATATCTTTCAACACGTTCTCAGCCCTTTTCTGGGCGTCTAGGAAAAGCTTTCCATCCTCTTCCCTTTTCTTGAGGAATTCGATCAGTTCTCGACGTATTTCTAGCAAATCCTCTCTTCTGTTCTCTTCGCTTAAGGGCTTGTTACCTTGAAGCTTTACATCGCCTTCCCAGAAACCTTCACTGAAGTACCAATCCTTGAACCACGTGCATCCCGATTTCCATAACAGATATCCCAACGGGGTTGCTGGGGCTGGTACACCCTGTTCTAAACCCTTCCTTGTCTCTTCATGACCTAGGTAGACCACCATTATGTGAGAGTCTGGAGGTAGAAGGCCGGAAAGATGCTTGAATAGTTTCTCGTCCAATTTCCCCTTCGAGAGATCTACGATTTTTGAAGATCTGAACTTCACACGTTTTTCGTAGTACATTTCTAGCCACGGCTTGTAAAGTTCTCCCCTTCCGGAGAAATACTTGCACTTCACCACCGGGTTTTCAGAAATCTCCCCATCAACAGTCTTCAGAAACAATTCAAAATTGGTCTCTTCTACGAATCGTCCTCTGGAAATGTTATCCGCATGTAGGAGATAGCCGTTCAACTCTTTTCCTTCTAGGGAAAAGGCGGCACCTTTTTTCAACATTCACACCATCTTGATGTTTGTCTAAACCGTTGCCCCATTAACTAAGCCTTATTAGGTAAAAAGTTTACAGAAAGCCTTTATCTTCTCAAGCGTATGTTATCCCGAGGCGATTGGAATGGAAGTTGAGCTTTTGGTAGATAGTGAAAAAATCCCCCTGAACGAGTTTGTAGTGAAGATATTAGGCGGAACCTTTGTGGGAGCCGTGACCTCTCTACACGGAATAAAGAAGAACTGGAAAGAGATCAAGGTGAAGGTGACGAGATAGCAGCTGGTCTAGAAGAAATTACATTCTAGGCATATGTCTTCCCTGCGCCACCTATCGCTTTTCGCTCCTTTCAAAGGCTTCAGCGCAGTGCGCACAACAAAAGACGTACTCCTTTCCGTCAATAACCTTCTCGTAGGTTGCAAACACACAGCTGTCTGTAGGGATTCTCGCATTGCACATTTCGCATTTTATAAAAGTCTTCATTTTGTTTCCTCCTTTTTCTTTTTATAATCTTCTATGGCCGCGTGTAAGGCGTCAGCAGCTAGATTAGAACAATGCATTTTGATGGAAGGGAGACCACCTAGGCTGTCTGCCACATCACCCCTAGTGATCTTTGAAGCCTCTTCTAGGGTTTTTCCTTTCGCCAGCTCAGTAATCATGCTGCTTGTGGCTATGGCGGCTCCGCAACCGAAAGTCTTGAACTTGACATCCTCTAACTTGTTATCTTTGACTTTGATGTACACGGTCATAAGGTCACCGCAAACGGGGTTGCCAACTGTCCCGATCCCGTCCGCATCTGGAATTTCGCCTACGTTTCGTGGATTCATGAAGTGTTCCATGACTTTCTTGCTGTACATCTCTGTCACCTCAACATTTCCTTTGGGGTCAAGGGAGACATTGCCCTTAGCCTCTTCACGACGTCTGGCAACACTTCTAGCACGTAGTCCACGTCCTCCTCTGAGTTTTGCTTGCCCATGCTGAAGACCAAGGATCCATGTGCCTCTTCGTGGGTTAGGCCTATCGCCAGCAACACATGAGAAGGTTCCAGGGTTTTCGAGGTGCATGCCGAACCGGAAGAGACCTGGATGCCAAGCATGTCTAGACCCAAGATGAGAGATTCTCCTTCTATATAACTGAATCTGAGGTTGGCGTTGTTGGGAAGCCTTTTGGTTGGGTGACCATTCAAGTAGGAGCGTTCAATCGTGTTCAAAGCGCCGTTAATGAGTTTGTCTCGTAGCTGGCTTAAGCGCCTCCCTTCGGCTTCCATTTCTTCTCGAGCAATTTCAGCCGCCTTAGCCATGCCGACTATGCCGGGTATGTTCTCCGTGCCCGAACGCAATCCCCTTTCTTGACCACCGCCCTGTATAACTGGCTGGATTCTTGTTCCCTTTCTGATGTAGAGAGCTCCCACTCCCTTCGGCCCATACATGTCGTTGGAAGAAATTGACAAGAGGTCTATGTTTTCCTGTTCAACGTCGAGGGGTATCTTTCCTGCTGCGGCCACGGCGTCCACGTGAAAATAGATTTGGTTCTCGTGGGCTATCTTGCCAATCTGTTCTATCGGTTGAATCGTTCCGATCTCGCCATTTGCGTACATGACAGATATGAGGATGGTTCTGTCGGTTAAGGCGTCTTTGAGTCTTTGAGGGCCAACCATGCCTTGGTTGTCTACTGGTATGTAGGTGATTTCGAAGCCTTGTTTCTGAAGGTGTTTGCAGATGTTCATCATCGATATGTGTTCGATCGAGGTGGTGATTACGTGGTTTCCTTTGTCCTTGTTCCGTTTTGCAACACCTTTTATTGCGAGATTGTTGGATTCTGTGCCCCCTGAAGTAAAAATGATTTCTTCAGGTTTCTCTGCTCCTATCAGCCGAGCAACTTCTTCTCTCGACGTATTCAAAGCGTTTTTGGCTGATGCCCCGAAGGAATGAGCAGATGAAGGATTCCCATAGTTCTCCAAAAAATACGGCTTCATTGCTTCGAAGACTCTCGTATCCATGGGCATCCCCGCCCCATGATCCATATACACTCTTCTCAATTTCCAGACTCCTTCCTATTTCACTTTCTTGATCAAGAAGTGAACCCCATCTTTCTCTTTGCGCAACTCCAAGAGCTGGTGCCCAAGGCTCTTGGCTAAACGTTTTATGTCTTCCTCAGCCGCTGGATCATCAGCAATCACCTCTAAGACTTGACCAACAGCTAGCTTGTCTATTTCCTGTCTCGTTCTAAAAACCGGTTCAGGACAGTATAGACCTAAGCAGTCTAGTTCCCGATCAGCTTTGATTTTCTCAGTCAATTGTAAACCTCCATGCAATCATGTCTTAATGAGGGGCACTGCTAGCCTAAAATGTTAACTCTTCATCTTGTTGAGGAGGAAGCTAGACGAGGAGGGTGATGTCTGCATCCGAGGCAATGTCGAGGAAGGCTGCTCCGCCGGCAATGGCGTCTACCTCAGGGATTAGGTCTTCCTTCTTTACGCCGAACATCTCCATAGTTGGGCTGCAGGCGTAGATCTTCAATAACCCTGAAGCCTTCATTCTCTTGAGCATTTCGTATGGTGTGGGATACTTCATTTCTTTCAACTTCTTTTTCATTTGTTCTTCCATGTGTTTGTACGTGGCGGGTAGTCCAGCTTTCTCTAGACCTCCCTTTTTGAGCATGGTGAGGCCCCAGAAAGTGAAGTAGAGGTGGGTCTCCATGTCCATGGCTGTTGCGGTGGAACCGAGTATGAAAGCGCAGTAGAGCCGGTCCAAGGTGCCGCTGTGGACTATTATTGCCAGCTTCTTTCTTTTTTCGGGCATGATTCTTGCTCCTTGCTTTTTTCTAAAAGGCATTAGAATATAAACTGTGTCTTTTGAAGCTGGTCGAAGGAAGGTCCCAAGGAGAGACATGCAACGCAAAGTATTAAAATCCCTTATGTGTTGAACAGAGACTAATCTGAGGCTTGATGGAAATGCCGAAGGTTAAGGTGGATTGGACGAAATGCAACGGTGACGGTGTCTGCGTGGATGTTTGTCCAGTCGAAGTCTTCGAGCTTCAAGACCTTCCTGAATACCAAGACTCACAGAAATCCGTTCCTGTCAGAGAAGAGGAGTGCATTCTCTGCATGGCTTGTGTAGTTCAGTGCCCGACCGAAGCCATAACGGTGGAAGAAGAATAAGATTACAGTTAGTATTGTCGTCCAAAAGGACTGGGCCGTTGTTCGCCAGTGCGATAGTTGTTCTCTTGCATGCCCACTTTTTTTACTATGCTTAGATGATGACTGCCACACGTCTTACTTCTGTGGGTAGGGGTCGCCCTCTCACTCTTTTCAACATTATTTCTCCACTGGGATCCGATATATGAGTGCTGAGGTTGCTCGCCAGAAAGATTTTGGCGGACGGTTTACTTTCCTCTTTTTAGGAGTTTGAGGGTCTCTCGGCAGAAGTCTGGGAGGTCTGCTGGAAAACGAGAGGTCACTAAGTTTCCGTCCACCACAACCGATTCGTCCAGGTAAATTCCGCCTGCGTTCCTCATATCAGTAGACACAGAGACGTAGCATGTAGCCTTCTTTCCTTTCACAACTCCAGCCTCTATGAGAAGCTGAGGCCCATGACAGATGGCAGCTATCACCTTCCCCTTTTGGGATGCTTCCTTCACCAAACTAACTAGCCCTTCGTTTGTTCTCATGCGGTCCGGGGCACGTCCTCCCGGAATAATTATTGCCGCGTAGTCTTGGATGTTGACGTCTTTTGGGCCAAGATTGGATTCTATTGAAAGCCCACGCTCGCCGTTGTACGTGGCTTTGGCTCTAGGTCCAACTACATCCACTTTATATCCAGCTTCTTGGAAGCGGTAGTAAGGATACATCAATTCTCTATCTTCGAAACCATTCTCTACGAAGACCAGCACTTTTTCCATCATTCTCACCTCTAACACACCTTTGTCCTGAGTCAAATTAAGATTTGTGATTTGGTGTGCCTATGGTTCCTGTGGTTGATTTTACTTCATATACCCGGGTTTCCAGAAAACCTATATAAGTGAGACAACTAAAAGCGTGTCTTCATCAAATTGAGGGAGGCGTACATATGGTATCCAAAAAGCTGATGGACTTGCTGAACAGTGGAATAGCACGAGAGCTTCAAGTCTCCATTCAGTACATGTGGCAACACGTCTTAGTCACAGGTCTAGAAAGTGTTGCTGTTGAGGACATATTCAAAGAAATTGCCATCACAGAAATGAAGCATGCAGAAGCAATTGCAGAGAGGCCGGCTTATCTCGGGGGAACGCCAACCACAAAACCTGATCCCATCTTCGTAGGCGGCAGTCTAAAAGATATGCTTCGAACAGACGTTAAAGCCGAGGAAGAGGCAATAGCCCTCTACAAACAGACCATCAAAGTCGCAGACCAAGATGGGGATATCACAACCAGGAGGCTGTTCGAAGAAATGCTAGGTGAAGAAGAGGGACATCACGACACATTCACAAAACTTCTAGAGAAATGAGCCATTGTAGTGAGCAGAAGGAGACAGGAGAGGTGAGAAAAACGGTTAGGGAGATGACTGAAGCCAACCTTAAGAGCGCCTATGCGGGTGAAAGCCAAGCCAATATGAGATACACAATCTACGCGAAAAAAGCAAGGGAAGAGGGATACCCAAATGTTGCCAGATTGTTCACAGCAGTCGCCTTCGCCGAACAAGTTCATGCGTCTAACCACTATAAGAACATAATGAGCAAGGGAGGGTCAATCACTATTTCCGCGGCTGTCTTCGGATCCAGAAGCACTTCAGAAAACCTTCAAGCAGGCATAGATGGAGAGACCTTCGAAATCAACGAGATGTATCCCGCTTACAAGGAAGTTGCTGAGCTTCAAGGCGAGAGAGGGGCAGAGATCAGCTTCACCTGGGCCCTCGAAGCAGAGAAAATTCATGCCAGCCTATATCAGAAGGCTAAGCAGGCGGTAGATGGAGGAGAAGACGTAGATTTGGGTCCAATCCAAATCTGCCAGGTCTGCGGGTACACGGTTGAAGGTGATGCGCCAGAAAGATGTCCCATCTGCAAGGCTCTAAAAGAGAGATTCAGGACCTACTAGCCCACTCCTTTTTGATTCTGTTTGAAAAGAGATGGTAGAGACATATAGAGAACTTTGTCCATAATAAAAGGAAATCGAAATGAACACTGAAAGAAAAAGTAGAGTAAAAGTGCTCGTTGTCTTCTATAGTATGTACGGTAACACGGCTAGACTCGCAAAAGCAGTCGCAGAAGGCGCAAGACAAGTCAAGAATGTAGAGGTTTCCCTCAGACAAGTTGAGGAACTGCTGCCCAAAGAGATCATCGAAACAAAAGAACGAAACAAGTCAAGAAAGAGCTAGAAGAGACCCCCATCGCGACAAACGAAGACTTGGCGGAAGCTGACGGGATCATATTTGGCACCCCAACGAGATACGGGAACATGAGTGCCCAAATGAAACAGTTCATTGACAAGACAGGGGGGCTGTGGGCAGAAGGAAAACTCATCAACAAGGTTGCAGGCGTCTTCACCAGCACAAGCACACTCCACGGCGGACAGGAGACTGCCTTGATAACGTCTATGATTCCTTTGCTTCATCATGGCATGATCTTAGTGGGGATACCTTACTCAGAACAACGGCTCTTCTCCTTAGAGACTGGAGGAGGAAGCCCTTATGGAGCCTCCTCTGTCTCAGGACCGAACGCAGACAGACCTCCCACAGAGAATGATCTGGAGATAGCTAAAGCCTTAGGAAGAAGGGTTGCTGAGATAGCTAAGAAAATATCTCAAAGGTAGTTCTCAACACTCTTATTCTTCACTTCATCTTTGTCTACTATAAAGCCCCACAATCTCTCCTTTCGCAAGTAGATGCCCTTCCATTGCTCTTTCAAGTCTCTTCTTTCTTGAATCTGCGTCCAGATCAAGTTTCGTGTCCAAGGCATAGACTTTGAAGAAGTACCTATGCGTTCCTGAAGGTGGACAAGGCCCCCCGTATGAATGTCTGTTGAAGTCATTTAGTCCCTCGACTCCCGGAACACTATTCTCCTCGATTTTCTCTAAGGGAGGTATGTTCCAGACAATCCAGTGATCCCAGGTTCCCATGGGAGCATCTGGATCGTCCACTATTAGGACAAGGCTTTGTGTTCCTTTAGGTAAGCCTTTGATCTTCAAAGGTGGATTCACGTCCTCGCCATCACACGTGTATTTTGAGGGAATAAAGCCGTTTTTCTCAAATGCGGGACTTGTGATTATCAATTCTTTCGCCATTACAGTCACTCACCAAATGTGTGTTCTATAATAATCGCAAACGGCAATTATTAAGATATATACTAGATTGGAGATTGGACGCGTTGCTAAAGAAAAGTTAAGTCCGCAAATAGCACCGAACTACGTTTCCACCTGACTTTTCATAAAACATCGCTTCTTTGATCTTGAGATTCCACCAAACAATTTCAAGAGTAGATGCTTTGGAAAATCGTTGAAGTTGATAGAATGAATGAACTCAGCAAGAGTTGCTAAAAGCAGAGAAAGTGGATAGAAAAAGCCAAACGGTAGAATTAGATAAAGACAAAGGGTGAACTCTATGAGTAAATTCAGAGTAGAAATAGATAAGAACACTTGTCAAGGGTTCGGAGCATGCGTCGAATTATGTCCGCGGTTCTTCCAACTCTCAGATGTAGACGGGAAATCCAGCATTGAAGGAGCTAAGAAAATCACGAATGAGAACGAAGTTGTCGCAGAAACATTGGAACTGGACGAACTAGGATGCGTCAGAGAAGCAGCTGAAGCTTG
>JBHIEV010000016.1:0-23590 GCA_046760805.1 Bathyarchaeia archaeon
AGGGAATTCTAAAATCTGCTCCAACAGTTCGATATTCGAGCTTTGTCGTGAGGGGCGCCCTCCTCTTGTGTTCAGCAGCTAACCATTTTCCCTTGATCTCCTCAACTCTTTTTACGGGAAGCTTGAGCTGTTCAGCTATCTTTTCTGGGGTCATGAAGTGTTCTAAGCCGTAGAGGATAAGGTCTAAAGTTTCGTATTTGATGCCGAGTTCCTTCTCTGCTAAGTGCCCTGGCCAAAGACGGGGAGTAGACGGTTTACTGGCTATCTCTTTGGGTATTCCTATGTGTACGGCCAGTTGCCTGACCTGGGTCTTGTATAGGTCCATCAGAGGGGATATATCAGCGGCGACGTCTCCCCACTTTGTGAAGTAACCTATCATGGTCTCAGATTTGTCCGAGCTGCCACAAACTATCCTGTTGAGCCTGTTAGCATAGTAGTATAGGAAGATCATTCTCATTCTAGCCTTAAGATTTCCATTACTAACGTTGTCTGTCCCCTCATATATAGGGAGAGATTGAAAGCACGCTTTAAGTGCAGATGAAATGTCGATGGTCTGCAAACTGAAAGCGAATTCTTCTGCGACCATCGTGGCATGCTTAATGTCATTTGCGTCATATGTCTCCTCTTCGGGCAAAATGAATCCCAACACTTTGTGTCCACCAAGAGCTAGGGAGGAGAGGGCCGCCGTTGTGCAACTGTCAACCCCGCCAGAAACGCCCAAAACAATACCTTTGGCTCCGCACTTTTTAACATAATGTCGAATAAACCGCTTAATTCTCATCTCAACTGATGGCAAATCCAACTTCAGAATATTGCTTGAAAGTTTCAATGTAACCCCTCGTTATTTGGTATCTGTTCGTTCTTAATAACTGATGTTGCAGAGCGATACTCTTCTCGTGAATATAGAGCAAATATTTAAGCACCGTTAACATACTTGAACATGTGCGGAGCTGTACGCTTATTGTCGTGTTAATGGCAGAGGAGTTGGGATGGGCAGAAGGCGAAGAAGAGTAATCCGCATTCCAAAAAGGCGGCTGCCTACAGTTTACTTGTGCCCCAGATGCGGAAGAGAATCAGTCAGGGTTGAAATACTGGAGGGGAAAGAGCACGCAGTGGTACGTTGTGGCAGTTGCGGCTTGACTGAAGAGTTCCCAATCAAACCGACCTTCCAGAAAATCGATGTTTACTGTCACTTCGCGGACAAGTTCTACTCCGGAGAAATGGGTGCCTAGCGAATCTCTGCAACAAATTAAGTAAGCATATATATTTTGAAGGTTGAATTGGGAAGGGATGGACCTTGCTTGGTCGTGTAGAGAAATACCTGCTGGATAAGATTCAGAGAGATGGGGCAATTCATATCACCCTCATAGACCCCGAAAAGGTATCTCTTAAGTCTGCATCCCGCATAGCTCAAGAAGCAGAGGTTTCCGAGACCGCCGCCATAATGGTTGGTGGCTCCACCTCCGTCTCCGCTTCTGATCTGGACAAAGCCGTGAAAGCAGTGAAGAAAGCGGTACGCATTCCAGTAATCCTTTTCCCGAACAACATAACTGGGATCAGTAGACACGCCGACGCAATATTGTTCATGTCCCTCCTCAACTCTCTAGATCCATACTTCATCACGGGCGTGCAGGCCTTAGGTGCACCCCTCGTCAAGAAATACGGCTTAGAGGCTATTCCCCTTGGATATGTCATAGTTGGAGAAGGCGCGGCCGTTGGTGTGGTAGGACGAGCCGTGCCGATTCCGTACGAGAAACCCGAACTCGCCGCTGCACATGCTTTGGCGGCTCAGTACCTTGGGATGCGATTTGTATATCTGGAAGCGGGCTCAGGAGCTACAAGGCCCGTGCCGAATGAGATGATAAGAATAGTAAAGTCCACGATTGAAGTTCCAGTGGTTGTGGGTGGAGGCATTAAAACTGGCGAACAAGCGAAAAGAGCCGTGGAGGCTGGTGCAGACGTCATCGTTACAGGCACTGTGACGGAGGGGTCCAAGGTGAAAGACAAAGTCAGGGAGCTCGTAAAGAGTATTAAGAGTTGATGCGGATAGCCCTCTCTCTACTTTTGATTTATTCGTGTCGGAAAAATTGAATATCTACGTGATTGACTCTTGCTTGGGAAGACTATTTTGGGCATCGAGATGAGCGAGGAGCATAAGCGTTACATTTCTTCTCTAGAAGACAAGCTATCAGACGTATACGAGATCGCGAAGAAGGCGAGAAAAAGAGGACTGGACCCTGCCCTTAGCCCAGAGCCTCAGGTGGCGAAGGACTTGGCTGAGCTCGTTGAGGGCTTGGTTGGACCCCGCGGCGTCGCTGAGAGCATAAGAGAACTCAGTAGGAGGATGCCGAGGGAAGAGCTGGCATTCAAAATAGCGGAGGAGATCGTCTATGGAAAATTCGGACATATGGAGGCTCCCGAGGCGGCTGAGCAGGCGATCAGAACCGCTCTTGCCATACTAACTGAGGGAATAACCGCTGCCCCCCTGCAGGGGGTGGCTCGCGTAGCTATAAAGCATAACCCTGATAGAACAAGATACCTGGCAATCTACTATGCTGGTCCAATACGCGCTGCAGGTGGCACAGAGCAAGCCTTAACTTTGGTGGTCGGTGATTTTGTCCGTCGCATATTAGGCCTTGATCGCTACAAGCCGACACCCAGGGAGATTGGGCGCTTTGTAGAAGAGATACGGCTTTATGAACGTGCTGTCTCACGGTTTCAGTATCACGTCTCTGACGAAGAGTTGACCAGAGCCATCCAGTCTATTCCAGTGGAAGTCACTGGTACGCAGTCTAATCCTGTTGAGGTTTCATCCTTCCGCAATCTGTCACGCATCGAAACGAACCGATTGAGAGGTGGCGCCCTGTTGGTGGTGAACGACGGCGTTGTGGGACGCTCTGCGAAAGTCTGGACGATTGTGGAAAAGCTAGGGATTGAGGGTTGGGACTGGCTGAAGAATGTCAGGGAGATCAAAAAGAAAAGATCGGTTGGTTTTATGGAAGACGTCATTGCTGGTCGCCCGATCTTTTCATTCCCCTCTAGTCGTGGGGGCTTCAGGCTGCGCTACGGAAGAGCTAGGAACACAGGTCTGGCGGCGGTCGGCTTGCATCCCGCGACTATGATGGCCCTTCAAGGCTTCCTCGCCGCGGGCACCCAGTTACGCGTTGAGGGTCCAGGCAAAGCTGGAGTGGTTCTTCCTGTGGATGCCATAGAGCCTCCCATAGTTCGTCTGAGAGACGGATCTGTTGTACGTGTCTCATCGCAGAATTTCAAAGAAATCGAAAACGAGATTGACAAGATCCTGTTTCTGGGGGATATTCTGATAGGATTCGGCGACTTCCTGTACACCAATAAACCTCTCCTCGCCTCCGGACTGACGGAGGAGTGGTGGCGTGAGGAACTGCGAGTTGCTATAAAACAAGGATTCAACGGCGATTTGGAGGGGGCTCCGGCGGCAGCGAAGGTGCCTAGAACACGTCTGGAGGAACTCTTGAGAGATCCTTTTGCGAATAAACCTTCAGCCGAAGAAGCTGTGTCGTTAGCCTCGGCCTTAAAGGTGCCTCTGCATCCGTATTTCACGTATTTCTGGTCAAACATATCTCTCGAAGAGCTTAGGCAGTTGAGGCGATGGCTCTTGGCTTCCCAATGTAAAATTGAGAATGAGGTTGTTACTGAAGTTGTTGGTGTCATGGAGGACTCGGTGAAGGCTCTGCTTGAGAGAATCTGCGTACCCCACGGAGTCGTGGAGACTGGCATCAGAATAGATGGGGGTGATGCTCATGTCTTTGCCGTCTGTTTAGGGCTTCGGTCTCCTGAGCGGAAGATTGGTCAGGGAAAGTCAGTGCTTCAGAATATCGAGCAGTTGTCTGGGATCTCTGTTAGGAGGAAGGCTCCCACGCTTGTTGGTGCTAGGATGGGGCGTCCTGAGAAGGCTAGGAGGCGTGAGATGACCCCTGTGGTTCACGTTCTCTTTCCCGCTGGCATGGCTGGTGGTTCTCGGCGTGATCTGGTGAGAGCGGCTAACAAAGGCATTGTTGAGGTTGAACTTGTGAAGAGACGGTGCCCAAGGTGTCACGAGTTTTCGTTCAGGGTTTGGTGTGAAAAATGTGGTGTGAAGACCGTTCTAGAGAGGTCTTGTCCTAGGTGTGGAAGGCGGGTGAAGGAGAGCTCCTGTCCTGTGTGTAAGGTTGCTACGAGGAGTTATGAGAAGCAAACGGTAAACCTCAGGGAGTTGATGGATGCAGCCTGTAGAAAGCTGAAATTTCCCGCGCCTGAGCTTGTGAAGGGTGTGAGGGGACTGATGAATGAAACGAAGACCCCTGAGATTCTTGAAAAAGGGATACTGCGAGCAAGGTATGATCTGTCCGCCTTTAAGGACGGAACGATCCGCTTTGACGCCACAAACGCTCCGTTAACACATTTTAAGGCGAGAGAAATCGGAGTTTCTGTAGATAGACTTACGCAGCTGGGCTACTCTCATGACTGTTACAGAGAGCCACTTGTCAGTTCTGATCAGGTATGTGAGCTGAGGGTGCAGGACGTCGTTATTCCGTTGGAATGCGCGGAATATTTTGTTCGCGTTGCCGGTTTTCTTGATGATCTTCTTGAGAAAGTTTACGGGCTTCATTCATTCTATAACGTTAAAGGAATCGAGCATTTAGTGGGCCACCTCATTGTTGGTTTGGCGCCCCACACCTCTGTCGGAATTCTTGGGCGGATCATCGGGTTCACCCCTCTGAATGTTTGTTATGCTCATCCTCTCTGGCATTCGGCGAAGCGCAGGGATTGTGATGGTGATGAGGACGCTTTGATGCTGGCTTTAGACACCATTTTGAACTTTTCTAAGGAGTATCTACCGACTCAGATAGGTGGGATAATGGACGCACCGCTCTTCATAATCCCTATTGTGAATCCTCTTGAGGTGCAAAGGCAGGCCCACGAGGTTGATGTCGCCTCTGCTTATCCCTTGGAATTCTACGAGAAGACTTTGCAGAGTGTGCCGTCGCGAAATGTCCGGGGGCTCATAGACTTGGTCGAGCATCGACTGAATACGGAGGCACAGTTTGAGGGCTTCCACTACACGATTCCTGTGTCCGATGTCAACATGGGAAATCGTGAGAGCATGTACAAGAGACTGGCGCGGATGACCGAGAAGTTGAGTAGCCAACTGAAGTTGGCGGAGAAGATTGAGGCTGTTGACGCTAGGACAGTTGCGCGGAAGGTTTTGACCACGCATTTCATTCGGGACATAATGGGCAATCTCAGGGCGTTTACAACCCAAGGATTTCGATGTAGAAGCTGCAATAGGCGGTTCAGGAGACCGCCACTTCAGGAGAAGTGCCCAAAGTGTGGGGGCGCTTTGGCCATGACTGTTCATCGTGGCGGGATAGAAAAATACCTAGACGCTGCACGTGAGCTCATACAGAAGTATGAGCTTTCCGACTATTATGCTCAGAGGCTTACGCTGGTAGAGGATGAGATTCGCTCGCTTTTTGAGGGTGACAAGCCCAAACAGTTTAGCCTGAAGGATTTCATGGCCTGATCAGTGCTTTTATAGATGATTTTCGGAATTACTTTTGGGGACTTCGTTGAGGAGAGCCTACCATCCAAAAGCCTTCTTGTCGCGGAAGAGAAACATTCGACCAGGCTTAGTCGCCAGGACTCAGATAGTTTCAAAGCTTGAGAAGGGTGCGCTAAGCGCCAAAGCCATTACTCAATACACCGAGTTGAGCTATGCAGCAACTCTTCACCATCTGCACCTCCTAGAAGATGAAAATATACTGGTGCGTAAGGGGCAGAGACCTTACCTTTGGGAACTGACTGGTGCCGGGCAGCAGACATTGTCATAGGCCTTTGTTACGATTTAGTACGCATCGAGACACGGCTATGTTTTTTTGCGAGTTTAACTTCAAAGACCACTTTTGAATATGTGATTCGGTAGCTCCATAACTGAAGAGGCAAGAAGAAATAGGAAATGTGAGGTAGAGCGTCCAAAATCGCGGAGATGAGCCTCTTGCTCACCAAAAGTCTTAAGAGGCTTTTGCACAGAAATGATGTAGTCGGAGAAGGCAAATATGGTTTATTGCATTAAGTGTGGCGCCAAAAACCCAGATGATGCTGAAACATGTACCCAATGTGGAGCGTCTCTATACCCTGGGAAACCTCCCACTAGAAGAGCCGAACGGCGCAAACACGAAGAAGAGTGTTTCGGAATTCCCAGAGGTGGCACCGTCGTAGGTCTAGCCATCGGCGCAATAATCGTTATTTGGGGGCTCATATCCCTCCTGCAACAACCAATATTCCCTGATAAGCCCTTGATCTCTCCAGAAATGTCTCCTTGGCCAATCGCGATAATAATCTTTGGAACCCTTATCGTCATTGGTGCCCTCTATGGATTAAGCCGCAGATACTGAGCCTTCCTTTACTTTATTTCACGGATTTCGCAAGGGGATTTGCAGGTGTAGCAGATTCTCCAGTGATCCCACTCTGAGAGCGATATTCGAGTGAAGAGCCAAAAAAGAGTTAAGGAAACCAGAAAGAAATCAGTGAGGATGCTTTGGGCTAGTTTGTCAATTCCGATCAGGATCGAGAAAGCACCTAGGACGAAGAAGGTGTTTAGGAGTAAACGAACGAAGCCTTTGAATTTAAGCTGGAACAGGCCCAATCCAACTCCTAGAACTCCAATAAAAACGGCTAGGAAACCATCCAGTAAGCCATGCCAACTCCCGAAGAAATAGTCGGCTGTTCCAGCCAAAGCCAGCACTGCTCCTAGAAGCAAACCCGTGCACGCCGCACAGAATGTCTTGCTCTTTATCCGAATTACGTGAGCAGAAAATCTTTTGCAGTCTGGGTGATGTCCTCGTAGTGTCGGGGAGTTCTCATGGGAGGCAAAACCATGTGGGTCAGAATTCGTTTCCTGTTTTCCTTTTGTTAAGCCAAAAATCGTAGAACACTGTTTTGGGAAGAAGACTGCGGTTATTCCTAGTAAGCAGATTGCCCCGAAGAGTGCTCCTACTACTGGTTTTCGCCAAGGAAAGCCTTCTTGAACTATTGGCGGATTAAACGCGAGCATTACTGCAAGGACCAATCCGAGGAATGAGATGCCTATGGCGAATGTCAAAAATTGATTGCGAAGTAAGCTGGTAGACATGAAATCACGATTCAAAACATTTTTTTGAACTGGCCTACGATGCCTTGAGTAGCCATATACCTATAGACTCTTCTCTTTATCTCGTTTGCTGAGAAGAGTCCTCGCAGCCTTCTGCTCCAGGAGCCGAAGAAGCTTCTGTAGCATCTGTAAAGTTCCTTCTGCACTTCTTCTCTTGATAGGGTCTCTGTTGGCATTATGGCGTGGACCATATCATAGTGTGCCCAGTTGAAGTCTTCTATCCAGCCGTTCCGCTTGGCTTCCTCGAAGACCTCGGTGCCTGGAAAGGGGGTGAGGATGGCGAAGATGGAGAGGTCGGGATCAAGAGCGTTCACAAACGCCCTCAAACTAGCTATTGATTCGGCGGTGTCCTTGCGTTCCCCGATTATGAACATTGCATGGGCGAAAATATCGTTCTGTTGTAGCAGTTTCACCGCCTTTCTGGCGTCCTCTGAGGTTATGTCTTTCTTGAATGTTTTGAGTGTGGACTGTCTTGCGCTTTCTACTCCTAGGAGAACCCAGCGGAGGCCCGACTTCCGCATTTTTGGCAGGAGGTCATGGTGTTTCACAACATCGTCGCATCTGAGTTGCGTAAACCACATCATGTCATCTGGAATCTCTCGTCGAATGATCTCCTCAGCCATATCGTCTGCTCGTTTGCCCAAGCCGAAGTTGTCATCGGTTAGCCAGATGAACCTGCTTCCGAAATTCTGATAGCAATACTCTATTTCGTCTACTATTCGTTTTGGCGATTTTGTTCTCCATTTCCCTTGCCAATGTCTCCATTGGGTGCAGAATGTGCAGCGGTGTGAGCAGCCTCTTGAGCCTTCTATTAGGGCGTATGGATTTCTTGGACCAGCCATAGCAGTGAAATGATATCTGTGAACTATGTCCTTTACGAAGTGGTATCCTGGGTAGGGGAGATCATCCAAGTTTTCTATTAGGGGGCGAGGAGGATTGTGATGGACGTTTCCGTTGTGTCTGAAGGATATGCCCGGTATCCGTGCAAAAGACAATTTCTTATGTGCTTTTTGAACAATTTCCACGAGTGTTTGCTCGCCCTCCCCCGTCACGATCACGTCGATTTCGGGGTATGTATCTAGACTTTCTTGGGCTGTGACGGTGAAGTGTTGTCCTCCAGCAACAGTGAGAGTATCTGGGTTAACTCTCTTCGCTGTTTCTAAGGTTCTGACGGCGACGTATGTGTTGCATGTTGCGAGTGCGCTTGAGGCTACGACATCTGGGCTGAAGGATTCTATACGCCTTTCCAGCCCCTTCCAGTCTATCTGTTCAGCGTTGCAGTCCAGTACCTCTATCTCCACGTCTTTTACATTCTTTTCTAGGTATGCTGCTAGTTGGAGGATTCCGTATGGCGGTGGAAGGTACTCTCCCATGACGAACCAGTAGTCCTTTGGCGGTTCGACGAAGAGCACTCTCATGTCGTCTTGTTCTCCGCTACATAGGGTTGGAAGGCTCATCTTTTAAGAGTGCTGATGGATTTATGTGGCAAGTCTTTTAAGAAAAGGGTGTTAATCTCGTAGGTCAGTTGCGGTGCTGCTATGGTTCGAGAAGAGGAATGGCGTTGGGAAGGGCCCAATTTGTTCAGTCTAGTTTCCTTAGGATTTTTCCTTGTGCTTCTTGGCTTCATCTGGGCAATCAATCCAGACCTCTGGAGCAACGTCGTCGATTTTTTCAAAGGCTTCCATCTCGAGAATGTGAATGAACACATAATCTTACCGGCTCCGAAGGGGCATCATCTGGTGGTTTATAGGGCTGCTATGCAGTTCTGTGTAGCCTTCGGCGTCTTCCAGATAGTTGTCTTGGCTCTGAGGTTTGTCCTAGGAGAGTCTAGGGACAGGAAGTCTGGAACGCTTTCCGGTATAGTCTTTTGGCTTGGTGTTGGCTTCTTCCTGAAAATGTTGGCAGTGGGAGAGATTGGCTGGTTCGGTTTTGTTGCTGGACTGATTGTTGTTGTAGGCTTGTTGATTATCGTTGATAGTCTTGTGAAGTTGCTGTTTAAATGAATGTGATTCTGGGTAGAAATACCGTGTGTTATAGAGTTACTCTTGTTTCTTAATGGGACTTACGAGAATGAACATGTCCTCGTCTGGGTCGAGGAACGCGGCTGTTCGACCACCCCAAGATTGGTCTCTTGGCTGTGTAGCGAATTTGACGCCTTTTTCTTCAAGCCCGTTATACTCGATGTCGACGTCATCGACGGTTAGATAAATGTCGGGTGCATCCTCTTTACGTCCTTTTTTCCCGCCTGGTTCTAGGCCTAGTAGTACTCCACTGACGTCAAAAGTTACATAATCAGGACACTCAGCAGTTTTGTTACGACCTAGGAGATTCTCATAGAGGGAAGTAGATTTCTTTTTAGCGGTGAGAAATTAAATTAAAGAGCAGGTTATATACACATGATAAAAAGCATATGGGTGATGGGAATTGCCTTTCTGTGAGAAGTGTGGAACGGAGTTGCCTGAGGACGCGAGGTACTGTCCGTCATGTGGCGCTCCAGTGGTCGTGGTTGAAAAGGAGGAGTTCTCCGTCTCGGCTGACAACCTCGTAAAGAAGGTGAAGGAGCTGATCCATGAAGGAAACGTTAGAAGGATAATCATCAAGAACGAGGAGGGGAAGGTACTCCTGGATATGCCTGTCTCGGTGGGTGTTGTAGGAGTGATTCTGGCTCCTTGGCTTGCAGCTCTTGGGGCTATCGCGGCTCTTGCTACGAAATGTACCATAACGGTTGAGAGAAGAGAATAGCCTCTCCTCCTAGAAAGGGGACGTATCTGAGGTCTCCTGAGATTTCAGGCGCTTTGTTACTGTAATTTGGAGAAGCTTTCTAATATGCAGAGTTATGTATGTGGAATTAGGGGAAAGTTGAAGATGGAGATGCAACAATATTTCAACGTAGATGAGATTGATTGGCGAGAGTTCGGAGGCATTACGAAAGGAGTCTTTGTCAAAGACGTGTCCACAAAGACCTTTACAGAGAAGTTCAACATATCATTGTTCAGGGTGAAGTTAGATGGAGAGTTTCCAAAGCACAAGCACTCACACGCGCATGTTCTCTACTTTCTAAAGGGCAAAGGACGATGCTGGATTGGCACCAAAAACTACCAAATCAAGCCTGGTGATGTGGCGCTGATTCGAAGCGGAGAAGAGCACGGTTACAGAAACACGGGGAAGAGCGATCTGTTGTTGGTGGTGTTGAATTGTCCAGCTACGAGATGAACCCTATATAGTGAACTTGAGGATGCTTGTTTGTCCTTTCTTCAGTATGTGTATCACCTTTACATTCTGCTTCTCTAGATAAGCCGAGATATAGCGACGATGGCAGTACTTTGGATTTGGCTCTAAGCACATGATGCAGACTCTCTTCTCTTTAGCCAGTTCAAGGAGCCTCGCTGCTCCTTCCGCAAACTGCTTGGTCTTCATGTAAACTCTATATCCACCTCTGCGGTACCCGCCAAGTTCTCCACCCATCCAAATATACTCAATCCCATGCTTACGTAACCATTTCTCCATCTCCTCACGTCTAAAATGCTCAACTTTAGAAGTCGGAAACCTGCGAACGTCAATCAAGACCTCGATTCCGTGCTCCGCAAGCAAATCTAGGAAATATTTTGTGCTTCGATTGCTGTGCCCTATGGTCCATATAGAAATTTCGCTAAATTGCATTTCCAGCTCTTACATCCATATTTGCAGCCTAATAAAGGTAGAATGTTAAAAACAGCTTTTTTCCGAAAAAAGTAGACTGTATAGACTTAGCTATACCTATCTCTCTGTTTCAGTCTCACCTTATCTTGATGTACTCGTAGGCTTCAGTAGCATCCTCAAAACAGTAATGTACCCTCTGATAGTCTTTCCTGAACTCAGCAACATCCTTCTTCACCTTCTCAGCATCCTCTTTGTCAATAACCACTCTCTTCATGAACTCAGCAATCTCAGCCATCTCACTCTCACGCATGCCCAACCTCGTAACCTCACTCGTCCCCATCCTAATCCCACCGGGATGCATGAAATGTCTACCTTCCTTGATGTCCCAAGGCAACAAGTTCCTATTCAGTATAACATTCGCCTTCTCCAACTGCTCCTCAATGCCACCACCATCACCATACTTCGTGATGTCAACCAGCAGAACATGCGACTCCGTGAAACCCTTATGTTCAGCCAAAACATCAAAACCACGCTCATAAAGAGCCTGACCCAAGGCCTTAGAGTTTCTAACAACCTGCCTAACATACTCCTTTCCATACTCCAACATCTCAGCACAAGCCACAGCAACACCAGCCACCGCATGCAGATGATGATTACTCACCATACCAGGAAACGTCGCCCGCTTGATCCTGTCAGCATACCTATCCCAAGACAACACACCCCCATGCTGGGGACCAAATAGAGTCTTATGAGTGCTGAGCGTAACAACATCAGCACCTTCCCTTAAAGGATCCTGAAAACAACCGCCGGCGATCAAGCCAGCCACATGAGCAGCATCATAAGCCACTGTAGCCCCAACTTCCCTAAAGGTATCAGTCAACTCCTCCAAGGGATGCGGAAATGGAAAGACGCTGCCACCAAAGACCACAAGCTTTGGGGGTGTGCCCTTCTCAACTAGCCTCTGAACCCTCTCCTTCGTCTTCTCAACATCGATATTCAACTCCTTATAATCCAAAGCAAGATACTCTACAACCAAGTCGTGAACAGCCCCAGCGGTCCCTCCTAACTTCTTCTTCCCCATACTGATATGCCCGCCACATGGAATAGACAAGGCCATCATAACATCGCCCGGTTCTGTAAACGCAGTATAAAGCACAAGGTTCGCAACAACGCCTGATATCGGTCGAACATCAGCAAACTCGGCGTCAAAAAGCTTCTTTATCAACTCAATACACGCAAGTTCAACCTCGTCGATATACTTGCATCCAGCATAAACACGTTCCCCAGGCCAACCCTCAGCGTAGCGATTCCCAAAGTCAGTCACCAAAGCCTCACGCACAGCAGGACTCGGCACATTCTCACTAGCGATCAGCGGAACAGCCTCACTAAACCACTCATGATGCCGCCGAAGAAGCCCAAACGTCTTATCATAATACTCACGAGTACTCATCAAAGAACACCTCAACACACTATCACCTCAATAAAAATAAAGCTTTACACCCAAAACACAACTTTAATTAAAGAGCCCTCTCAGTCTAGAGAATCAGAGGCTACCGCCATGAGTAAAAGAAGAGAGAAGAAACGAGAGGCAAGAGCCCCTATGCCAGCCCAAAGCGCAGGTCTGCTACGATTCTTTGAAGAAGAGACCCGTGGCATAAAGGTGAGACCTGAGTATGTTGTGATCTTGGCGGTTGCACTGATAGTGGCGTGCATAATACTGCAGATAGGCTTTCCCATCTAAGAAAGCAAAACCTCGAAAGGACAAGGCAAGCTTCGTTAGGTCATGTCTTGCTTTCATGCAATACTTCTATACGGCGAATCGAGTTCAGGTTGATAAGTATCTCACTCCTCTTCTCTCTGCTCACAATCTGGGGTATCGGCTGAGCAATCGTAGAGCGCAACGTCACCATCTCAGCATCGGAGAGCCAGATTCCTGGGGGCTCCCGCGTAACCGCCGCCAATGTTCCTTCAAAACCATACAGGGGGTCTAGAATCACCACTATTCGGCGCCCTACGTTCCTTTCAAGCATGTGGAAAACGGTTGGAGGCGGCCCAGTGCCGGACATCGGTATCTATAAAAGTGATGTGCAGATGAAATATAACTCTATCCCTTTCCGGGCTAACTAATCAGTCGTGTCGTGCGGTGTTGCCTCAGATGGCTAGGAAAGGTAGAGCCTTCTTCTTTCATAAGTGGATTCGCTGGATGTATCCGGCGTAGATGTTGAAGGTCAACACGCCGTTCACTGAACGAGGTTGAATCCCAGTAAACTCGCTAATCTCCCTAACAGTTAGAGGTTTCTCCGCTCTATGTAACAGCTTGAAAATCTTTTCCGTGTATCCCCTGTATGTCGTGGTTTTTTGCAGGTAGAATTCGTCGTTAATACACCTTCTTTCCCCTGCTCTTGTTAAAGTATAGGCATACCTTAACATTCTCCGCCTCCCCGTCCCTCCATATAAATATGAAGGTCGATTTTATTTAAGAGTTGTGAAAAATAGTGCTGGTACCTTTGTACATAACACTTGGCATTGTTATGATCAATCATAGTATAGCTAACGAAGAGTGAGAGTCTGTTCAAAATGGTGTCCAGAAACTCAATAGACGGATACATAGGTGGAGCGGTTCAGCGTTACTCAGCACTATTCGGTCTTCCATCCCAAGGAAAGATTGTTCTCTTACTCTTTGCCTTGTGCATGCTGGGCGGGGTTCTGGCGATTGTGCCTGTTTGCCCTTCTTATGATGGCTTTGCCTTGGGCTTGATGTTTGGTGCGATTTTCCTACTCATTATGACGTCCACTGACTTCTTGGTCTCTCGCAGTTCCATGAGGGCAGATCCAGTTTTTGATTTTCGGCGTTGTGCTGCTCTTTCTCTTTTCTCTAGTATTTTATGGTTTGGACTGATTTTTGTCGGTAACATCGTCAACCTTTTTCTTAGAAATCCTGCTATTTGGATCAAGTTTTCCCTTTTGGGTTTCTACGCGGTCTTCATGCTTCGCTTGATTGTGTTTTCCTCAATCTCCCTTGCTGATCGTGTAAGGATATTCCTCTCTTCTCTCTTCCAACCAGCGCTGTGCGTTATTCTTGCCTTCGCTATGGCTCCACTAATCCAGTTCAGACTAACATACTCGCTTATTCTATACATGCCTCTCTCGATCTCTGTCGTTGGGTTGGCCGTTCACCTTTTCGTATTCCTTATTGATCGAGCTGGCAAGAAAGGGGTGGGAATACCTTCTTTATCCCTCTTCAAGGCTTTCATGGTGAATTGGACTGAGGATTTGAACATGCCGCTTGAGAATTTCTTTGAAAGTCTTGGTAGTGTAAGAGATGTGGGGCTCTCCATGCTTGCTTTCAGAGGAAATGAAGACATGAAGGCGTTGATTGTTGTTCCAGCGTTCCATGCGGGGCCCTTCAAGAATGTTGGAAGCAGCCTCTTTCCTTCGATGGCCCAGGAGGCACTTGAAGATAGACTGGCATGTGTGGTTTCTGTTCCTCACGGATTGTTCGGGCATAGTCTTGACTTGTCCTCTCAGGCTCAGAGTCGGAAGGTTATAAACAGTGTTCTTGAATCTCTGGATTTTGCCTTTTCTGATTCGAAGGCTACTCCTCTCATGCGCGCGAGAGAAAACGGAGCGAGTGCAAGTTGTCAAATATTTGGGAATTGCGCCTTTGTGACGCTGACTCTTGCGCCAGAGACGATGGAAGATCTGCCTGAAGAGCTGAATTTAGCCATTGTTAGTAAGGCAGAAGGGCAAGGGTTGTCTTCTGCGATTGTTATTGACGCTCACAATAGCATTGATGGGCTCTTCAATCTTGAGAAGGCGTTAAATCCTCTTAGAAGGGCAGCAGTGACGAGCATCGAAGAGGCGTTAAGTTGTCAGCGTCTTCCTTTTCGGGTGGGGGCTTCAAGGATTGTTCCTAAGGAATTTGAGGTTAAGGATGGCATGGGCCCTGGGGGAATAAGTGTTGTTGTTACAGAAGTTGGCGGTCAGAGAGCAGCTTATGTTGTTTTTGATGGAAACAACATGATATCTGGGTTGCGAGAGAAGATCTTCTCGACGCTTCATGCGATGGGTGTTGCTGACGGAGAGGTCCTTACAACGGACACCCACGCAGTCAACGGTGTTGTACCGACCCCACGGGGGTATCATCCAATAGGCGACGTGATGGACCATTCGAAGATCATTGAATATGTCAAAGAGGTTGTGACAAAGGCGTTGGAGAGCTTAGAACCCGCAAGGGTCTCATGGCGGAGAGAAATCATCCAAAACATTAGAGTTATTGGAGAAGAGCAGATAAAGGCGCTGTGTACTCTCACAGACAACGCGGCGAAGCGTGCCAAAGCGGCGGCTGTGACTCTGTTTCCAATTGCGGGTGTCTTCCTAGCAGTTGTGTTAGCGTTTGCTTAGCCTCTCTGGTTTGGCGGAGAAGAGTTGGTTTATGCTGTCTTTTTGAGCAGCCTCTTCCAACGCTCATCGACAATGTCTTGGATCTCGTCAATGACATGTTTAAACTCGGGTGTGAATAAGTGTCGGAAACGACCCTGAGCCTTCAAGTACTCCTTGACTGGTTTCTGGCGTTCTGGTTTTAGGGCGATGACCTTGCTTGGGGATGATAATGTATATTCGCCGTTGACAACTTCCCACAATGGAAAGACACAGGTTTCAACCGCTAGACGTGCGATCTCGATCGTCTTGCTTGTGTCGTAACGCCAACCGCGTGGGCAGGGTGCGAGTGCATGCAGGAAGGCTGGTCCCTCAACTTCTAAGCCTCTACGAGTTTTCGTGATTAGGTCTCTCCAGTAGGCTGGTGAGGCTGTGGCTACGTATGGAATTCCGTGGGCTACCATGATTTCTGCGATTGGTTTCTTGTACTCGGGTTTGCCTGGTATTACGCGACCTGCAGGTGAGGTGGTGGTCCAGGCTCCGTGGGGTGTGCCTCCGCTTCGCTGGATGCCTGTGTTCATGTAGGCTTCGTTGTCGTATAGGACGTAGAGGAAGTCGTGACCCCGTTCTGCGGCGCCTGAGAGTGCCTGTATGCCTATGTCGTAGGTTCCTCCATCTCCTGCAAAGGCTATGACGTCTATGTGGTCTTGCTTAATTCGTCCCTTCCTTCTCATGACTTTTAGCGCTGTCTCGATCCCAGCTGCGTTAGCAGCCACATTCTCGAATGCCGTGTGAATCCAGGGGATTCTCCATGACGTGTATGGGTAGATGGTTGAGACGACTTCCATACATCCTGTTGCGTTTGTCGCTATGATTGGTCCTCTCGTGGCTTTCAGTATTTGTCGGTAGGCAATGGCTGGTCCGCATCCTGCGCAGGCACGGTGTCCTGGCATTAGGAGTTCGGGTTTTTCTGCTAGGTCTTTTGTGGTGAATTTCCATTCTGGCATCGTTCTTGACTCCTTACTCTCTTACTCCTATGAATTGAACCGGTTTCTCAACTCGTTTTGTGCGGGCTATTTCTTGCAGATCCTTGTAGATTTGGTGAATGAGGTGCTGTGGCATGTCTCTTCCTCCCAGTCCGTAAATGTAATTGGCAACTAGTGGGCGTGTTTGGGCGTCGTAGAGTATGTGGCGTATTTCATGGAATATGGGGCTTCCGTGTGCTCCGAAGCTGTGGCTGCGATCCATAACAGCGACGGCTTCTACGCCTTCCAGCGCTTTTGTTATGTCCTGCTTTGGGAGGGGTCGATAAGCGCGTAAGCGAAGTAGTCCTGCTTTTGTTCCATTGGCGCGGAGTTGGTCTACGACTGTTTTTGTGGTTCCCGCAGTTGATCCTACGCATATGGTTGCTATCTCGGCGTCTTCCATGCGATAAGAGTCGGTGAGACCATTTCCGTATTTGCGTCCACTTATTTCCGCGTATTCAGCATGGATTTGTTTGATCATTCTTGGGGCTCTTTGCATAGCTTCTTCTTGTTGTCTTTTGTGTTCGAAGTAGTAGTCGTAGAGGTCGAGTGGTCCCATTGTTAGGGGGTTGTCTGGGTCCAGCTTGAATGGCACCACGTCCCCTTTATGATTCTTTACTAGAGGTATTCTTCGTGTGCCAACGAATTTGCGAACAGCTTCATCTGATAACACGTTGACATTTTCCAGCGTGTGGCTGAGGACGAAGGCGTCCAGCATCACCATGGTGGGGAGGAGTACGTCAGGGTTTTCGGCTATTCTGAAGGCCTGTATAACGGAGTCGTAGGCCTCTTGTGAGTTTTCGGCGTAGATTTGTATCCAACCTGCGTCTCGCTCAACCATGCTGTCTGCGTGGTCGCAGTGTATGTTGATAGGCGCTGACAGAGCTCTGTTGGTTACAACCATCACGACGGGTGCTCGGCAGCCCGATGTTACATACAAGATTTCATGCATCAGTGCCAGTCCTGCTGAGGCTGATGCTGTGAATGTTCTTGCGCCTGTGGCGGCAGCTGCCAGGCATGCTGTTAGGGCGCTGTGTTCGGATTCTACGCATACGAATTCTGTGTCTACTTCGCCATTGTGTACGTATTCGCTGAATCTTTCGACGATTATAGTTTGGGGTGTTATTGGGTAGGCAGCCACAACGTCGACGTCTGATTGTTTCACTGCGTATGCTACTGCTTCGTCTCCGTTCATTGCGAGCATTTTCTGTCTGCTATTTGCCATCCCTTTTATCCCCATATTCATTCACGCACCATTTCTATGGCTCCTACAGGGCATTCGTTGGCGCATATTCCACATCCCTTGCAGTGTTCATAGTCGAATTCGATCGCTTCAGCTTGTTGATTCCATCTTATCGTCCCGTCTGGGCAGAATATGTGACATAGCAGGCAGAGTGTGCACTTTTTGGTGTCTACTACTGGTTTGAAGGTTCTCCAGTCTCCAGTCTTATATTCTGTGCTCGGTTTCCAGCATACTCCCGCTATTGGAATCTCTCTCCAACCTTTCTCTTGGCTGGTCATCCTGATCTGGCCTCTTTGTATGCTACTTTTATCACTTCGACATTTCTCTCCGCAATCTTGGCTGGGAATCTCTCCTTCACGACTTTTTCCAGACTTTTTAGGTTCACGATTTCTGTGACACGGGCGACGGCCCCAAGCATGGCTGTGTTTGTTATTGGTCGCCCCAATATTTTGACTGCAATATCTGTTGCCGGGACTGTCCAAACTTTTTGCTCAGTGAGACCCAACTTTTGTCGCACTTTGGCTGGGTGTTCTTGACTATTAACGATAAGAAGAGAACCTTTAGTAAGACCATCAGCGACAGGAACAGAATTCAAAAGGGTCGGGTCTAGAACGACCGCCACCTGCGGTCTGTAGATGGAACAATGCATGTTAATTGGTTCATCGCTTATCCTTGTGAATGCTCGTACAGGTGCCCCCATACGTTCTGGGCCAAATTCAGGAAAAGATTGGATATATTTTCTCTCGTGTATCGCTGCCTTCGCAAGCAGTTCACTGGCGGTCCATGCCCCTTGGCCACCTCGGCCATGCCATCTGAGTTCTTGAAGGGTCACTGTAGTAACTTCCTCCGTTCTTTCATACCCTTTTAAGGGCGTCAAATAAAGGTTCGCTTGATGAAAGTTTCTACAAACGCCTAAAGGAAGCTTGGATAATGTTCCGTAAACGTGAAAACTAAACACTAATATCCCGTGAGACATACTTTCTGTTCTCTAATCAGAAGGAAGAAAATAATGAAAGAGATCAGAATTCACGGTCGAGGTGGACAGGGCGGGGTCACAGCTGCAGAGTTGTTGGCTCACGCGGCGTTCGCAGAGGGAAAGTGGGCGCAGTCCTTTGCCTTCTTCGGTGCAGAGCGGAGAGGGGCTCCAGTCGAAGCCTTTCTTCGGATCGCAGACAAACCTAACCCGATACGGAGTCGAATCTATCACCCTGACTGCGTCTTGGTCTTCGATCATAAGCTACTCAGGATCGTCGCTGTTACAGACGGGCTGAAAGAGGATGGCATTGTAATAATGAATACGGCGAATAAGCCCAAGGAAGTAGGCATCAAGGGCCACCGCGTGGCAACCGTAGACGCCACAGGGATCGCTCTCGAACTAGACCTCCTAGTCGCCGGGCTTCCCGTCGTCAACACCACAATGACAGGCGCCTTCGCCAAAGCAACTGGCGAAGTCAAGCTTGAAAGTGTGACGGAAACCATACGGAAGCAGTGGCGTGGGTCTGTTGGAGACAAGAACGCTGAAGCTGCGACTAGAGCCTACGAAAGACTCGTGAAAAGTTGGTGACAGCACATGAGTAAAGCACCTAGAAACCTCAAGGATCTACCCATCACAATTCTCTCGCGTCCCACGACAGGTAGTGCAGGAGAAACTGGCTTTTGGCGAACATTCCGTCCAGTTGTTGACAGATCTAAATGCACTAGTTGCCTCTTGTGCTGGGTGTTCTGTCCTGAAGGCTGTATTGAACGAGGAGAAGGAGATGTGCCAATAGTCAACTATAAGTACTGCAAGGGATGCGGAGTCTGCGCCAACGAATGTCCTGTAAAGGCTATAGAGATGGAGAGGGAAGTCTGATGGCTCAGATGGTAATAGACACGGGGAATCACATAGCGGGCTACGCCTGTAGAGCCGCTAGGGCAGACGTGATCGCTGCGTACCCCATAACTCCCCAATCGCCAGTGGTTGAGCAGATCGCCGAGTTCGTTGAGAAGGGGAAGATGGACGCCAAGTACATAAGAGTCGAATCAGAGCACAGTGCCATGGCGGCTTGCATAGGAGCCGCAGCGGCTGGAGCTCGTACCTTCACAGCCACCTCAGCCCACGGCTTAGCACTCATGCATGAGATGCTTCATTGGGCGTCGGCTGCTCGCCTTCCCATAGTTATGTCGGTGGTGAACCGTGCGATGGGACCTGGCTGGAACATATGGGCAGACTTCAGTGATTCTCTGTCCCAGCGAGACACAGGCTGGATCCAATTCTACTGCGCAGACAATCAAGAAATCTTCGACACAATCATCCAAGCCTACAGATTATGTGAGGACGAGCGTGTTATGATGCCTGCCATGGTCTGCCATGAAGGACTGATTCTCTCTCACACATCTATGCCAGCCGAGATTCCAGATCAAAAGGATATCGATGCTTTCCTGCCACCATACAATCCACCATGGATACTAGATGTGGATAAACCGATCACTCATGGTAGCCTAATTTATCCTGAATGGTACATGGAGTTCCGCTACTTCATGTACGAAGCCATGGAGAATACTAAGAGGCTCATACCAGAAATTGACAGAGAATATGGAAGAAAGTTCGGGCGCGAATATGGTGGGTGCATGGAACGTTACAGATGTGAGGACGCAGACTTGGTGTTGCTGTCTATGGGAACCATTGGAAGCGAGGCGAAAATCGCTGTCGACCGCTTGAGAAACGGTGGATTTAAAGTTGGTGCAGCGAGAGTACGTGTCTTCAGACCCTTCCCCAAGGATGAGATTCGAGACCTTGCAGAGAAATCGCGAATGCTGGCGGTGATTGACCGACAGGTCTCCTATGGGATGGAAGGGCCTCTATTCACAGAGGCCAAAGCGTCACTATACGGGAAAGAGGAAGCGCCCTTGATGGCAGGTTTCATAGCAGGATTAGGAGGGCGGGACGTGGCCTTTCCTGACATAGAGACGATTGCTCGCAAATCACTGAAGTGCCTCAGAGCTGGAAGAGTGGAGAAAGAGGTTGAATGGATCGGGTTGAGGAGGTGAAATGAATGGTGAAGTTGAAGGAGCTCCCTAGTGAAGAATACTTTCTCCCTGGCAACGCCACATGCGCTGGATGCGGCCTCTCCATAGCCCTAAGACTAGCCTACAAGGCCCTTGGGCCGCGCACAGTTTTGGTTATTCCTGCTTGTTGTGCGTCTGTGATTCACAGTCCGTTTCCCAACACTGCCTTTGCATCTCCATGTCTGAACATAGCTTTTGAAGCGGCAGCAGCCGCAGCATCTGGTGTTGTTGCAGCTTACGAAAAGAGAGGTGTAAAGGATGTGACAGTGCTTGCTTGGGCTGGTGACGGAGGTACCGCAGACATTGGCATACAGGCGCTTTCAGGGGCTGTGGAACGTGGAACCAACTTCATATACGTGTGCTATGACAACGAAAGCTACATGAATACGGGCATCCAGCGAAGCGGCTCCACTCCCTATGGGGCTTGGACCACGACGACGCCGACAGGTAAGAAGCAACACAAAAAGAATGTTCCGCTTATTATGGCGGCTCATGACATTCCTTATGTTGCGACGGCCTGCATCTCTTACCCTCTCGACCTCGTTTCAGAACTGAGGAAAGCCAAGGAGATAAAGGGCCCCAAATACATTCAAATACTGATACCCTGCCCGCCAGGTTGGAGATTTCCCACGGAGAAGACTATAGAAATGGGACGATTAGCAGTTCAAACAGGTATGTGGGCCCTCTTCGAAATCGAGCACGGAAAATTTAAGCTGAGTGGCCCTAGTGCACGTTTGGTGGATAGGTCAAAACGCAAGCCAATCGAGCAGTACTTGGGAGTGCAAGGGCGCTTTCGGCGTATGACTGATGAAGATGTTCGTGTGCTTCAAGATTGGGTGGATAGTTCATGGGAAAACTATAAGAGGCTTCAGCTCGAACTATAGCTCACAATCCACAAAACTACGTATCAATGATGGGATGAAGAAACATGGCTTCAAAAAAGCAGAAGAAACCAAAAGAAGAGAAGAAAGAGAAGGCCAAGAAAGAAGAAAAGCCCAAAGAGAAAAAGGCACCAAAAGAGGCGGCTAGAGCTGAAAATACAGTTCTCATTGGCAGAAAACCCGTGATGAACTACGTGGTTGCCTGCATCACCTTCTTCAACGCTGGCGAGAAGGAAGTAGTGGTCAAGGCAAGGGGGCGAGCGATCAGCAGAGCTGTCGACACGGTAGAGTTGCTCCGTCGTGCCTTTGTGAAGGACGTGGGAGTGAAAAGCATAGACATCGACACGCAGCAAGTGACTGGAGCTGAGGGTCAGACGCGAAATGTTTCAACGATGGAGATAACATTAGCTAAAGCCTAGGGGTTCTTCGAACAGCCAATCAGGGTCTTCCAATATTCTAATTTAGGTGTCAGGTTAGAGGCGTTGATTACATCGTACACCAGTGGACAAACTATAAAACACCGTTTGTTCTAATTGGATATTTCCTTGGTGAAAGGGCATGGGTGATTATCCAAAAATTGTCGTTCCTCCCCCTGGTCCAAGAGCGATGGAGCTTGTCAAAAAGGACGAGACACTGATCTCACCCTCTTACGTCCGGTTTTACCCGCTCGTCATTGAGTCTGGGAAGGGCTGCATACTGAGGGACGTGGATGGAAACGAGTACATAGACTTCAACTCAGGGCTAGTCTGCCTGAACGTGGGCCATCTTCATCCTAAGGTTGTTGAGGCGATAAAGAGACAGTGCGAGAGGTTTCTCCACTACTCAAACACGGACTTCTATTACAAGGAGGTTGTGGATCTAGCTGGAAAACTTTCCGAGATAACTCCTGGACGGTTTGAAAAGAAGGTGTATTTCGGAAATAGCGGAACTGAGGCTGTGGAGGCGGCTATCAAGACTTCTAAGTGGCATACACGGAGGCACCGATTCATAGCCTTTACAGGTGCTTTTCATGGAAGAACGTTGGGGGCGTTGTCCTTCACGGCTAGCAAGCCTGTTCAGAGACGACAATTTTTCCCACTGCTCCCAGGGGTTACGCACGTCCCCTATCCGTACTGCTACCGCTGCCCCTTCAAGCTGTCCTATCCAGAATGTAACTACTGGTGTGTTGACTTCATCGACGAGATGGTCCTTCAGAAATACGTTCCTCCTGAGGAGGTTGCAGCCATTATCTTTGAACCTGTGCAGGGTGAAGGAGGATACGTGGTTCCGCCGCCAGGATACTTTCAACGCTTGAAGAAGCTGGCTAATAAGTATAGTTTGCTCTTGATTGACGATGAGGTTCAGGCTGGGATGGGCCGAACTGGACGGTGGTTTGCCATCGAGCATTGGGGAGTCCAACCCGACATTGTCTGCATAGCCAAAGCCATTGCATCGGGGCTGCCCCTTGGAGCCACGGTTGCACGGGCTAGTATCATGGATTGGGAGGGGGGGTCTCACGCAAGCACCTTCGGCGGAAATCCTATTGCATGTGTCGCCTCATTGGCAGTCATAGATGTGATTAAGCGGGAGAAACTTCTCGAAAACGCCACGAAACAAGGCAGTCACATTTTGAAACGGCTTGAAAATCTGAAAGACGAGTGTGCAATCGTCGGGGACGTTCGGGGGAAGGGACTTATGATCGGGCTAGAGATTGTTGAAGACAAGGAAACCAAAGAGCCTGGAAAAAAGAAGGCGGAGGAGATTATGATGAGATGCTGGAGACGGGGGGTCACGGTCATAACCTGTGGAGCTTCTACTGTCAGAATAGTTCCGCCACTGAACATCACGAGGGACCTAGTTGACCCAGCGCTAGAGGTTATAGAAGAAGTCGCCAAAGAAGTTGAAAAGCAATAGCATTTCTAGCCACGGAATTCTGCACAGACTCAGAGAATTTGATATCATCGCATGTTGATGTGCCGAAAACGGTGTTCAATTCAACCTGAATTGAAGTTGGCAATGGTCGATATTGTAACCGTATTTGATCTACCTGCCAGCAAATGTTGGACGAAGATTGAAAGCGCCTTTCTGAGCTGTCTCACTGAAGGTTTAACACTTTCTTGTATCCGAATATGTCGAGAAATCCGTGGCCCGAGACGTTGCAGGCTAACACTTTTTCTTTCCCTGTCTGTTTACACTTCAGTGCCTCATCTATCATGGCTCTTATGGC